>CAZSSU010000030.1:0-781 GCA_964609415.1 uncultured Christensenella sp. | reverse complement strand
GTCGTCAAGCACTTGGGGGTCGAGGGTGTTTTGATAAGGCATCCTGAGGCTGTGAGCCATGAGGTCGCGGATGAGGTGATAGCGCACGCCGTTCATGCGCATGCGGTAGTTGCCCGTCCAGAAGCTGATGGCAAAGCCGCAGCCAGCGGCCAGGACACCAGCACCGGCGATGACCAGAATCAAGGTGCTTCTGTCCCATATCGCCCCATAGCGCAGGATCCAGGCTGGCACCAGCACCCAGATAAACGGATATAAGGCGGACAGCAGTGTGTTGGCCGCCATAACCCAGAGCATATCAGGGTCATAGCGGCGGATTTTTCCAAGTAAATATCTGACAGGCTTCAAAGCAGCCTCCTTTTCATCACTCCGGTCACTATACCACAGCTGAGCGCACAAAAAAACTCCGCCATGTCTTCAGCATGGCAGAGTTCCAAAGATTTTGGTATCGCCTTAAGCCAGATACACCACCCAGGGGTGGTCATAACCCTGCGCCCCCCGCTGGATGCCGGTGAGGGTGTCATGAAGCTGCCGGGTGACAGGGCCGGTTGACCCATCGCCAATCACCAGCTCCTCCCCCTCCACGGTGAGGGAAGCCACCGGAGATACCACCGCAGCAGTGCCCGCGCCAAACGCCTCCTGTAATGCGCCCGAGGCATGGGCGGCCACCACCTCCGCCAGGGAAATCTTTCTTTCCTCCACCGGGATGCTCATGTCCTTAGCCAGTTTTAAAATGGAATCCCGGGTGATGCCGGGCAGGATGGTATCGCCCAGTTCCGGCGTC
>CAZSSU010000029.1:8879-14891 GCA_964609415.1 uncultured Christensenella sp. | reverse complement strand
GGCCGCATGAAAGGCCTGGGGCTGGAAGCGACGCTGATGCCCTTTGAGGTGGACATGGCCACGATTGAGGAGGCGTCGCTTGAGGTGGATGGCAAGGCCATCCCCTGCAAGGGCTACCTGAATGCGGGCAGTGCCACGGTGGAAGCGCCGCTTTATTACCTGAGGAACACCGACGCCCATTCCCTCAGCCTTTGCCGGGGCCGGATTGTGCTGGTGGAAAGCCACCTGCGCTACTGGCTGTATCAGGACATGCTGGACAACGGCGCCCTGGGCTTTATCACCTTCAGCGGCGATGTTCACCACCAGAATGAGGACATCGACCAGCGGGAGCTGCGCGCCGCCGTCAGCAAAGGCCGGGTGATTCCGGGCGTTAACATCAACGTGAAACAGGCCGTCGCCCTGGTGGCTTCAGCGCCTGAAACCGCGAAAATCGTGCTGAAACAGCGGGAATATAAGGGCCAGTCCCACAATGTGCTGCTGGAGCTGCCTGGGGAAAGCGACGAATGGATTGTGCTGACGGCGCATTATGATTCCACCTCCCTCTCCCAGGGGGTTTATGACAACATGTCCGGCAGCGTGGGGCTGATGGCCATGGCGGAGCGCTTCAGCCGGCAAAAGATGCGCTATGGGCTGCGCTTTATCTGGTGTGGCTCGGAGGAGCGGGGGCTGCTGGGCGCCAAGGCTTACACCCGGGATTATGAGGAAGCGCTCAAAAAAATCGCCCTGTGCGTCAACCTGGACATGATTGGCACCATCATGGGCGGCTTTATCGCCTGCGCGACGGCGGAGGAAAAGCTGGTGCACTACGTGCAGTATCTGGGCCAGCAAAAGGGATTTGGCTTAAAGGCCAGGCAGGATGTGTACTCCAGCGATTCCACTCCCTTTGCTGACAAGGGCGTGCCCGCCATCAGCTTTGCCCGCATCGCCCCGTCCAACACCGCCACCATCCACAACCGCTATGACACCCTGGAACTGATGAGCATGGATCAAATGCTGGCGGATATTCAGTTTATCGGCGACTTTGTGGAAGGCATGGCCCAGGCCGCCACCTGCCCCGTGGCCCGGGAGATGCCCGAAAAAATGAAGGAAAAGCTGGATATTTACCTGAACCGGAAGCGGGATAAGAATGGCTGAGGGGGCTACACCTTCACCAGGCTTCTCACCATGTGAATCAGGCTTAGCATCTGGTATTTGATGAGAAAACAGGCGTCGCTGTATGCCGGGTGCTGGTGGCGCAGGCTGTCGGTCAGCGGCATCACCCAGCGCAGGGTATGCTCCGCATATTCGGCCATGCGCTTTTGCGTGAAGCCCGCCGCCATGGCTGACAGGTTGTGGCAGCGGTCGAGCAACTTCACCAGGCTGGCCTGAGGATGCCCGGCGATGGCGGCGAAATAACCGGCATCGTAGCCTTCCTCATCCGCCTCGTGGATGGGGTCTTTGGACAGCAGGCGCACGGTTTCCCGGGTCGCCTCGTCAACGGGCAGCTCTTCCAGCGTCACCCCGCAGTCTTCCACCACATCATGCAGCAAGGTGGCGGCCAGCAACCCATCCTCATCCAGCCCCAGGGCCAGCGCCTGGCAGCACATGGTGAGGGGGTGGCTGATGTAGGGGATGCCGGCTGGCCCTTTCCGGGTCTGCCCGCGGTGTTTCTCCCTGGCAAAGGGCAGCGCCAGCAGCGTTTGCCTGAGCCCCTTGGCCTTGGCTGCGGCCTGGACAAAGGTGTACATGCGGTTTTCATCAAAAAAGCGGTCGCCCATGCTCCAGGCGGGCGGGTGCACCCCTGTCCTCTCCCATCAAAGAGGCCACCGTGCTGTCCAGTGCCTGGGCTATGGATGCCAGCTTGTCGGTGTCGGGGAGGTGCTCATCCCGCTCCCAATTGCTCACGGCCTGGAAGCTGACGCCCAGCTTTTCCGCCAGCTGGGCTTGGGTGATGCCCTTGCTTGTGCGGAGGCTGTTGATTCTGCTGCCGATTGTCATTGGCCACACCTGCCTTTCTGCTTACAGTTTAAAGGCGCCTGACCTGAGGCGCAAGCAAGCGGCGCTTGAAATGAAATTAATATATTCCAGCCTGGCTTGAGTCAGGGCGTTTCTGACCTGGTGATTTTGCAGCAGAAAACCCGGCGCAGGCCTTCTTTTAGGATGTATTCATTGGCCCAGGCCAAGACCCTGGCGCTGTAGCGAATCAGCACGCTTTTGGGGCTGGATTTGCCCAGGGACATGAGGTGGTAGCCCATTTTCAGGGTTTCAAATTCCTCCAGGAAATAGGACCAGGCTTCATCCGCGCATTGAAGCAGCACGGCGCGGGCCAGCTCATCAAAAACCTGGGGCGCTTCCTGCTCCTTTTGCGAGAGGATGGCCTGAGCGCCCTGGGCATAATCCTCTGCCTGGGGTTTTTCCGTGCGCGGGGGCAGGGCAGCGGTGCCAAACACCCGGCAAAACGCGATGCGGAAATCGGCATAGTGATTGGCGGGGTCCGGGTATTCCTGCATCAGGTGGCCGATGGTTTTCCTGATCATCGCCTGGAGCAGTTCCCCGGGCTGATCCGCCTCCATCAGCAGGCTTCTGTCCCTGAGGAAATTGGCCCGGTGATCCTGCAGCACCTGGTCCGCCTCCAGGGCGGCTTTGCGCTGGGCGCAGTCGATGCGCTCCGCCCTTTGCTGGGCTTTGCGAACCCGCCTGGGGGACAGGGCAGCCTGGCCCTCCTCCCCAAACAGGCGCATCACATCATCCTCAGGGGCGACAAAATACTGGCTTTCACCCGGGTCCCCCTGGCGGCCAGCCCGGCCAATCAGCTGATCGTCCACGCGCCTGGAGCGCTGACGCTCTGTGCCCAGCACCAGGACGCCGCCCACCTCCCGCACGCGCTGGGCCAGGCGGGGATCCCCGCCCCCCAGGCGGATGTCTGTGCCGCGGCCTGCCATGTTGGTGGTGACCATGACCGATCCGGGCATCCCGGCCCCTGCCACCAGGGCGGCTTCGTCCGCATCCTGCTTGGCGTTAAGCACCTGGTGGGGCACCTGGCGCGAGGTGAGAAGCGCTGAAACCTGCTCGCTGCGCATATCGTTTGGCGTGCCGATGAGCACCGGGCGACCGGCCTGCCAGGCAGCCATCACCTGATCGGCTAATGCCTCCAGCTTGGCCGCGCGCGAAGGGAAATACGCGTCCGCCTGGTCAAGGCGAATGCAGGGCTTGTTGGGTGGGATTTTGCGCACCTTGACCCCATAGGTGTCAGACAGCTCCCGGCGGGCGTGCCATGCGGTGCCTGTCATGCCGGATAGCAGGTGATATAAGGAGAAATACTTCTGATAGGTGATGGTGGACAAGGTGCGGCTTTCCTGGTGGATCTCCGCCTTTTCCTTGGCTTCCACGGCCTGATGCAAGCCGGCGGCATAACGCCGGCCTTCCATGACCCGGCCGGTGTTGCGGTCCACCAGGCAGATGAGGCCCTCGCGCAGGATGTAATCCACATCCCGCTTCAAGGTGCCATAGGCGCTGATCGCCTGCAAAATGCGGTGATAAATGGGCAGGTTTTCCAGGTCAAAAAGGTTGTCCAGGCGGTAATACTGCTCCGCCTTATCAATGCCCTGGCTGGTCAGGATGGCGCTTTTGCGCCGCTCATCCACCACATAGTCGCCGCCCAGGCTATCGATATCCTCCTCCTCGGTGAGGGACACATGTACCGAGGGCTTCAGGTAGCGGGCAAAGGTGTCGGCGATGATGTAGTCCCGGATGTCTCCTTCGCCGCCGCCGGATAGGATCATGGGCGTGACCGCTTCATCCAGCAGGATGCTGTCCGCCTCGTCAATGATGGCGTAATAATGCCCGCGCTGTACGCGCTGGCTTTTTTGGGTGGCGATGCCGTCCCTCAGGTAATCAAACCCGGCTTCCGTGGCGGTGGTATAGGTGATATCCGCTTGATAAGCGGCCTGTTTGTCCGCCACTGCCATCCCGGAAAGGGAGAGGCCTGCCGAAAACCCCAGGGCTTCAAAAACCGCCTTGTTGGCCTCAAAATCCCGTTGGGCCAGGTATTCGTTGACGGTGACAATATGCACCCCGTGGCCATCCAGCGCCCTGAGGCAGGCGGGCAGGATGGAGGTGAGCGTTTTGCCTTCACCGGTATTCATCTGGGCGATTTCACACTTGGCCAGGGCCACCCCCGCCAGGTATTGCACGGGATAGGGGGTCAGGCCCAGGTGGCGGCGGCAGCTTTCAGCAGCCGCTGCAAAGGCTGGGGCCATGCGCTTTGTGAAAGGCAGGCCAGCGGCTGTTTGTGCCCGCAAATCATCCATCACCCCGCGCAGCGCAGGATCTGTCAGTTTTTCATAAGTCGCCCGGAGGGCCAGGGCGTGCTTGGCTATTCTATTGGCGCTGCGTCCATGCATAGGCCGGCTTAGGGCGCATTGCTGTTGGCGGAAAGGGAGGCGAGGGCCTCTTCCAGCTCCGGCACGGGCTTGGTGCTGCGCATGGCATAGCCATCCTCTGCCGCCTTAATGTAAACGGGCACCTGGAAAAAGGCCAGCCAAATGCCCAAGGTCAGCAGAATGAAGCTGAAATAGAGCAGGGCGAAGATTCCAGGCGGGTAGCTTTTGATGCGCAGGGTGGAGATGTTCAGGGGTTTTTCAAAGGTGTAGGACACATTGCCCACTATCACCGTGGTGCCCGGCAGGGCGACGCTGTTTTCGTGCTGCCCGTTTTCAACACGGACGACCGCGTACACCGGGTTTGGATAGCCCAGCTTGGAGCTTCTTATCAGGCTGATGCCGCTGTCCGTCTCCACATAATCTGGGAAAAGGCCCTGAAAGGCGATGCCCGTTTTGCCGTCCAGGGTGATGAAGCTGCCGATGTCCTCATTGGTGAGGGGGAGGGAATCCTTCTGGCCCTGGTTGTCGATGGTTAGCAGCCCTTCAATGCCATAGCCCATTTGAAACAGCTTCTGCCCGGAGACAGTGGCGGGGTGGTTGACGGTGATCAGCTTGTGTTCCTGGCTGCCATCGGGATGGTGGATGTTCAGGTCGCTCTCATAAACCACCTCGCCCGCTTCATTGGTGGGCCTGAAGGCGTCCAGCGTCACCTGGGTGCCGTCATGAAGCGAAAGATGTTCGCCCACGCGCAAGGATACATCCTTCATATCCGAGAAATATAGCGCGCCAGCGGCGGACACAAACAGCAGCAGAAGGGCTAGGTGCACCACAAAGGTGCCGTAATGCCCCAGCCGACAACGGCCATAGACAGGGCCGGCGGAGGTTTTTATCTCTTTAAAACGGTTGGTTTTCAGCAAGGAGAGCAGCGCTTCCTGGGAGGCTCCGTGGGGCTTCACCGGGGCAGCCGCCACCGCTTCCGGCATGGCGCGGTATGCTTTTGACACCTTGCCCAGGCGCAGCACCGAGCAAAACAGGAGGTTGACACAGAGGAGAAAAATGAGCAGCAGGAAATACCAGCTGTAAAACACATTGTCCAGCTTCAAGGCCAGGATCACCGGGCCCAGGTTCCCATATTTGCCCTGGTAATAGGCGGGCTCATTCCCCTGGGTTACGAAGGACCCCACCAGAGAAATGAGCAAAATGAGCACCAAGAGAATCATGCCAAAACGCATGCTCTGCAGAAACTTCAGCGTTTTTTTCATGGCTGTTCACACCCTCCTTTATCGCTGGCGGGCTTGATGGTATACATCTGCCTGAGCCGCGCCTTATCATCCCCGTTTAATCCCAAAGCCTTTTCCCAGAACACGTCAGGGTCCCCCTGGGCCTGCCAGAAGGCCTGGAGGTATTCAGGGCGGACCGCCATATAGGACCACAGCACCGCCCGCTCCTCCTCCGTCATCCCTGCGCCCATCCGGGCGTAATCCGCCTGGTTCATGGCATCAAGGGCGCTGTTTGACAGGAGATAATCCCGCATGATTCCTTCTGATGAAACCCCCAGCGCTTCCAGCAGCACGGCGGTAAACACCCCTGCCCGGTCTTTCCCCTGGCAGCAATAGTACAGCGTGGGCACTTTGCTTTCCAGCAGAATCTG
>CAZSSU010000029.1:0-8779 GCA_964609415.1 uncultured Christensenella sp. | reverse complement strand
GCGCCGCCAGTTCATTCGGGTCATCCGCCCACTGGCTGGAACGGAACAGCAAGCCCGGGGTGACGATGCTGCCCCCCTGCGCCTGTATGCCGCCCAAGTCCCTGAAATTGATCATGTCTTATCCTTTGTTTCGTCTTTCATTGCGGGATTTTATCATACCTGATGAATGAGAGAAACGCAAAGTGCTGCGTTTTTCCGTTTGTAACACAAAAATAGGGGCTTCCGCCCGATCCATGTCAAAGCGGAAGCCCATGATTGTTACCTGAAAATTTGCACTTATGCGGGTTGCTCAACGGCAAAGCTGATGCTGCTTTCAAGCGGTGAGGTAAGCCCACTTTCTGTACGGGCTCGAACTAATAACTCATAACTTCCGGTGAGTTCAGGCGTATAATCAAACGACCAGTAAACCCAGCGCTCTGCGGTGGCGCCTGGCGTTTCAAACGCCGCCCAGGTTTCGCCGCCGTCCATTGAATATTCTACCGCAGCGATGGGCGAACCGCAGTCATCGGCATAGCCTTCAAAGCGAATGGTTTCACCCAGTTTGCAAGCGACGCCCGCGTTCATAATGCGTACTTTTGCGCGCTGTTCAAGGTCTCCAGCGTCCAGCACAGGCGGTTCATCTTCTTTGCTTGCTTTAATGTCCACAACATTGCGTGTGAAGTACTTCGCAACAGATTTTGGCATCCAGAATTGATTACGCCCTTCGCCAAAGGCCTCGTCCCCAACCTGATAGACCAGCATTGCATGGTTATTGAGAACGCAGGATAAGGGCAACGCTGTGCTATAACCATCGCTGCCGGTTAGTGTGATGGTATTGACGCCTTGCTCAAGTTCAGCCAGTGACAAGATGCATTCCATCGGGATTCCCGTTACATAGGTTTGAGCAATGGCTGCACCGGTAGAGCAGCTGCACTTCATCAATTCAGTCTTGCTGTTTTCCTTTTTCAGGTCATTCATGTTAACGCTATATGAATGCTTCATGGAGCCAGAAACATTGATGAAATAATCACCAAGGGCTTCATTCCCTTTTTCAAAAGCGAACCATGGTTTCGCGCACATCCCTGTAATGGCTGTTCCAAAGATGTTGAAAATTTCGTCTTTGGGGCTGATGGTGTTCTGGTTAAAATCAAATTTTCCTGAGATGTTTGATGCTTTTAAAACCGCTGTATTTGCTTTTGCTGTCACCTCAACATTGTAGGTGCCAATTTGAAGATCAGGCGTGCTGTTTTCAGTAACTTCTGCAGACACGGCAGGCATGGGCGTGCTGGCTGCAAGCATTGCAGCAGCGCCAGCGATGCTTGATATCGATTTCGCTGTTTTCTTTTTCATGATTATAATTCCTCCATGTTGCTTTTTGCTGTGAACATCACGCGATGGATGGTTGTACTCACCAAACCGCTTTCAGTTGTTCCACGCACCATCATGACATATGAGCCATCAGTTTCTGGAGTGAAGGTGAAATACCAGTAAACCCATTTGAACACATCGGTGTCACCCACATCAAATTTGGTCCAAGTGGCGCCGCGGTCCATTGAGAATTCCATGGCGACGATTTTCTCGTCATAGGCATCAACATACCCTTCGAAGGTGTAGGGTTCGCCTGTTTTAACAATCATGCCCTCAGGTACTTTGAGAATTGTCGCGTTGGGCTTATTGGCATAGGTGCCGTCCTCATTAACCCAACCGTTGGGAATTCTTGATTCGTAGTCAATGTCATCTTCGGTGAAGTTATATCCGGCGATTTGTTTAACGTTGGATTGGGCATCTACGCCTTCATACCAGTTTGTGACAGGATATCCTCTGCTGCCATCTAAGTATTCCCCGCCAAACTTATATACCAGGAAGACCTCGTCAAAATGATTGGCTCTGGCGCAACGGAAACTGCCAGTATCCACCCCGCGATCAAAAATGACACCGGTTACGCCATCTTTAAGCCCGCCAGCCTTTTTGATGAGCCACGTCAGGGGAATGCCAGTTATTTCGGTATTACAAATGCCGCCGCCGCCTACGGCGTTCCAATCGCATGACATTTTTGATGCTTTCGTCACAATTGCATTATCTGCTTCGGCAGCCGCAATCAACTCAGGCAGCTTCATGGTGAATGGTTCGTTCACAGAGCCAGAGATGGCGATCTCCCATTCATCAAACATCTCTTGAGGTGGTTTGACATTTGCGCCATTTGGCCCCATGGCATGGCGCATATTGTCATAATTGGAGTGCATCCAGTCATACGAAAATACTTCGTTCATGGATTGCACCTTGTCCTGCGTGATAGAGAATTCGCCCTTTACATCCGGGACATCAATGATGCCAACCATTTTGTCATACTTGACAATATCCCATAGTTGGGTTCCCTTGCCGTCTGCTGTCATATTGTGGCAGGATTGGCAATTGCCAGAGAGCGCATCAAAAGTCTTCTTGTTGCGCGTGCCATAGTGAACGCCATGAATCAATGTGCCAAAATCATACTGCTTCGCTATATAGCCAGGGGCGTAGGTATGGCATATGAGGCATTGTGAAACGGTGGTCCAGGGGCCCAGCGCATCATTCCAAAAAGCCGGATGCTCATAGTTGCTTGTTTGCAGTTTCTCATTCAAATCCTGATGACAGGCTTCGCAACCACGGTTGTCAGCATCAAGATAATAGGTGTTATATGAAATCGTGTTGCTTTGGGCCATCCAGCCGTATATTTGGTTTTCGCTGGGGGTTCGCTGCACTTTCACGCCGTTTTTTAACGTGCGTATTTCAGGCGCATACTCTTTTGCGATCTCATCCCATTCTGCATAATGATCCTGCAACCAATCAAAACCAGGCCATGGTTCTTCGGATTTTTCAGGCGTTGCAGCAGGAGGGGCTTCTTCAGCCGCACTTAGCCCTACGGGGATGCATGATGTTACTAACATCAGGCAAAGCAACAATGACCATACTCTTTTCTTGTCCATATCCATACCTCCCTTTCAAACATAGGTGATCCTTCGTGAGAAAATGGTCCGGTGACAATGAAAAAACACTGAGTACACTCTGTCATATCTTGTGTTCAGAGTGCAATAGTCATGCCTTTCTATCCGCAAATCATCCCCTTCTGTCGTCAAGGCGATTGGCGCTATTCATGGTGAAACGATACATATCAGGTACATATTTATCGTAGCATCGCTTGCTAATGCTGTCAACTCAACATGGCGCATATCATGACAAGAAAATGTGTTTAAATGAAATAAAAGGAATATTTGCCCTATCCCTTGTGATTCTTTCATTTTGTCGCTATAGTAGGGGGCAGTCTGTTTCACGCAGGGGGCAGCGCCCCGGAAAAGGAGATGGGAGAAGCTGATGAATACCTTGTTTTTCGGTTCCATTGTGCTCTACTTTTTGGCCTCGGTGATCCATTTTTATGCGATGGTGTTTAAAAAGGACAAGCTGCAGCAGGTGGCCTGGTATGGCACGCTGGCGGGCTTTGGCCTGCATACCGCTTACATTTTGTGGCGGGGCATTGTGGCGGGGCGCATTCCCATGTCCAACCAGTTTGAATTTGCCACCATGCTGGCCTGGGGCTGCATTGTGCTGTGCATCTTCCTGCGCTGGCGCCATCAGGCGGCGTGGGTGGTGTCCATTGCGGTGCCGGTGGCCTTTTTGGTCAACTCCTATGCGGCGCTTTTGCCCAGGGACATCAACGAATTGATGCCGGCGCTCAAAAGCGCCTGGTTCACCCTGCACATTGGGGCCGCGGTGTTCTCCTATGCCTCCTTTGCGCTGGCGGGCTGCGGCGGCGTGCGTTACCTGCTGATGATGCGGAAAAACCCGGACGAAGAAACACCGGCCCTAAAGCAGCTGGATCACTTCTGCTACCGGCTGATTGCCTTTGGCTTTTTGCTGCTGACGGTGGTGATTTTGTCTGGCTGTGTCTGGGCTGAGCAGGCCTGGTCCACCTTTTGGAGCTGGGACCCCAAGGAAACCTGGGCGCTGATTACCTGGATTATTTACGCGATTTATCTGCACCAGCGGCTGCGCAAAAGCTGGCGGGGCAAGAGAATGGCCTGGTTTGCGCTGATTGCGCTGATTTGTGTGCTGTTCACCTTTGTGGGCGTCAACATGCTCCTGCCCGGCTTGCATGCCTATGCCTGATTGGCAGACATCACTTGCGCGGACGCTTTGCCAGGATATCCCCGATGACATCCAGCTGACCCGCCTTGTGCGCGGCCACCTCTGGACCGCGGCGGAACTGTCAGACGGCAGCGCTGGCATTGCCATGCATGTGGAGACGGCCACCCGGCCACGCCTGCATGAGAGCCTGGTGGGCCTTTCCGCCCGCCAGGCCGCCCGGGCCATTGCCTCCTGGAATCTGGAAGAGGCCAGCGACGCCATGGCGGTGATCAACGCCTGGCACAACAACAAAATGCGCCTGGCGGGAGCCGCCAGGCCGTATGACTATATGGATTCATGCACCACGGGCATGGAGACAAGCGGAAAGACCATCGCCTTGGTGGGCCATCTGAGCCTGGCGCCTGACACCCTGGCGGGCGCAAAACAGGTTTATGTGCTGGAGCGTAAGCCGCAGTCGGGGGATTACCCGGACATGGCCAGCGAGGAGCTGCTGCCCCAGTGCGACCTGGTGATTATCACAGGCAGCGCCTTTGTGAACAAAACCCTCCCGCGTCTGCTGCAATTGTCAAGCCAGGCCCGGGTGATTGTGATTGGCCCCTCAGCGCCACTGTGCCCGGGGCTGATTGGGGCTGGCATCGACCGGATATGCGGGATGGCCGTCAGCGACACAGCCCGGGTGTTTGACAGCGTCACCAGGGAAAAGATCTCAGGCTACCGCTATGGCCAGGCCTGGATGCTGCCCTGAGGGGCGCTATTTAGCGGGTAAAAAGGTCCGGCTCCTGATCGGTCAGCGTTTTCATGATGCCGGTCACCGTTTGACGGCTACGGTTGCAGATCAGGGCGATTTGCTCATGGGTCAGGTAATCGATATGTTTCCTTCGCAGGTACTCAAGCACATAGCGCACGGATTCCTCAGCGCTGCCATAGCCCAGGCTGCGCAGCATGTTGGTGCGCTCAGCCAGGCCTGAACACAGGCGGTTCCTCAGCACGTGTTGGGTCAGCTCCAGGCTGTCATCCATTAGATTTTTAAAAACATCAGCATCAAACACCGCCACCGTGCAGTCGCTCAGGCAGTAGCTGTCAAGCCCTGCCATGGGCGGGCATGTTTGGGGATGGCGATAGATCTCCTCTATGCCAAAAAAGTCCCCGCCTGCCGCAAGCCCCAGCACCAGGGGGCGCTTTGTGGCGTCCCGGCTTTCCGTCCGCGCAATCAGCCCTTCCAGCATCAATGAAACGCAGTGATCCCAGTAGCGCTCGCGCAGGGTTTGGCCTTTGGCGTACTGCTTGATCTGGCACACAGCGCACAGCTTGGCCCTTAATGTGGGGCTGAGTTCCTCACAGAATGCGCCGTGATATTGTTCACAGGTCAGGGAGCTGGTGTGTTCTGTGTGATGCATAAGCCACCCTTCGTGTTTTTCTCTGCCCATTTGAATATTGTCGTCTGCGCGACATTCTTTTTGACGCCTGCCCGACAAAACTGTCTCTGGTTCGCCATTATAATATAAGCGGATGAATAAGGGCAACTTGTTTAAAGGTGCCAAAAAATGAAATGGGAGGGATAGCATGAACGATCACAGACTTCTCAAACTCCTGGCGCTGGCTGTCAGCTGCGTGATGCTTATGGGCTTGTTTGCGGTAAGCGCCGTGGCTGAGGAGGCAAACACCCGCCAGGCGAAACTGCCGGAAACCATCAGCTATGACAAGAATGCCCAGGCTGACGAGAAATTTGCCCCCCGGGTCACGGAGCTGAAAAACGGCGTCAAGGTGCAGAAAACGCCGTTTAACGCCACGCCTGCGGATGGCAAGCTGATTACCAGCTGGAACAACCTCTACATGAATGCCGACAACCGCGGTTGCACCGCCTGCCACACCCTGGAAAATGCGCTGGAAAACATGGACACCTACCATGGCATTATCTACATGGGCTATGAGGCGGAGCAGACCCTGGAAAACTGCTTTGGCTGCCATGGCTTCTACTCCACCAAGCTGCGCGACAGCCTGCACAACATCCACCAGCGCAGCGATGCCTTTACTGCCATGAAGGGCAACTGCGAATCCTGTCACTATATCTCAGACGAAGGCGAATTCCTGCGCTGGGATTTTGTGAAATATGATGTGCTGTTTGGCCTGAATGATATCGCGGCTGAGAACGTGGAAGCCAATTTTGAATGGAACCAGACAGAGATTACCCCCCATGAGAAGATGTTCTTCAAGTCCATCAAGTCTGATCCTTCCACCTGGCTGACGGATGAAAGCCAGGTTAGCCAGGAGATGTTTGACAACTGGACCATCAAATTCACCGGCGACATCGACAAGCCCATGGAAATGACGCTGCCTGAGCTCATTGAGAAATATGGCACGGAAACCCATGTGATGAAGTACAACTGCGTGGTCAACGGGCCTGGCCAGGCCATGGTGTACCAGGCGGAAGTGACCGGCATCCCCATTGCGAAAATCATGGAAGACCTGGGCGTTCACGCGGATGCCAATATGTTCTATCCCATTGGCGATGATGGCTACTGCTACAACGTATCCACCGACACCATGGTGAAGCTCAACGGCCTGATTGTGGTGGGGATCAACGGCGACACCATCTACGCGGATCAGGGCTATCCCTGCGCCTTCTGGTGCTATGAGATGAGCGCCGGCAACTTTACCAAGCGCCTGGCTGAACTGAAGTTTGAGCATTCCGAAGGCGGCTCCTGGGACTTCTATGGCGATTTCAATGACCCCAGCACAGGGAAGCCCTGGAACAAGCCCAACGCAGGCGTGCTAAACGCCACCAGCGGGCAGATTTTCCCGGCTGGCCAGCCCATCCACCTGGAAGGCTATGCGGATGCCTGGAACGAGCCGATCACCAAGCTGGAGTTCTCCTTTGACCATGGGAAAACCTGGGTGGAGCAGCCCATTGAGAATGCCAACACCAAGCAGTGGGTGTATTGGAAAATGGACATCAACAGCATCACCGACCCCGGTTCCTACCTGATCAAGCTCCGCGCCACCAGCCTGAAGGCGGATGGAGAACTGCGGGTGAATGACACGCTGACGAACTTCATGTTCAACGTGCACTGAGAGGAGAATGAATAGCATGAAGAAAGATTTGAGAAAAACCCTGTCTGGCGCCGCCAGCGCTGCCATGCTCATTTCCGGGTGCGCAAGTCAGGTGGCCCCGGTATCAGCCGCGGCGGAAACCGCGAGTGACCTGGTGGTGACAGAAAACGAAGCCACCTTGGCCTATAGCCAGGTGAGCCATGTCCAGGGCAGCTTCACCTTTGACCAGGAAGCCCTCACGCCGGCTGATGAGGTGTTTAACCTGTTTGGCACCGTGGTCACCGGCATGTGCGCCAAGCCCAGCTACGCCCTCGAGACTCATAAAACGGAGTTTCTGATCAATGTAGGCGGCAAACTTGCCAAGCCCTATACCGTCAACCTCAAAGAGCAGGCCAGCCAGCAGCGCATCCTGCTGTGCTCCTGCGCGACAGGGGCTGCCACGGCAAATGCCAACATCACCGGCGTCCGCCTGGCGGATGTGCTCTCCCTGGCGGAAATCAGCCAGGATGTGAACACGGTCACTGTCAAAGGCTCTGATGGCTATGGGCTTTCCCTCCCGCTGTCCTATGCGCTGGAAAAGGAAGCCATGATCGTCTACAAGGTGAACGATAAGGATCTTCCCTCCGGCACACAGTTCTGGGTGCCTGAAACCGTCGCCAAGTATTTCACCCGGGATGTGGTGGATATTGAGCTGAGCGCCCAGGCAGAAGCCCCCGCTGTGGACCAGCGGGCAGAGGAGCTGCGCGCCGAAGTCGCGATTATGAACTATGCGGAAGGCGAGCGCTTCCAGGTGAACAAGCCCATTACCTTTGAAGGCTATGCCGATGACTGCGGGGACGCCATCCAGGCAGTGGAGTTCTCCCTGGACGACGGTGAAACCTGGACGGCTTTTGCCACCCAGGATGCCACCCCGGAGCGCTGGGTGTACTGGCATTTTGACTATGTGCCCACCCAGGCTGGCAGCTATAAGCTCAGCGTGCGGGCCCGCACCCAGTCAGGCCTTGTGTCACCCCTGGCTGCCAATGTGGTTTTCACGGTGGAATCCCCCACGATGAAGGCTGGTCTGTAAACTTCAACCGTTAGACAACACAAAAGGGGCTGCCGCGGCAGCCCCTTTTGTGTGCTATGTTTTAGTCCTCAGCCGCTCCGAACTGGGTTTCATAAAGCCGGGCGTAGAGCCCGCCCTGGCGGAGCAAGTCCTGGTGGCTGCCCCGCTGGGCGATGCGGCCATCCTGCATCACCAGAATCTCGTCAGCGGCCAGGATGGTGGACAGGCGGTGGGCGATGACGATGCTGGTGCGGGACGCCAGCATGGGGGCCACCGCGTCCTGGATCAGGCTTTCGGCGATGGAGTCCAGGGAGGAGGTGGCCTCGTCAAACACCACCACGGCGGGGTCTTTGAGCAGCACCCGGGCGATGGACAGACGCTGTTTTTCGCCGCCGGAGAGCTTGAGCCCCCGGTTGCCCACCTGGGTGTCATAGCCCTCGGGCAGGCGGGTGATGAAGTCATGGATGTTGGCCTTCTGGCAGGCCTGGGTCAGCTGGGCGTCTGTGGCGTCTGGCTTGGCGTAGAGGAGGTTGTCCCGGATGCTGGCGTTGAACAGGTAGGTGTCCTGGGTGACCAGGCCGA
>CAZSSU010000028.1:1383-15059 GCA_964609415.1 uncultured Christensenella sp. | reverse complement strand
TGCTACGCAAGGCCTTCCGCCCCGCGTCGCCACACTTTCGCTTTCAATCCGCAAGTTTTACTTGCGGATTTGTCGCTCTAGTGCGTCTCCTTTTCCGATGAAAGGCAAGCCTTTCATCGGAGAGGAGGGAACCTGAAGCGGAAGCCTCCGCCATGTTATACATGGCGGAAATGAAGCGTAAGGATTTCCGACGAGTCGCTGGGGCGGATTTCCATCAGAGGACTCCGCCCTCCGATACCTCCCTGAATATACTTTTTGATAGTCTCAGGGCCGCTGCACACAGACAGCGGCCCTGTTTTTTTATGGGAGATTCTACTTAATCATCATATCCTCGCCCGTCACTTCCCCTTCACGGTACACCGGGCGCAGGTGGAGGGGCTGGCCGGGGGCGGGAGCGTCAAAGTCCAGGCCGATCACGATGTCGCCGTTTTCCTTGAGGGAAATGCCGCCGTGCTTGTTCACATAGGGCGTGTCGCCGGCGTAGAGCACATAGTCGAAGATGCGGTCCACGACGCCGGTAGCGTCATCCATCATGGCGTTGGCTTTGCGCCAGGAATCAATCCAGGTCTGGGAGCCTTTGATGGTGACGGTGCCCTTCATGTTCACGGGGGAGAGGAAAAGCTGGGCCTGGGCGGTGTAGCTGCCTTCAGCGCTGTCCGCCTGGTGAGTGAGGCTGCCCGTTAGGGACGTGGTTTTGCCGTTCCTGTCGATAGTGAAGGTGAGTCGCTTCATGCCCTGGTCTTCGGGGTTAATGACATAGGCGTCCTTGTACCCGGCATCATCCTGATAGATGAGGAAGGCGCCGTAGCCGATAATGAGCTCCACCTCAAGGGGTTTGTCCGCCGGCACGCTGTCCGGGATGTGGCAGGTCATATAGCCCTGGACGGAGCCATCGGGCAGGATTTTCAACCGGCTATCCTGGATGGCCAGGTCGGTGCCGTCAGTGAGGGTGGCGCCATCCCCCAGGCCGATGGTCTGGCTGATGAGGTAGTGGCTGCCGGGCTGATTCAGGTGTTCTTTCGCCTGGCGGTTTACTTCCGGGTCATCGTCGTTGAGCATATGGACATCAAACCAGCGGCCTTTTTTCTCATCCAGCCATTGGAAGTCCCCCGTGGGCTGGCCATCGTGATAGCTCACCTTACGAGCGGCATCCTTTATGGTGTAGGAGAGGGACAGGGTCTTGTCATCGGCGTAGGCCTGCTCCAGGGTGAAGTCAATGGTCTTGGTCTTTAGTTGCGCCATCAGTTTCTGGTAGTCATCCTGGGGGGCCTCCACCGGGGCGGCTTCAGGGGGGATGCTGGTATTCTGCGCGTAGGTGCTGGCTACTTCCGCCAGTTTTTCCAGTTGCTTTCCTTTTGCTTCGTCGTTTTTGAAGAGGCCAAACACGTTGAGGCTGGCCGCCAGGGCCACCCCCGCCAGCACCAATGCCAGCGTCAGGGCCAGGGCGAAGGTCAGTTTCTTTTTCATGGGTTTCTCCTTTTGATGGGCTTGCCGCATCACCTGCCAGGCGGTATTGGGGCCCGCCTGGATGCCTGAAAGCCTGGCGTCCAGGCTCTTTTTAATCTTGTCTTGGTTCATATTGGCACTCCTTCCAGGGTGAGGCGAAGCCTTTCATGGGCTTTTTTAAGCCTGGCGGATACAGAGGGGGCGGTGATGCCCAGGGCCTGCGCCACCTCGTACACGGTCATGCCCTGGTAGTGGTAGAGAAGGACGGCCTCCAGCAGCTTCCGGGGCAGCTTCATCACCTCGATGGTGAGGAGGCTGTCATCTTCCTTAAAGGGCTGGGCGGGCTCGGGCAGGCTGTCCAGGGAGATGCGCCGTTCCACATAGCGGAACCAGGCGGACTTGCGCATGTCCTTGCAGGTGTTGATGGCGATGCGCATAAGCCAGGTTTCCTCGCTGCTTTCCTGACGGAAGTTGTGATATCCCTGATAGGCCTTCAGGAAGGTTTCCTGCACCGCGTCCTGGGCTAGGGGCAGATCCCGGAGGTAGAGAAAGCACATGCGCAGGAGGGGCTGTTCATACCTTTTAACAATGCCCTCAAGCCAAGTGGCTTTGCCGCTATTCTGGCCACAAATAGCATCCATGTGTCCTCACCCCCTTCACCTGTTAGACGACAGGCCGCCGCCATTTGTTAGACGCTTAAATAAAATCTCCAAAACATCATACACCATCCGGGAAAATCCTGAATTTACCGGGATTTTACAATGCCCTCATGGGAGATTTTACATAGGCTGTGTATCTTATGGGTGAAGCAAATCTCAAGGAGGAAATCAATTCATGACAATCCGGAAAATCCTGGCCCTGGTTTTGGCCCTGTGCGCCCTGTCCGCTGTCGCCCTGGCGGAGTTTGACGCCTCAAAGACCATCTCTGTGGTATCCCGTGAAGAAGGCAGCGGCACCCGCGGCGCTTTTGTGGAGTTGACCGGCATCCTGACCAAGGACGCCGAAGGCAAGGAAATTGACAACACCTACGCCGAAGCCGTGATCTCAAACGGCACCAACCTGGTGCTCACCACCGTGGCCGGCAATGAAGCCGCCATCGGCTATGCCTCCCTGTCTTCTGTGCTGCACAACGACACCGTGAAGGCCCTGAAGGTGGAAGGCGTTGAGCCCAGCACCGAAAACATCTTAAACGGCAGCTACAAAATTGCCCGTCCCTTCAACGTGGTCACCAATGGCGAACTCAGCGACCCCCTGGCCATTGACTTCATGAAATATGTGATGAGCAAAGAAGGCCAGGCCATCGTCGTGGAAGACGGCCTTGTCTCCAGCGCCAACGACCAGACCCCCAGCTATGAAGCGGCCATGCTTTCCGGCTCCCTCACCCTGGGTGGCTCCACCTCCGTGGCCCCTGTGATGGAACTGCTGGCTGAAGCCTACATGGAACTGAACCCCGATGCCAACATCGAAGTGCAGTCCACCGGCTCCTCCGCTGGCGTCACCGGCGCCCTGGACGGCACCTACGGCATCGGCATGGCCTCCCGTTCCCTCAAAGACAGCGAGATTGAAAAAGGCGCCCTGGCCACCGCCATTGGCACCGACGGCATCGCGGTGGTGGTGAACCTGGCTAACCCCATGGATGACATCACAGTGGAGCAGGTCCGCCAGGTGTTCGTGGGCGAAGTCACCACCTGGGCGGAGCTTGGCAAATAAGCATGCGACATCGGAAGAGCTTTTCCGAAGGACTCATGCGGGGGCTGTTTCTGGCCTCCGCATGCGTCTGCATTCTGGCGGTGGGCGTCATCTGCTATTTCCTCTTTGCTAATGGCCTGCCCTTCTTCAGCCAGTATTCGGCGCTGGACTTTGTAACAGGCACCAAGTGGGCGCCCGGGCAGATGCTCTTTGGCATCCTGCCGATGATTGTGGGCTCCTTTGTAATCACCATCGGGGCGCTGCTCTTGGGCGCGCCCATTGGCATCCTCACCGCCATCATGATGGCCCGCTTTGCTTCCAACCGCGTGGTGAAGCTGATGAAGCCAGCCATCGCCCTCCTGGCTGGCATCCCTTCGGTGGTCTACGGCTTTTTTGGGCTGATGCTGCTGGTGCCCTTCACCCGGAACACCCTGGGGGGCGACGGGCTGAGCATCCTGGTGGCCAGCGTCCTTTTGGGCATCATGATTCTGCCCACCATCATCCAGACCTCTGAAGCCGCCATCAACGCCGTGCCTAACAGCTACTATGAGGGCAGCCTGGCCCTGGGGGCCACCCATGAAGCCAGCGTTTTCCGGGCCATTTTGCCGGCGGCCAAGTCCGGCATCGTGTCGGGGATTGTGCTGGGCATTGGCCGGGCCATTGGGGAAACCACAGCGGTTTTGATGGTGGCGGGCAACCAGGCCCGCCTGCCCACCGATTTGCTCAAAGGTGTGAGAACACTGACGGTAAACGTCCTGCTTGAAATGGGCTACGCGGCTGACCTGCACCGGGAAAGCCTGATTGCAACCGGTGTGGTGCTGTTTGTGATTGTCATGGCCATCAACTTCATCTTTTCCTTCATCAACCGCAGGAGGCTTGTGCAATGAGTCTGGCCACATCGCCCGGGGACAGCCCCCGGCAGGCGATTGACATCTCCGTCCCCACCCGGCGCAGGACGCCCTGGGGCTCCATCATCTTAAAATGGCTGTGCTGGCTGGCAGGTGGCATCACCCTGTCGGTGCTGGGCCTAATTGTGGTTTATATCTGCGTTAACGGCATCCCGGAGTTTTTCTACCGGGATGAGGCGGGGGCGCTGCACTTTAAAAGCGCGCTGTTTGCCTTCAAGTACAATTCCCGCAACCTCTCCATGTTCCCGGCGATTGTGAACACCCTCACCATGACGGCCATGGCGCTGCTGTTTTCGGTGCCGGTGGGCGTGGGCGGGGGCATTTACCTGGCGGAATACGCCAAGCCGGGTAGCCGGCTGGTGAAAATCATCCGGGTGACGGCGGAAACCCTGGCGGGCATCCCCTCCATCATTTATGCGCTGTTTGGCATGCTGGTGTTTGTGGTGACGCTGGGCATGGGCATCTCCATGATAGCGGGTGCGCTGACGCTGGGCATCATGACGCTGCCGCTGATTCTCCGGCAGACGGAGGAGAGCCTCCTCAGCGTGCCCATGAGCTACCGGGAGGGCAGCTTTGGCCTGGGTGCAGGCAAGCTGCGCACCACCATCCGCATTGTGCTGCCGGTGGCCATGCCCGGCATCCTGGCGGCGGTGCTGCTGTCCATCGGGCGCATTTCAGGGGAAACGGCGGCGCTGATCTTTACAGCGGGCACCGGCACCAAAATCGCCGGTCTGGCGGACTCCGGCCGCACGCTGGCGGTGCACTTGTTCAAGCTCCAGGAGGAAGGCCGCGCCGTGGGGGCTTCCTTCGCGGTGGCGGTGGTGCTGCTCATCGTGGTGGTGCTGATGAACGCCCTATCCGCCTATGTCGCTAAAAAACTGACCAGGAAAGGCTGAGACGATGACGAACTTCGCCCAGAACAGCAGAACGGTTGCCAGCGCGGAACAAAGCCGCACCAAGTTTGACATTCAGGATGTGAACCTGTTTTATGGCAGCTTCCAGGCGCTCAAACACATCAACATGCAGGTACCCGAGCGCCAGGTGACAGCCCTGATTGGCCCCTCCGGCTGCGGGAAATCCACCCTCCTCAAGTCCCTCAACCGCATGAACGACCTGATCCCCGGCTGCCGGGTGGAGGGGAAGATACGGCTGGACGAGCAGGATATTTACGCCCCCAGCACCGAGGTGAACCTATTGCGGAAGCGGGTGGGCATGGTGTTCCAGAAGCCCAACCCCTTCCCCATGTCCATTTATGACAACATCGCCTATGGCCCCCGCACCCATGGCATCCGGGGCAAGATCAAGCTGGACGCGATGGTGGAAAATGCGCTGAAAAAGGCCGCCCTGTGGGATGAGGTGAAGGATGACCTGCACAAAAGCGCCATGGCCATTTCAGGCGGCCAGCAGCAGCGGCTGTGCATTGCCAGGTGCCTGGCGGTGCAGCCGGAGGTGCTGCTGATGGACGAGCCCACCAGCGCCCTTGACCCCATCTCCACCTCCAAAATTGAGGACCTTGTGCTGGAGCTGAAAAGTGAATATACTGTGATTATTGTGACCCACAATATGCAGCAGGCAGCCCGTATCAGCGACCTCACCTCCTTCTTCCTGCTGGGGGAAATGGTGGAAATGGACACAACGGCCCGCCTGTTCGCCAATCCTGCGGACAAGCGCACGGAAAACTACATCACAGGGAGATTTGGCTGATGCGCAAACGGTTTGATGAGCAGCTCCAGGAGCTGAACAAAGAAATGATCACCATGGGGAGCCTGATTGAGCAGGCC
Source organism: uncultured Christensenella sp. (assembly GCA_964609415.1). GTDB lineage: Bacteria > Bacillota > Clostridia > Christensenellales > Aristaeellaceae > UBA6115. The sequence goes on along the minus strand of CAZSSU010000028.1, from coordinate 9,235 downwards.
ATTGAAAATGTGAGCGTGGTGCTGGCCTCCCGGAATGAGGAGGCCGCCCGCGTCATCATGCGGGGGGACAACGACATCGACCGCAAGGAGCGGGAAATTGAGAGCATGTGCCTGCGGATGCTGCTGATGCAGCAGCCCGTGGCCAGCGACCTGAGGCTGATATCCTCAGCCCTTAAAATGATCACCGACATGGAGCGCATCGGCGACCAGGCGGCTGACATCGCGGAAATTATCAGCATGCCGGTGAAGGGCGAGCAGATGCCCTTTCCGCACCACCTGGCCCAGATGGCCAGCGAAACCGCCGCCATGGTGCACCAGGCCATTGACGCCTACGTGACCCGGGACGCGGCCCTGGCCCGCCGGGTGATTGAGCGGGATGATGTGGTGGACGGCCTGTTTACTGAGGTGAAGGATGAGCTGCTGGGCATTATGAACACCCACATCAAGGCCATCAAGCACGAAAGCGGCATGCAGCTGCTGGACATGCTGATGATTGCCAAGTATTTTGAGCGCAGCGCCGACCACGCCACCAACATCGCCGAGTGGGTGGAATATGCCGTCACCGGGCAGTATAAAGGAGAAAACCTGCAGTGATCTATTCCGTGGAAGACGACCAGGCCATCCGGGACCTGCTGCTCTACACCCTCCGGCAAGCCGGCTACGAAGCCGAGGGCTTTGCCGATGGCAAGGCGTTTCAGGAGGCCATGCGGGATCAATTGCCCATGCTGGTGCTCTTGGACCAGATGCTGCCGGGCATCGAGGGGGAGCGCCTGCTCATCCAGATGCGCAGGGACGAGCGCACCCGGCATATCCCGGTGATTATGCTGACGGCCAAGGATTCGGAGATGGACAAGGTCAGAAGCCTGGATGACGGGGCGGATGACTATATCGTCAAGCCCTTTGGGGTGATGGAGCTGCTCTCCCGCATCCGTGCGGTGCTCAGGCGCAGCGAGAAAAAGCACAAGCAGGAGCAGCTGGCCCTGGGCCCCATCGACATGGACGTGGCCCGCCGGGAGGTGAAGGTGGGGGAGGAGCATGTCACCCTCACCAACAAGGAGTTCCGGCTGCTGCAGTTCCTCCTGTCAAACCCCGGCCTGGTGTTCACCCGGGAGCAATTGCTCGACAGCGTGTGGGACACGGGCTACGCTGGGGACACGCGCACGGTGGACATGCATGTGCGCACCCTGCGGGTGAAGCTGGGTGAGGCCGCGGTGCTGCTCCAAACGGTGCGGGGCGTGGGCTATAAGCTGGCGGAGGAGGAAGGGCTGTGAGAAAGCGGATTTTCATCAGCTTTATTGCCATCACGGTGATTTTTGGGGCGCTGTCAGCGGCCCTGGTGTCCTCCATTGTCGCCACGGTCATCCCTCAGCAGGTGAAAAATCGCCTGAAAAGCGAGACCGCCCTGCTGGTTCCCCGCATGCGGGAGATGGGGGATGAGGCGGCGCTGGAAGGCCTTGTTAGCTTAAGCCGGGTGACCCACATCGCCCCGGACGGCACGGTGCTTTTTGACAGCGCGGAGCCTGATAAAATGGAAAACCACGGCAACCGGGAAGAGGTCAGGCAGGCGCTTGCATCAGGCACGGGCAGCGCCGTGCGCTATTCTGACACGCTCAAGGCCAACATGATCTATGTGGCGACCAGGCTGGAGGACGGCAGCGTCCTGCGGCTGGCGGCTTATGAGCGGGCCAGCATGGAGATGATGCGCAGCATGCTGCCCTGGCAGATTTTTGGCACCATTGCGCTGATCATTCTATGCCTGCCGCTGGCCGTGTGGCTGACCAAGCTGCTGGTGAACCCCCTCCTTGACATCGACCTGGACCGGCCGGATGAGAGCATGGTGTATGACGAGGTGATGCCCCTGGTCAGGCGGATTGATGAGCAGGCCCGCCTCACCCGGGAGCAAATGAAAGCCCTTAGCGACAGCCGCCAGGAGCTGGATGCCCTGCTCTTTGGCATGAATGAGGGCTTTATCGCCCTGGATGAGCAGCACCGGATCATGCTGATCAACCGAAGCGCCTGTGGGATGCTGGGCATTGACAGCGCCTGGGCCATGGGCAAAACCATGCCGGAGGTGAACCGCCGCCAGGAGATGCTGGGCCTCTTGGATCAGCTGGAAAAACAGGGTAGCGCCCAGGCTGTGATGGCCCGAGGCGGGCGGAGCTATGTGCTGTCTGCCTCCAAGGTGGAAAGCCGCCAGGGGGCGGTGCTGCTCATCAGCGATCAGACCGATAAAATAGAGGGCGAAGCCCTGCGCAAGCGCTTCACCGCCAATGTGTCCCACGAACTGCGCACGCCGCTGACCACCATCTGCGGCTATGCGGAGATGTTTGAAAAGGGCATGGTGAAGCCGGAGGATATCCCCAGCCTCAGCCATGTGATCCTCAAGGAGAGCAAGCGCATGCTGACCCTGGTGGAGGACATCCTGAGGCTGTCAAAGCTGGATGAGGGCTTCCCCCGGGGCAGCCGGGACAAGCTCAGCCTGCATGAAGCGGCAAAGGCCGCCTGCGACTCCTTACAGCCTTTGGCAAATGAAAGGGAGCTCAACCTCTCCTTTAGTGGGGAAGAGGCCTTTATCCGGGGTGACCGGACGCTGATAGGGGAACTGTGCACGAACCTGATTGATAACGCCATCAAGTATAACCATCCCCAGGGCGAGGTGAAGGTGAGCGTCACTGCCCGGGACAAGCAGGCCATCCTCACCGTGGCGGACAGCGGCATCGGCATTGAGCCGGAGGAGCAGACCCGCATCTTTGAGCGTTTTTACCGCACGGACAAAAGCCGCTCCAAGGCCACCGGCGGCACCGGGCTGGGGCTGTCCATTGTGAAGCACGCGGCTGAATACCACGGCGGCAAAATATCGCTGGACAGCGCTATTGGGCGGGGCACCACCATCAGCGTCACCTTCCCGGCTTACCAGGAAGAGGAATAAATGAAGCGGGGGAAGGTCTTTTTGAAAAAAGCCTTCCCCCGTGCCCCCATCTGAAAAACTTTCTTAGTCTTTGAGGGGCTCGAACATAATATGGGGTTCCTGAAGTTCAACCTTCACCACCAGGCCATGTCCCAGGGGGGCATCCGGCCAGGGCAGGCGCCAGCTGGGCTCGCCTTCGCCGGTGGTGCGCAGGGTGAGGGGCAGCTCCTCCCCGGTGGCCAGCACCGTGGCCCGCAGGGGCTGGTTGGCGATGGCCAGCAGGTAGATATCCTCCCGTTTTTCAAACAGGTGGAGGTAGAGGGCATGGGGCTTGGCGGTGAACAGGCACCAGTCGCCCACGTCATAGGGATAGGCGGGAACAGGGGAGGCACCGTAGAGGGCTTCCCCATTTTTTGCCATATAATCCCCCATGTCTTCCAGCACCTTCAGGCTTTCCTCTGGCACCTGGCCCATTTTGTCAGGCCCCACATTCAGCAGGTAGTTGCCGCCGCGGCTGACGGATTTCACCAGGCTGCGCAGCAGGTACTTGGGGTCTTTCCAGTGGTGATCATAGTCACTATATCCCCAGCTGTGGTTGATGGTGGCCGGCACCTCAAAGGCCTTGGCATGGGGCAGGAGGGGGAGAAAATTGTCCCCGGTGGTCATGTAGTCGCCCAGGCCGTGGCCGATGCGGCCTGAGATGAGGCAGTCCGGCTGGAGCTGTCTTACCAGTTGGGCCAGCTCCGCTGATTCCGCCTGGGTCATCTGCATGGGGGTGTCAAACCAGATGAGGCCGATGTCCCCATAGTTGGTGAGCAGCTCCCTTAGCTGGGGGATGCATTTCTGGTCCAGGTATTCACGGAAGCGGGGGTTGGGATCGCAGACCCCTTCCTCGATGCCGCCGGGGTGGTGCCAGTCCTGGGCCTGGGAATAGTAAAAGCACAGCTTCAGGCCGTATTTGTCGCAGGCCTGGCGGAAATCCATGGCCACATCCCGGCCATAGGGCGTAGCCGTTACAATGTTGTAGGCATCGGCCTGGCTGTCAAACATGGCAAAGCCATCGTGGTGCTTGGCTGTGAACACCACATAGCGCATGCCGGCGTCCCGGGCCCTTTTCACCAGGGCGTCGGCATCAAAATGAACGGGATTGAACTGGGCCGCCAGTTTTTCATATTCCGATTTGGGAATTTGCAGGTCGTGCATGATCCACTCGGCGATGTTGCTGGTTTTTCTGCCCTGGTAGGCGCCTGCCAGGATGGCGTAAAGCCCCCAGTGCACAAACAACCCGAATTTGCCCTCTGCCCACCAGGGGGCTTTTTGCTGCGCGGTTCTCATACCAATTGAAGGGCCTGGGCCAGGTCGGCGATGAGGTTATCAGCGCCTTCCAGCCCGCAGTGGATGCGCACCAGCCCCCGGCTGACGCCGGAAGCCCGGGCGGCTTCCTCGGTGGCGGCATACATGGGGCAGAGGGCCAGGCTTTCAAAGCCGCCCCAGGAGCAGCCCTTGCCAAAGAGCCTGAGGGCGTTGATCATTTTCACCGCCTCATCAGGCGTCCGGTCCAGCTCAAAGCTCATCAGCCCTGTGTGGCCCCGCATCTGCTTTGCGATCAACTCAGCCTGGGGGTGGGAGGCCAGGCCGGTGTAATGCACCGCCTTCACCTTGGGGTGATTTTCCAGGTACTGGGCCACTTTCAGCGCCGTTTCCTGGTGCATGGCCAGCCTTGCCGGCATGGACCTCAGGCCCCGGATGGCCAGCCAGGCCTCCATGGGCCCCAGGATGCCGCCCAGCCACTCCCGGGTGCCGTGGCGCATCTGGCGGATAAAGTCCGCGTCTTTGGATATCAGGGCACCGCCGATGATGTCACTGTGCCCGCCGATGTACTTGGACAGGGTGTGCATCACGATGTCAACGCCCATGTCCAGCGGGTTTTGGTGGAGGGGGGTGCAGTAGGTGTTGTCCAGGTAGGTGGTGATGCCATGGGCCTTGCACAGCGCCGTGATGGCGGGGATATCAATCACCGAAAACACAAAGGTGGCCGGGCTTTCCAGAATCATCAGCCGGGTGTTGGGGCGGATGGCCTGCTTGATTTCTTCCAGATCCAGGCCGGAAACAAAGCTCATCTCCATCTTCAGCCGGGGCGTGCCCACAGCATCCATGAAGGAATGCACCGGGCGGTAGGAATCCCGCATGCAGAGGATATGGTCCCCGGCCTGGCAGGTGGCAAGGATGGCAGAGGTGGCTGCCGCCATGCCCGAGCCAAACACCAGCGCGTCCGCCCCGTGCTCCAGGGCGGCCAGCTTTTCTTCAAGCAGCCGGATGGTGGGGTTTGACACGCGGCCATAGATGAAGGCCTCATCATCCTGGCTGGCGCCGGCCTGCATATATTCCTCAAAGGTGGGGAAGACATGCAGGGATGAAAAATAGACCGGCGGGGAAATCGCGCCCAGCTGGCGCTCATAGTCCTCAAAGCCATGGGTGATGGTGTATAGCGGCTCATTGTGAAAATTCATCATTTATTGTCCTTCTCACTTTTATTGTTTTATTGGGCCAGGGCGCTAAATCCCCAGGCTTTCCTGATCATAATCCGGGTAGAGGCTGCCGGAGAGCAGCACGCAGGTGTCGCCGTCCCGGTCGCTCCGGAGGGAGAAATCGTCCTGGCCCATCATGAAGCGCAGGTCGATGGCCTCGCCCTGGAGCATCTCCTTGCGGTAGGTGACCTGGAGGCTCCTGACCGGGCGGCGGGCCAAATCCACGCACTCATCCAGGAAGCAGAGCATCCAGTCGGCCACCCGGGTGTTGTTCACATGGCCGTTGCGGTCAATATCGGTGTACAGGGGCTTCCATTGGTAAAGGATTTCCCGCCCATTTTCCAGCTCTCGGGCGCTGACGGGGTAGGGCAGGGGCTTGTCCAGGGCTTCGTTGTCAGGCATGGCATCCGCCACCTGGGGCACCTGGGCCATGGTGCGGCTGTCGATGTCCGCCAGCGTCCAGAAGCTGCTGCCCCGCACCAGAATGTCACCCGCCCCATCCTCAATCTGATAAAAGCGGGGGTAGATGCCCCGGCGGGTCCTGGTGGGGAAGGATTTGCCCACGATCATGTCGCCGATGGCGGGGTAGCGGTCAATCACCATCTCATGCCGGGTCAGCACCCAGACCACTTGATGCTTTGTCACAATGTCCTGCCGGCCAAAGCCCAGGCGCGCCGCGTGGAGCCCCGCCAGCTCCTGCATGAAGGCCATGATGGCGTTGGGCTTCCAGTAGCCGTGGCGGTCACATTCGCCGCTTTCCAGCAGACGCTCGATTTTCTGCACATCCATGGGGAACCCTCCTAAAATTTCATCACGATGCCCACCACCGCCGATATGGCGATGTACAGGATGGGGCTTTTTTTGTACTTGCGGATGGCGGCAAAAATCACCGCGAAAAACAGGATGTATTTGAGGCTGATCAAATCCCCCAGCGCGCCTGTCTGCTGGTAGAGGGCGGTGTTGAGCACCGCCGCCCTGAACACCGCCAATACCGCCGCCGCGATAAGCCCCGTGACAGCGGGGCGCAGGCCGTAGAAGGTGTATTCCACGTATTTGCTGGCGCTGAAGCGCTGGAGGGACTTGGACACCAGCACCACGATGATGACAGAAGGCACAATCTCAGCCAGGGTGGCCACGATGCCCCCCAGGATACCGGCTGTGTTATAGCCCACATAGGTGGCCATGTTGATGCCGATGGGCCCGGGGGTGGACTCTGAGATGGCGATCATGTCGGTGATGAGCTTCTCGTTAAACCAGCCGGTGCGCTCGCCCAGCCGCTGCAAAAAGGGCAGGGTGGCCATGCCGCCGCCGATGGCGAACAGGCCAATCTGCAAAAATTCCCAGGCCAAACGCAGATAAATCATGCCCGTTTCTCCTTTGCTGTTTTCACCGCGATGCCGCTGAGGGCGGAAGCCAGCACCAGCCAGATGGGGGAGATGTCGGTGAACACCGCCAGGGCGAAGACCGCCAGGCAGATGATGATGCCCACCCAGTCCTTCACGCCCTTTTTCCACATGCTGATCACCGCCTCCAGAATCAGCGCGCACACGCAGATGGAGATGGCCTTGAAAGCCTGCTGCACCAGGGGCTCATTCTGAAAGTTTTGCATCAGCGCCGCGATCAGCGTGATGATGATGATGCTGGGCGTCACCACCCCCAGGGCCGCCGCGATGGCGCCGGGGGTCTTCCGGCGCTGGTAGCCGATAAACACCGAGGCGTTTGAGGCGATGATGCCGGGCAGGCATTGGCTGACGGCGAAGAAGTCCATGACCTGCTCTTCGCTCAGCCACCCTCGCCGCTGGACGATTTCCCGCCTTAAAATGGGCAGCATCGCGTAGCCGCCGCCAAAGGTGACCGCCCCCATTTTGAAAAACAAGAGATAGATGTCTAAAAGTTCTTTTGCCATGCTCCGCCTCTCATCCCTGTTATGCGTCCATTATACGCCTAATAGCAAGCGATGTTGCTGTCGGTTCTGCCCTCGGTGGCGCCCAGCAGGCTGCCGCCCGGCATTTTCCAGATCATCTGCCCCCGGCCAAAGAGCGGGCTATCGGGGCTGATGCTGATGCTGTGCCCCATGGCTTCCAGCTGCCTGATGATGGCAGGGGAAAAGCCGCATTCCACCGCGAAGGCCTTGTCTTTCATCCACTGCCAGCGCGGCGCGTCCAGGGCCTGCTGGGGGTTGAGGCCAAAATCCACCAGGTTCATCACCACCTGCACATGGCCCTGGGGCTGCATATAGCCGCCCATCACGCCAAAGGGGCCGATGGCCTCGCCCTCCTTCATCAGAAAGCCGGGGATGATGGTGTGGTAGCTCTTTTTCCGGGGGGCAATGACATTGGCGTCCTGGGCCTTGAGGGAAAAATCGTGCCCCCGGTTTTGCAGGGCGATGCCTGTGCCCCGCACCACAATGCCCGAG
>CAZSSU010000028.1:0-1373 GCA_964609415.1 uncultured Christensenella sp. | reverse complement strand
CCATGTAGTTGCTCTGGATGTAGGAGACCATGTTGCCCTCTCCATCCGCCGTGCACAGGTACACCGTGCCGCTGCCAAAGGGCTGGCCGGGGCTGGGGAGTGCTGCCTGGCCTCCTATCTCCCTGGCGCGGGCAGCGCCATAGGCCGGGTCCAGCAGGGCTTCCCAGGGCTTTTGCATGGCAAGGGGGTCGGTGATATAGTGCTTGCCATCGGCAAAGGCGATTTTCATGGCCTCCCACTGATGGTGGCAGGTATGCGCGCTCTCTTTTTGGGGGAAGCTGAAGTTTTTTAAGATGTTAAGCGCCATCAGCGCCACGATGCCCTGGCCGTTGGGGGGAATCTCACACACGGTGTAGCCCCGGTAATCCAGGGTGACGGGCGCCACCCATTCAGGCTGGTACTGGGCAAAATCCGCCGGGGTGAAAAAGCCGCCAAAGGCCTGGCTGTCTGCCAGCATCCTGTCCGCCAGCTGTCCCCGGTAGAAGGATTCAGCCCGGGTGGCTGCGATGTCCGCCAGGGTGTTGGCGTGGTTGGGCAATGTCACCCTCTGCCCGCAACGGGGGGCTTCACCCTCCGGCAGGAAGGTGCGGAACCACTCGGCATAGGCCTCGCCCTTGAGGCTGGCTTGATACGTCTTTGCCGCCCGCTGCCACATCCGGGCCAGGCAGGGGGAGACGGGGTAGCCCTCCCTGGCGTAGGAGATGGCGGGGGCCATGGTGTTTTCCATTGACAGCCTGCCAAAACGGCCAGACAAGGCGGCCCAGGCGGCAGGCGCCCCTGGCACCATCACCGGCAGCCAGCCGTGGCTGGGCATGTTATCCCCGCCTGCGGCCTGCCGGGCGGCTTCCAATGTCAGCCTTTCCGGGGCCCAGCCGCTGGCGTTGAGGCCGTAGAGCTTTTTTTCCTTCTCTATCCATACCAGGGCAAAGGCGTCGCTGCCGATGCCGTTGGCGGTGGGCTCCACCACGGTGAGCGCGGTGGCCGCGGCCACTGCCGCGTCAACGGCGTTGCCGCCCTTCCTCAGCGCCTCAAGCCCGGCTGCTGCCGCCTGGGGGGAGGAGGTGTTCACCATGCCCCGGCTAGCACAGATGGGGTAGCGGTTGCCTGGGTAAGGCAGGAAAGTGGGATCAAAGGGCAAGGGATTGGCCATGGCACGCTCCTGTTTTATCTTATGCAAAGGGGCTGTCACACTGGTTGACAGCCCCATGCGCCGTGTCTGTGGCTTTATTTCGCCAGTTCCACGCTGCGGGTTTCGCGGATGACATGCACCCGGATTTGCCCGGGGAATTCCATCTCGTCCTCGATCTGCTTGGCGATCTGCTTGGCCATCACGCGGATGCCGTCGTCGTTCACGTCCTCCGGCTTCACCATGA
>CAZSSU010000027.1:0-15248 GCA_964609415.1 uncultured Christensenella sp. | reverse complement strand
AATACTCAACTGACTTTATTTTTTCTGTTATTCTCAATGAGTTTGGGGTGCTGTTTGGGGTTTGCGTGGTGGTGGTGTATGCGCTGATCTTCCTCAGGGGCATTACCATTGCCATGCGTTCCCGAAGCAAGTTCCATACCTTGTTGGCGCTGGGCTGCGCTTCATTAATCGCGCTGCAGGCTTTTGTCATAATTGGCGGGAATATAAAGTTAATCCCCCTGACAGGTGTCACTCTGCCTTTTGTTAGCTATGGCGGTACGTCGCTAATCAGCAGCCTGGGTATTATGGGGCTTTTACAGGGAGTGGCCAGCGTGAACCAGGAGGATATCAAAGAAGACCAAATGATAGCCCTCATCGGGGAGGACAGCTGATGAAGTTGATTAAGCGTAACATCCGCATTATTGTTTTAACGGTGCTATTGCTGCTTGGCTCATTGGTGGGTTATGGGGCATACAGCCTGGGTGTTTATGGCAACCGCTGGTTTTCATCTGCTGCCAATGTCTATGCCAGACGGCAGAAAAACGATGTGATACCGGGGCGTATTTATGACAGAAACGGCACCTTGCTTGCTAGCAGCGATGAGAGTGGTAAGCGCTATTATCATGACAATGCACAAATCAGAAGCGCCGTAGTTCATGCGGTGGGAGACAATGCAAACAATGTGGCATATGGCGTGGAATCCTTCATGGCGCAATATTTGTATGGCTTTAGCGATTCATATGCTGACCGGCTGCGCCAGGCCATTGATGGCGGGAAACGCCGGGGAAATGACCTGCGCTTATCCATCGACGCCGGGTTATCTCTGGCAATATCCAAGGCTTTCCCGGCGGACAAGGCAGGCGCTGTGGTGGTGATGAACTACAAAACAGGGGAACTGCTTAGCCTTCAGAGTTTCCCGGTGTTTGATCCCATGCGTGTTACCAAAGCGGTGGAGGAGGATCCCCTGAAGCCTTTTTGGAACAAGGCGACCAGATGGTTGAGCGCTCCTGGCTCCACCTTCAAGGTGGTGACGCTGGCAGCGGCGCTGAAAAACATCCCGGACGCCATGACAAAGACCTATGAATGCACTGGCGCATTCCAGGTGGGCGACACCCTGATTACCGATGCGGGCATGGCTTCCCATGGCGCCATTAACCTGAAAAAGGCAATGGAGGTCAGCTGCAACATCACCTTTGCCAAGTTAGCGCTTGAAGTGGGGGATGAAGCGCTGAAGATGACGGGAAAAGCCTTTGGCATTAATGATTACTTCCTGTTTTCCGATGTGGTGGTGGAAAACTCGGCTTATCCAACGACTAACCGTGTGAATAAAGAAATTGCCTGGACTGGTGCTGGACAAAGCGCGTTGCTGCTGACGCCGCTTCACATGACCATGATTACAGCAGGGATTGCCAATGACGGCGTGATGATGGAACCAAAGATACTGCTCCAGGCCACCAGCGATGCGGGCGCTACCAAGGCCAGTATCTCGCCCAGGGTATATAAAACACCGCTCAAGCCTTTTGAAGCGGATGTCATCACGGATGCTATGCGCCGGGTTGTTACCTCGGGTACTGCCAGGCGCGCAGCGGTAAACGGATTGAAAGTGTGCGGAAAAACCGGATCTGCGCAGGTGGCGGGTCAGGAGGAAACCAATGCCTGGTTTATAGGGTTTCTTGATGAGCCGGATTTGCCATATGCCCTGTGTGTGGTCATTGAGGATGGCGGCGGGGGCGGCCAGGCGGCAGCGCCTTTGGCTGGGAATATATTCAGCCAGCTTAAAAACTTCAGATACACGCCAGAATAGCTCTTTCGGGTCATGTGAACTGATTGCACCCCCGCTACACTAATAACGGGTGGTGTTTTTTCATTTGCATGCGATGTATGTTATTTGAAACAACTGTCGGTAGCTTATATCAATAAGCAGTGGAGAAATGTTCCCCCTTATGCAGAAAGGAAAACTGAAAGGAAGGATTCACGATGAAAAGAATGCTTAGCCTCCTGACTGTCCTGTGCCTGATGATTGCCTTGATGCCAGTGTCCGCGTCGATTTATGATCCAGGCTCGTCTACCATGTATGTGAAAACCTCCGATGGGAAAAAGTTAAACTTAAGAGCAGAACCAGATGTGAATGCGCAGGTGCTGACAAAAATCCCCTACGGTGCCCAGGTGCTTGTATATACAGATTTTGTTGGCATGGTTTGGTATCATGTGCAATATGGTATGTACAACGGATATGTTAGAACACAATTCCTGACCAGTCATAAACCAAAGCCCTTTGTGACGCCTACTCCTAAACCCACGAAGAAACCTGTGGTGACGCCACCTCCCACTCCGGAGGAAATGGTGCAGCAGGAATTGTCATCTGCCCGCAAATTGGGATTGATTCCTCAGGGGATGACAACAGAGGGTAACTGCACCTGGCAGGAGTTGGATGGGTTGCTGACGAATCTAATCAGACTTAAGACCAAAAGCAGCGGTGCTGCGAGGAATCATGTATATTTGTCCCGGGCACAATACGAGGCTGCCAATGCCGGAGCGCCATATAACATTGTTCTGCGCGGCGTGGCAGCGGCAGAGATGTATGGTGCGCTCATAGATATAGGGGAAAGTGATCCGGGATATAATCACTCGCATGATCCTTTTATCGCTGATGTGGCGGATATTGAGGTGTGCCAGCAATATGCGGGCATTGCTGCGGTTCCGGGAAGCGCTGATTGGCGTGCATTGCCAATGATTGACATGGTGATTACGATTCTAGATCACATGGATAGTGCTAGTGGGAAACCAGTCTTATCTCTTGACAGTGCCCACGACTTTTTCCCCACCCATCCACTAACCCGGCAGGATGCAATACTGGCCATCTACAGGCTGTACAATGCTTTTTATCATTATCTGGGTAAGGTAACCGTTACCCATCAGCGCCAAGCCAATCTGAGAGCAGAGCCTTCGATGAGCGCAGCCATCGTGGGCAAGGTGGATCCGGGTGATGTTTTTGATGTTATTGCGATTCCAAAAAAGGGCTGGTACCAGATTCAACTTCCCAATGGCTCCACTGCATTTATTGTCGGCGGTATGGTTTCCTATGCTATGAACTGATTAGGGGAAAACGTTCTACTGATAATGCCCGCCAGAAATCCCGGCGGGCATTATAACTGAGAGACAAGATTCTCATTCCCTGGCTTCGAAGTAATCGTCAAGCAACAGCATGACTTTCCCTTCAAATGCCTCATCGGCATCCTCTGGCAAAACCTCATCCAGAATCATCTCAAACAGGCTGTCTTCATCCTCGGCTTTGTCAGCACAATTTAAGTCAGCAGCAATGATGGCTTTTAGGAGATTTTCAAACATGTCGGGCTCGAAATCTGTTTTATGTTTCTTTAACAGATAGTGATAATCAGGTGGCAATACATGCATCAAACGCTTCCTCAATCATCAGCGATCTTTTTAGAATCGCAGGTCATATCAACATCGGTGCCAATGAACTCCTCATCATCTGCCAACACCTCTGCCAGCACCTCGGGCGTTTGTTCACGCTTGCGTTTCTCCGGCTTCTGCTCTGCTACAGGGACAGGGGGCTGCAAGCGTTGGATATCCTGCATGGGGAACTCGTGAATTTCAGTCGTGTCCCCCTGGCTAATGCGCGTCTTGATGGTTTCCATCAAGGGGTTTAAATCAATCACAACGCCCCGGCCCAGGGGAGTGATCACTTCCTTGCCGACCTTTGGCATCAGCTTGCGGGTTTTCTGATACTGTTCGTGTTCATATCCCAGGCAGCACATGAGCCGGCCACAAACGCCCGAAATCTTTGTGGGGTTAAGGGAAAGGCTCTGATCTTTGGCCATGCGGATGGACACAGGCTGAAAATCCTGTAAATGCTGGGTGCAGCAAAGGGAGCGCCCACAAGGGCCCAGGCCGCCAATTAAGCGGGCTTCATCACGGACGCCGATTTGCTTTAGTTCAATGCGTGTGCGGAAGATGGACGCCATGTCTTTGACAAGTTTGCGGAAATCCACCCTTCCGCCTGAGGTGAAGTATACCATCAGTTTGCTCTGGTCCAGGGTATATTCCACCCGCACCAATTTCATGTCCAGCCGGTGTTCCAGCACCTTTTTCCGGCAGATTTCCAAGGCTTCGGCTTCTTTGGCTTTTCTAAGCGCCTGTTGGTCCAGATCCCCCTGGGTGACCATGCGCACAACACTGCGCAGCGGCTGATGGATGAGTTGATCATCCACCATATGCGCTGTTTCCACCACCTGGGCGATTTCATCACCACGGGATGTCTCAACAACCACCGATTGGCCGGTTACAATGGAAAAGGTGCCGGGGTTATAGTAATAAAGTTTGCCAGCTTCAGCAAAACGAACGCCGATTACCATGGGCATGATGTGTTTTCCTCCGATATATTCAATAGCATTTGATCCGCGATGCCCTGCCAGGATACATTTGAAGCGCGCTGCCTGCGGGCCAGAAAAATGGCTTCCAGCGTCGCTTGGTGTCTGCGGGTTGCCTCAGGTGATAAGGGCATAGCCGATACGAGATCACGATACGTACGGGTTTCCAAATAGTTTAGAAGCTGATCCGCATCATAGCGGAAGTCTTTCATCAGCTCAGAAGCCTCAGGCAAATGGGCGGGATTATTAAGTTTGTCCAGTGCATAATCTGCCTTGGCTTTTAGAGACCAGAAGTCCTCATCGTTTTGAAGCTTGAGGGCAGTGCCAGGGCTACCTGAAGCCATGGAAACAAGCTTTCTGGCCTCCTCACCAGAAAGGCCTTTTTGAGTAAGCAAATTTATAACCAGAGCATCAGGCCAGGCTGATAACCTATGCAGGAGGCAACGGGACAGGATGGTAGGCAGCACCGCCTTTTCATTGGTGGCGGTTAGCAGATAGACTGTCGCTTCATCAGGCTCTTCAATGGCCTTCAGCAGCGCATTTTGCGCGGGCACGGTAAAGAGATCAAAATCCTCAAGGATCACGGCGCGATGGCCTTTCTCAAGTGGATAAGCCTTCAACTGAGTCAGCATGTCCCGCACCTGGTCGATTTTGATGGATTTATCCCCAGGTTTTGCCCGGATGACTAAAAGATTGGGATGCGTCTCAGCATCCAGGCGTTTGCATGACTTGCAGGTACCGCAAGGCACATCCCCATCTGACTGGCAAAATAGGCATAGACAGAGGAGCTTTGCCAGGGTGCGCTTCCCCACACCAAAAGGCCCTGAGAGCATCAGGGCTTGAGGCACGCTGCCGCTTTGATACCTTGTAATCAGGGAAGTCAATGCCGCTGAAACAGCGCCAAAATAGCGAATCAACTCAGCCGGTGCCGGACTGGTTAGGGATGACGTAATGGGCAAAGCGGTTAAATCTTCAGAAACTGCTCAACATTGAGCACAAAGACTGTCGCGCCGCCCACAGTGACCTCAATGGGATAAGGGGCGTACATGCCGGTGGCTCCGCCCATGGTAACGGGGGAAGTGGCAATTTGCTTACGGCTTTTGCACACTTTTTCGATGATGGCCATGCAGGCATCAAAGCGGTCATCTTCAACACCAACTAAAAGTGTGGTATTGCCCGCGCGCAGAAAACCACCGGTGGTGGCCAACTTGGTTATCCCGTATCCTTCGCCCATCAGTTCACTGACCAGATGGGAGGCATCCTCATCCTGGACAATGGCAATAATTAGTTTCATACCCTGAACCTCCTTTTTTGTTGCAAGCAAGAGGTGTTCTCTCAAGTCAAGCTCAGTATACTCGTTTTTGTCTCGTGTTTCAAGCCCGGCCATGCTTGTCAACATTTGGCCTGTATGATAAAATGACAAGGATTTAACGAGAAATGCGTTAGATCAATAGGAGTAAAATGATCAGAGTATTTTTAGACGCCATGGGTGGCGATAACGCGCCCGAGGCAAGTTGCCTTGGGGCGATTGAGGCTTTGCGAAAAGACCCGGACTTGCTCATTACCTTAGCCGGTCCAATTGAGACAATCACACCTCACCTGCAGAATGCAGGGGAAGTGCGGGATCGGCTTTCTGTGCTGGATGCGCCTGAGGTGATTAGCAACAATGAAGCGCCTGCTTTGGCTATCCGTCAGAAAAAGAAGAGTGCCATTGTCATGGGCATGCTGGCTTTAAGAGCTGGGGATACAGACGCCTTTGTGTCCGCTGGATCAACCGGCGCAGTTCTGGTGGGGGGGATGCTTCGCTTAGGCCGCATTCCCGGCATTGAGCGCCCTGCGCTTGCCCCTTTAATGCCTGGTAGCGATGGGCAGTTTCTGCTGATTGACTGTGGTGCTAATGTGGATAGCCGCCCTGAATGGCTGGCTCAGTTTGGCATCATGGGCGATGCCTATATGAAAAAGGTCATGGGCTTGGAGTCTCCACGCGTTGGTCTTGTAAACAATGGCGCCGAGGAGGAAAAGGGCAATCAGCTCTACAGCCAGGCTCACCAATTGCTCAAAAAGGCACCCATCAATTTTGTTGGGAATATCGAGGGCCGATATATACCTGCTGGACACGCTGATGTTATTGTGTGTGACGGTTTTGACGGCAACTTGATTCTAAAATATACAGAAGGCGTGGCTTCTGCGCTGATGGGCATCATCAAGCGGGAGCTGATGGCAGACAGCCGCAGCAAAATCGGCGCGCTGCTTGCCAAAAACGCCTTCAAACGCGTCAAGAAGCAGATGGACTACACAGAGGTGGGCGGTGCGCCCCTCCTTGGTGTGCAAGGCGCTGTGGTGAAAGCCCACGGCTCCAGCAATGCCCGTGCTTTTGCCAGCGCCATAGGCCAGGCGGTCAAAATGGTGCGAGGCGGGGTAGCCGCTGCCATTGACCAGGCCATTAGCGCACAAACTTCAAACAACAATAGCCAGCAGGAGGAATAAATTATGGTATTTGACACAGTCGCAAAGCTTATCGCCAATCAACTCAAGGTTACCCCCGACAAAGTGACCATGGATGCCAAGCTTGTGGAGGATCTGGGTGCTGACAGCGCCAATGTCATGGTGCTGATTATGGACTTGGAAGACGCTTTCAACATGCAGGTGGAGGACAGCGCCATCACAAACCTCAAAACCGTGGGGGATGTGGTGAATTACATTGAAGCCCGCAACGGCTGATTGGACCAAGGGCCGGCTGCTGTGCCTCTGGCCGGCAGCCCTTTTTCATGTGGGGGCTTTATGCCAGATTTAGCTGTGCTGGAAAACAGTCTGGGCTACTGTTTTCAAAACAGAAGGCTGCTTGAGCGCGCCCTGACACATGCTTCTATGACCCATGAAGTAAGCAACCAGCGCCTGGAATTTCTGGGTGATGCTGTCCTGCAACTGTGTGTCAGTGATATGCTCTATCATATGGAAACTAAAGAGGATGAAGGCAGCCTTACGCGCAGGCGACAGCAGCTTGTATGCGAGGGGGCATTGTCAAAAATTGCATCCGGGTTGCAGCTGGGCAGTTTTATTCGCATGAAGCCAGAGCTTGTGCGCTCAGGCGGAAGAAAAAGCCAGCCGTTAATGGCTGACGCCATGGAGGCGGTCATTGCGGCAGTCTATTTGGACGGCGGCATGGCAATGGCCTATCTATTGGTTGAGCGGCTATGGGAGCAGTTGTTTAAACATACTGATACATCGCTTGATGCCAAAGGCGCTTTGCAGGCCTATCTGCAAGCAAAAGGCCTTCCTCAGCCAGAGTATGAATTGATTGGCGAGGAGGGGCCACCACATAAGCGGCGGTTTGAAGCGGCAGTGATTGCCTCTGGACGTGAATTAGCCCGAGCCTGGGCTACAAGCATTAAAACTGCCCAGCAGCTGGCAGCAGAAATTGGACTGAATACCCTGATAAGAGAAGAAACAGACGATGAAATTAACCCGGCTTGAGCTTTATGGCTTTAAATCTTTCCCTCAGCGCACCTCCATCACCTTTGATGATGGGATTACTGGTATTGTGGGGCCCAATGGTTCCGGGAAGAGCAACATTGCCGATGCCATGCGCTGGGTTTTGGGTGAGCAAAGCGCCAAAGCGCTGCGGGGATCCAAAATGGAGGATGTCATTTTCGCTGGCACCCAAAAGCGAAAAATGATGCCATATTGCGAAGTTTCCCTGGTGTTTGATAATGACGATGGGAAGCTACACGACACCCACAGCGAAGTTCAGGTCACCAGGCGTGTGTACCGCAGTGGAGAGGGGGAATACTCTCTTAATAAAAAGCCTTGCCGCTTAAAAGATATCATCGCCCTGTTCAGGGATACCGGCGTTGGGCAGGAAGGGTACTCCCTGATTGGCCAGGGCCATATCGATGAAATCCTCTCATCAAAAGGTGAGGAACGCCGAGCGGCATTTGAAGAAGCCGCCGGCATCGTTACCTTCCGGTCCAGAAAAGAGGAAGCGCTAAGAAAGCTGCAGCGCACCGAGGACAACCTGGCCAGGGTGAGTGACCTGGTGGAAGAATTATCAAGCCGCTTGGGGCCTTTGCAGGAGCAATCCCGGGCTGCACAGCAATATTTGCTAAGCGCTGACAAGCTCAAGACCCTTGATGTCAATATTTTCCTGAGGCGGTATGATAGGTTAAGTGAACGCCGGAAAAGCCTTGAGGAAAACATCACTGGAATGCGCGAGTTGATTGCCCGGCATGAATCAGAACTGGAGCAGTTAAAGCAGGATAGGGAGAAATGGGATGAGGCCTTATCCAGCCAGGAGACGGCTTCAGATAACGCGAAAAGCACTTTATCAGCGCTTGAATCTGACCTTCAGGAGCATCTGCTGCTATCTCAGCGCCGCAGTGTTGAACTTGATAAAGTACGGGAAGAAGCCAGCAGATTATCGCAGACAGCTGCCAGCCTGCATGAGGAATACACGCAGCTGTATAACCTGGCCGCCCAAAGTCAGGAAGATGAAAATCAAGGCAGCCAGCGTTTGGATGCCTTGTCCAGGCAGCTTGAACAGGAAGAAGCGGCTCTTGCATCCCAGACTGAGGCAGTCGAAAAGGCCGAAGACGCTTTGGAAAGCCATCGGTCACGGATGCTCAAGGCAGCTTATTATCTAAGCGGTGCCAGGGAGAATAAGGTTCGGCAGCAAATGATGCTCAGCCAAGCCTCGAAGCGGCTTGATGAACTCAAGGTTGATTTGGATAATCTGACAAAAGCGCGTGACGGAAGTGCCCTGGCGCTCGAAGAAGCGACAAGCAGGCATGAGGAAGCTGCCAAACTAGTTTCCGGGCTTTTTAGCCAGCTGAAGGACCGGGAGAATGAGACGCGTCAGCAGCGAGAGGCCCATCAGCAGATGGAACTGGATATTCACAACCTGCAATCAAAAATCAAGCAGGATGAAAGCAGATATCAAACACTCAAGGAGTTGTCTGAGGGACTTGAAGGATATTTCCTGCCGGTTCGCCAAGCACTGAAATATGCTGGGAAGATGCCGGGGGTTCATGGCGTGCTGGCCCAGCTGATCAATGTGCCCAAAGAGCTTGAGAGCGCCATAGAAATGCTGCTGGGCAACACCCTTCAAAACATTGTCACTGAGGATGAGGAAACAGCCAAACGCCTGATTGATTATCTGCGTGAAAACAAGCTTGGCCGCACCACCTTTTTGCCTATCAGTGCCATCACCTCAAGAACCCTGTCACACCAGGAACGGCAAGTGCTTTCCATGCCTGGATGCAGGGGGGTGGCCAGTGAATTGGTGTCATGTGATGAAGCATACCGAGGGATTGTTGAGAATCTATTAGGGCGAGCAGTGATTGCTGAAACACTCGCTGACGCTATTCCCATTTCACGGGCTGGACGTCAGGCTTTCCATGTCGTCACCTTACAAGGGGATGTGATGCGGGCAGGCGGTGCAATGACAGGCGGTGCCACAGCGTCACGATCGGTGAGTCTTTTAGGCCGTGAACGGGAAATCAACGAACTGGCAGAGGCCATCACGAAGCAACGCAAAAAAGAAGACGGTTTGGTTCGTGAGGCTGAAACTGCTTACCTGCAATTGCAGGAAGCTGACCATGTGTTAAACAACTTGCGCATGAAAGCCCAGGACGAGGAAATCGGGGTAGCCCGGGAAGAAGAACGGGTTCAAAATGCTAATATTGCCCTTGAAAGCGCGCAACAGAAGCTGGAAGCGGTACAAGGGGCTATATCCCAGCTGGAAACCACGGTGCAGGAGTTGACCGTTGATCTGAGCCAGAGCGACAGCCAGGCTCAGGCCATGGCTTTGGATCAGGCTCAGCTGTCCAAACAGGAAGCGGAGCTGAAAGAAACCTTGGCAAACCTGCGTCAAGAGATGGAAGAGCAACGGGAAAAAACTGAAAATGCCAGGGCTTCGCATCAGGAGATGAGCCAGCAGATGGGTTATCTAAAGAACGATTTGAAACGCTTGGAAAAAGAATCAGCCAGGCTCAAAGCCCAGGAAGAAAAGGCAGAAAACGATCAGACGAGATTGAAAGAAAGCATGATAGCGCTTGAGATTGCCCAAGCAGAAGATGCCAAAGCTCTTTCTGACAAGGAGCAACAGGTGCAGCATGCCAGAGAACAGGCGCAGCTCTTTGACCAAAAGCGGCGGCAAATTCAGCAAGCCCAGAAACAAGGCATGGAAGAAACTGAAGCTTTACACAAGCGCTATCAGGAAGACAGCGCAAAGCTGCATCGAAGCGAGATAACATCAGCCCGCCTTGAGGATGAGCAGCTTGCCCTCACCAACACCTTATGGAACAGTTATGAGTTAAGCTATGCCATGGCGCAGGAGCTGATGAGCTTAGATGATTTCAACTTGCCTGCCGCTGAAAAAGAGGCGGAGGAACTGCGGCGACAGATTAAGGAAATGGGGCCGATCAATATCCACGCCATTGAGGATTACGCCAACACCAAAAGTCGCTTTGACGACCTGACAGCCCAGCGGGAAGACGCTTATAAAGCGCGTGAAGATTTGAACGACCTGATCAGGCGTTTGCAAACGGAAATGGAAAAGCAATTTGTTGGCGCTTTTGAACAGCTAAACACCTACTTTGGCGAAACCTTTAAGCGGCTTTTCTCCGGCGGCCAGGCCAGGCTTAGTCTGAGTGATCCTGATAATCCACTCAGCTGTGAAATTTTGATTGAAGCCCAGCCACCGGGCAAGAAACTGCAGTTGCTCAGTTTGCTTTCAGGCGGCGAGCGGGCACTAACCGCGATTGCGATTCTGTTCGCAATGCTGAAACTGAAACCTACACCCTTTTGCGTACTCGATGAGATCGAGGCAGCATTGGATGATGCCAACATTGATCATTTTGCTGATTATCTGGCGGAGTATGCCAAAGAAACTCAGTTTATTGTAGTCACCCACCGCAAGGGCACCATGTCACGTTGCGACGCGCTGTATGGCGTCACCATGCGGGAAAAAGGCGTTTCTGATATGATCTCAGTAAATTTACAGGATTATTCCGCTTAAAGGAGGTATAAAGTGGCAGGATTCTTTGCGCGGCTAAAAGAAGGCCTCAGTAAAACCAGGGGTAACATGACTGGAAAGATTGAGGACCTTACCCGCAATACGCGCTTGATTGACGATGATTTTTATGAGGAGTTGACGGACATTCTTCTCCTTGGTGATGTGGGGGTTCTGGCAACAGAGCACATCATTGACTCCCTGCGTCAACAGGTGAATAAGGAAAGAATAAAAGATGCTGAGCAGGCAAAAGAACTGCTCAAAAAGATTATTGTTGATGAGATGAATATTCCCCGCCCTGCCCTCAGCTGGCCTATGGTGATGCTGGTGGTGGGCGTAAATGGAGTGGGGAAAACCACCACTGTGGGGAAGCTCGCCTTGCGCTTCCGGGATGTAAACCGCAGTGTGATGTTGGCGGCGGCTGACACTTTCCGCGCCGCGGCTGACGATCAGCTTCAAGTATGGGCAGAGCGTGCCGATGTGCCCCTGGTTAAACAGCAGATGGGGGCAGATCCTGCAGCAGTGGTGTTTGATGCGGTGCAGTCAGCCAAAGCGAAGGGGACGGACCTTTTAATTGTGGACACAGCAGGCAGGTTGCATAACAAGAAAAATCTAATGGAAGAGCTGGGAAAAATCAGGCGGGTAATTGACCGGGAGTTTCCTGAAGCTGCCATGCGCTGCATGTTGATCCTGGATGCCACCACAGGGCAGAACGGCTTGAACCAGGCAAAGCTTTTTAAGGAAGTGGTGGACATTGATGGCATCATCCTGACTAAGCTTGATGGCACAGCCAAGGGTGGCATTGCCATCGCCATCAGAAGAGAACTAAATGTACCAGTCTGGTACATTGGTGTGGGAGAAGGAATCGATGACCTGCAGGCTTTTGACGCCAAGGAGTTTGCAGAAGCGCTGTTCTAATAGATAGAGATTATAGCAAGGGAAAAGCCTCCGGATCCGATGAATCCGGAGGCTCTTTTGTTATTTGTCTTCTTTTATGATCCGCTTGGATAGTTCCCTTCAAAGAGAATGCGCTGGGTGGCGGGGCCAGCTACGCCGTCCTGGGAAAGCCCCTTGCGGCGTTGGAACTCCCGCACGGCTTCTGTGGTGCCGACACCATACAGGCCATCTACAGTGAGTTTGAAGTAACCTTGATCCTTCAATGCCTGCTGCAGGTTGCGCACCAGGGTGCCGCTGTTGCCCTCGCGAACGGTGACATATCCGCCTTGAGGGTTGGGGGTGACATTTACATAGAAGGGGATGGGGGTGGCATTTCCAGGCAGTCCGGGGACGGGGGTGGCTACAGCGCTGTTGGCGTTATTGCTGTATAGCCTGGCGAGTGTGCTGGAGCCTGCCCTGCCATCAGGGGTGAGGCCGTTGGCGCGCTGGAAAGCTTTCACAGCGCTTTCTGTGCTGACGCCAAAATCACCATCGATGTTTCCGGTATAGAAGCGAAGTTCCTTAAGCCTTTGCTGCAATTTACGCACAGCATCATAAGCCTTGACATCCCGCTCGAGGGTGATACCAGTGACGCCCACGGGTGAGGAGGTCCCTCTGGCAGAAGAAGAATAGAGCTTTTCAAGGGTCATTGGACCGGCAATGCCGTCGGCATAGGAAACATTGCGGCGCTGGAAGGCATAAACTGCCATTTCAGTCAGATCATCAAAGCGGGCAGTCGGGTTGCCGGTCATATAGCCCAGGTCAATTAACCGCTCCTGCATCCTGCGGACATCAGACCCACTCATGCCATTCCTCAAATACAAGTTGGGGTTGACCTTAGGGGTTGGGGTCACGCGAGGGGTGGGTTTGGGGGTAGCGGTGGGGGGCAAGGCCTTGGAAGAATTGAGCCGGTTCAGGGTGGCAGGTCCTGCGATGCCATCAGCAGTTAGCTTATTACGCCGCTGAAAAGCCTTCAGAGCGCTTTCCGTGCCGGCACCAAAGTCACCATCTACAGAACCCGTGTAATAGCGCAGGGCTTTGAGCCGTTGCTGCAGGCTGCGCACCGCCTGGCCTTCAGATCCAAGCTTAAGCACTGAACTTGTTGGCTTGGGGGTGATGCTGGGGGATACCGTGAGGCTGATAACGCCACCACCCCAAGTTGCTGTGGGGGTAACAAAGCCACTGGGATTTGGCGTTGTGATACCTCCCCAAGGCGCCATGGTCGTAGCAGTGACCGTTGCACTTGGGTCAGGGGTGATGATAAGCGGCCCTGTGGTCTCTGTGGCATCCTGCGGAGGCGGGGTGGAGCGCATGGGGAACAGGGGTTGCTCTCCCACTGTACCGGCTCCCGCTTGATTGCGACCTGAATCATCCGGCTTGGCGGTGCAGCCAGCCAGAATGGCCGCCATGACCACCAAGCAAATGATGCCAATCAGCCGTTTTCTGTTTCTGTTTTCCATGCGTGAACACATCCTTATCCATGGTTAGTGTGGGTACACTTATATGACGATTCAGGGTTTGGCTTTCATGCGGCGATGCGCGAAAAACGTAATATTTTGTACACATGTAAGCCAATGAGAGGATAACACAAAACGCTGTGATGTTCAATCATTTGTAATAAATTGACATGCTTGATGTGCTTTGTTAAAATACGCGGCGAAAACAAGGAGGAAAAGGATGAGCCTGCTAGAAATGATAATCACTGCCGTGGGCTTGTCCATGGACGCGCTGGCAGTTGCTATTTGCAAAGGAGCCTGCATGCGTCAGGGCAATTGGAAAAACAGCCTATTGATTGCCTTGTTTTTTGGCGCTTTTCAGGCTTTAATGCCCCTTTTGGGCTGGGCGCTGGGTACTGGATTTCATCAGTATATCAGTGCTTATGATCATTTTATTGCTTTCTTTTTGTTAGGCTTTATTGGGGTGAAGCTAATTGTGGATGCGATCAAGGGGGACGAGGAACAGCTGGTGTGTAAACCCCTGGCGCTATCTGAATTAGTGATGTTGAGCATTGCCACCAGCATCGATGCCATGGCAGCCGGCATCGCATTTTCAGTGCTCGAAATAAATATCTGGCTGGCTATATCGCTAATTGGTATTATTACCTTTGCATTATCCTATATGGGCACGCTTGTTGGCTGCCGATTCGGCACCAAGTATCAGGCGAAGGCCCAATGGGTGGGCGGCGCGGTGTTGATTCTGATGGGCTTAAAAATTCTGATTGAGCACTTAAGTGCTGCATAAATGGTTTATTCGTATAAGGCATCTCGCAGATAACCCGCTAGAATTTCAACAATTCTGGCGTTTTTTCCGCCTCGGGTGACGATGACATCAGCATATTGAATGTAGTTTCTGATGTACTTATCGTACATGGGCTTTACTGTAGCCAGGTACTGGTCACCAATGCTGTCAATGCTGCGCTCCCGCTCTTTGATGTCACGGCTGATGCGCCGGAGCAAGCAAATGTCTGGTTCCACATTGATGAACAGCTTCAGATACATCAAATCCCGAAGCCTGGAATCGTAAAAGGCGTGGATCCCTTCAAGGATCAACACATCACCTGGATAAAGCAGTTCATCGCTGTCACAACGGGCATGCTGGGTAAAGTCATACCCTTTGCATGTAACGGCCTTGCCATCAAGCAGTGCTTTCACATCCTGAAGGAGCAAATCATGGTCAAATATATTGGGTTCATCATAGTTAAGCGCTGCGCGCTGGGTAAACGTGAGGTCGGGATGGTCAAAGTAATAAGCATCCTGTTTGATAACCGCACTGCTGGCGCCGATGGCATGAACGAGTTCTTCCGCCAGGGTGGTTTTCCCGGATCCGCTGGCACCGCATATACCAATAAAAAGCATAAAAACCTCCTGATATCTATGAATGAGACTACCTCATAAACAGAAAGGATGTCAAGGGGATACGGTCGATAGAAATTC
>CAZSSU010000026.1:12888-15420 GCA_964609415.1 uncultured Christensenella sp. | reverse complement strand
CCAATGTCTACTTTGAGCCACTTCAGATGATAGCATTTATCCTTGTACAGCACAATAAAAATACATCGATAATTTCTAGAAAATAACAGTTTTAGCCACAAAACATACCCGATTGTGTTTTCGATAGAATACATCATCGCATATTGGTTTAAGAGGAACACGGGGTCTTGTTAAATTCTTTGTGTTTTTAAATGAACACAATGAAGCAAAATATCTTTTATAAACAAATTTCTTGTTTATTGTCTATTTATTCGCACCTTCTGGCCATACCCGCTGTTCTGCATGAAAAAGAAGTTCATTTACTTGAATGCATCATAGGGCGCTGTGGGGTCAAAAGGCGCGTGTTTACTGCCCTTTGCGATGATATCAACATGTGAAAAAACACCTGAGCCTGTCGCATAGCCG
Source organism: uncultured Christensenella sp. (assembly GCA_964609415.1). GTDB lineage: Bacteria > Bacillota > Clostridia > Christensenellales > Aristaeellaceae > UBA6115. The sequence goes on along the minus strand of CAZSSU010000026.1, from coordinate 15,015 downwards.
CTATGCCCCGTGCATGTGAGGGAAGGGGGATGACGCCTGAAGCGGGATTTGAGTTGGCACAGGCTGTGAAGATTTTGTGCTGTGTTCATGTTAAAAAAGTCAAAAAAGGCATAGCCTTTACCCTCCCGCAGCGACAGGCAGTCTCCTGTGAACAGCACCTGATCATCCACCAGATAACAGCTATGCCCGGGTGTATGGCCGGGAGCATGGATTATCTCCACCCGGATGCCCTGATGATTGATGGTCTCCCCATCCCGCAGCAGATGATAGGCGCCTTGATATTTCACCGGATTATGAAACGGCACCGGGCCTAAGCGAAAGCGCTTTCTCTGGCCCAGCAGCATGCCTTCCTCCTGCTGGTGGAGGTACACTTCCGCATGAGGAAAAGGCGGCCGGGCAGACATCAACCCACCAGCGTGATCCATGTCGGCATGGGTGAGAAACAAGGCTGTCACCCCGTCCATCCGGAGCACTTGGGGAAACGCTTCATCCCGGTATCCGCAGTCAATGGCGATGCTTGTTTCACTGCTAGTATACAGCCAGAAATTGACATCCAGCTGCCTGATGGCATAGACCGACCCGTTGACTGGCCCTGTGGGCGCAGGGTGAACACAGCCTGTGCCCCGCATCCTGATGGGCTTGATGTAGCGGCCAAAAAAATCAATGAAATACATGCTGCCCATCCTTTCGTCCAGCCGCTTTTGTTGTGTGCAAGCAGTTGATGCACAGGCGCTTAATCAAGTGGCAAGCCAATAATATGCCCCCGATGATGAACAGAGCCAAGGATTGATTGATCCATTCCATCGTCATCTATCTCCCGTGCCGCATGCCGATCATGCCTACACCATGGGCCTTGGGTGCAGGGCTTGGATTGATTAATATGCCCGGTAAAATGACAGCATTCGTATCAATATCATGTGTAACAGCACCAGGCTGTGCAGTGCCTGTCCATGGCAAGGCTGACAGCAACAAATAAATCACAGTGCGCTTCATATGCCCTCCTTTACTGGTCGCCATTGGCATGAAAGCTGATGAACCACACTATAGTTAGTTATGACTAACTTGTCAAATGGATTCTGGCTAAAGATTGCTCAGTTGTCATCAGCGCGCTGGTCGATTATAATGGGCATGATGATATATGGCATAAGGAGGGGATATATTTGTTTGATATACAAGAAAACTACAGGGCGTGGGCAAGCCTTGTGGCGAAGGACCCTGTGCTCTCCCAGGAAATGACCGCCATCAAGGACGACCCCAAGGCCATTGAGGACCGCTTCTACCGGGACCTGGCCTTTGGCACCGCCGGCATGCGGGGCGTGATCGGTGTAGGCCCCAACCGCATGAACCGCTACACCGTCAGGCGGGCAGCAGCCGGCCTGGCGGACTACCTGCGCCTGGACGCGGGGCAGCCGGAAGGCCCGGTGGCCATCGCCTATGATTCCAGGCTGTATAGCGATGTTTTCGCCAAGGAAACCGCCCTGATTCTGGCGGCCCGGGGCGTGAAAGCCCTGCTGTTTGACAGCCTTCGCCCGGTGCCGGTATTGTCCTACGCGGTCAGGCACCTAAACGCTGCGGCCGGCGTGGTCATCACCGCCAGCCACAACCCGCCAGAATACAACGGCTTCAAGGCCTATGGGCCGGACGGGGCCCAGCTGTCGCCAGAGGCGGCCCAGGGCGTCACCAGCCGCATGGCCGCCCTCAGCTATGAGCAGTGCTGCCCCATGGACGAAAAAGAGGCGCTGGGAAAGGGCCTGCTCACCTACATCGGCGAAAAAGAGGTGGACGCCGACTACACCCGGATGGTGCTCTCCCTGCAGGTGCGGCCTGACATCGTGCGGAAGCTGGGGCCGAAGCTGAACATCGTGTTCACCCCGCTCCACGGCTCCGGCAACCTGCCGGTGCGCCGGGTGCTGAAGGAGGCGGGCTTTGAGCAGGTCACCGTGGTGGCCGAGCAGGAAAAGCCCGATCCCGCCTTCCCCACCGTCAAAGCCCCCAACCCCGAGGATCCGGGCGCCTTTGCCTTGGCGATTCCCCTGGCTGAAAAGGTGGGCGCCACCGTCATCATCGGCACAGACCCGGACTGTGACCGGCTGGGCGTGTGCGTGAAAGACAGCGAGGGCGTGTTCC
>CAZSSU010000026.1:4776-12878 GCA_964609415.1 uncultured Christensenella sp. | reverse complement strand
GGCCGGCACCCTGCCCCAAAACCCCGCCTGCGTTAAATCCATCGTGTCCACCCAGATGGCCGATGTTATCTGCGACAGCTTTGGCGCAAAGCTGTTCAGCGTGCTCACCGGCTTTAAATTCATCGGTGAAAAAATGCAGGAGTTTGAGGAGACCGGCGCCTACACCTTCCAGTTTGGCTTTGAGGAGTCCTTCGGCTACCTCTCTTCCACCCAGGTGCGGGACAAGGACGCCGTCAACGCGGCCCTGCTGGTGGCGGAAGCCGCCTGCATGTGCCTCAACGAGGGCATCACCCTGTATGACCGGCTGGAGGAAATCTACCAGCGCTACGGCTACTTTGTGGAAACCGTGGTGTCCAACACCTACCCCGGCAAGGAAGGGGCTGAGCGGATGGTGGCCATCATGAAAGCCCTGCGCGAAAACCCGCCAGCAGACATCGGCGGCAGCCGGGTCATTGCCCTCAGGGATTACCTCAAGGGCATCCGCAGCCAGGGCGGCAACACCCAAGCCCTGGACACCCCGCCCTCCGATGTGCTCTATTTTGAACTGGAAGGCGGCCACTGGCTGTGCGCCAGGCCCTCAGGCACCGAGCCCAAGATCAAGTTCTACGCCGGGGCCAGCCACCCCGAAAGCATGGAGAAAGCCCAGGCCATGGCCGACCAGCTGATGGCCGGCATCAGGGCGCTGGCGGAATAATTAAAAACTCTCTGTATCCAAAACAAAAATCCCCCAGGCAACGGTTGTGCCTGGGGGCTTTTCATGTCTCTTGTTATTCCTTGATCACAACACCCGGATAGATAATTGCGTCCACCTTGCGGCTTTTGGGGTTTATGAGCTGGCCGGTCTGAGCGTTTATCATGATCTCCCGGTAGGCCAGGGTGTTGTGGGGGTCATAGAAATAGGGGTCAGTCTCATCCACAAACACCGGGTCGGCCTTTTTCTTGGGGTCAGACACATAGATGCAGCCGATGCTCCAGATGGGAAAGGCATAAAAGGAGCGGGTTTTGTCGCTGACCTGCCTGGAGGTGTAGCCAGGCGCTTCAAAGAGGGCGTAACCCAGCTTCATGTGCAGTACCTGGCGCAGGAAGCCGGCTGATATTTCCTTTTCCAGGGTGTTAATCACCTGGGGAAAACCGGCCAGGGCCAGGTCCTCCGTGATGGTTTCAACTGGCTGCACCAGGTGGACACCCAGCCAGAAATTGTCCGGCTGCCGGTAGACCAGGCTGATGTCTGTGCGGGTGCCGCCCTCAAAATTGGGCTGGATAAAGGCGCGGTGGAATGTCCCCACCACGGGGATGCCGCTGATGATTTGCGGCCAATGGAAGGAAGCCCAGCCCGGCGCCAGGAACTCCCCTTCCACCTGGGTGTAGAATGCATGGCTTTCGATGTATTCCGGCTGGATAAGCTGAATGATGCCGGGGTTTAGGCCCAGGCTCACCAGGGTGCTTCCCAGCCAGCTGGCGATGTCGCCAAAGGTGATGGGGTTGCCGGAGATGGGCTGAAGTTCCGGCGTAAAGCCCTCATGCCACACCCGCCAGCCCTTGGCGGAGATTTTTTCGCCGCCCACACGCAAAGAACCCGCTGGTTCCTCCCCGGGGGCTGATCGCTGCACCAGAAATTCCCCGGGCCCGTCATCCCGCACCGGGTGCCAGAGGGGCTCATTGGCGGGCAGGGAGACCGGCACCGCCAGGTGCTTAACCCGGTAGACTGGCACCGCATCCACCGATGGGATCTGGGGCATCACATCCACCGTGATGTCCCGGCCATGGGCCTTGTAACTGCCTTTCCAGCCCTGGGCCGCCTGCTGGCGGATGTCCCTGATGGCATAGGTTTCCTTTGCCTGGGTGAACCATGGCAGGGTCAATAGGCTCAGTAAAAATAGGGCCGTTAATCGTCTTTTCATTTTTTGTTTCCTTTCTGCACATCCTCCCAGGAGAGAAAGCCCGCATAATAAAAGCGTTTGCGGTCTTTGCTGAGGGGGTCGAGCAAACGGGCTGTCTGGGCGTTGATGATGAGGCGCCTGAACTCCCTGGTTTCATAGATATCAGCCTGGGAAGCATCGTCTTCCCTGTAGGTTTGCATGGATTGCCGGGCATCTTTCATGTAGAGGCAATCCACCACCCAGGTGGGCAGGGCATAAAAAAGGTTGCCGGACGCATCAAATAAGCGCTGGTTGCCAGGGCCGGGCAGGATGGTGTAGCCAAAGTTCAAGCTGAACACCTGGCGCAGCCTGCCTGCCATGATTTCCTTTTCAAGGGTGGCCATGACCTTGTCAAAGGGGGCCAGGGGCAGATCCTCCACCAGGCGCATTTGTTCTGCCATGACAAAGTTGGCATAAAAGGAAAACTCATCAGCGCTTTGCACATAAAAATCAAGGCTGGGCATGGCGCTGCCCGGGCCTCTATATTGGCTGTCTGTTCTGATATAGGACTGGTTCAGCTCGCCCACCACTGGGAGGCCGTTGAGGTTTTGGAAAAACCGGATATGCACCAGGCCCGGCCCTGGGAGGGGTTTTCTCTCCTTGTCAACACGCACAAAGGTCTGAAGGCTGTAAAAGTTATCCCCATAGATAAAATCAGCGCCCAGGCCGCTGCCCTCCACCACCTGATGTGCCAGGGCGCACAGCTCCTGAAGGGTCAGGGGAATTTCCGCATAGTGCCCATCCCATTGATAGTTCCCGTGGAAGCCCTTGCTCAGGACGATGGCATCTTCTGATTGTTTCGCCGAATGAAGGCCAATAAAGCCGGGTTCCTCACCTTTTCCATCACGGAAATAGGGCTGCCAGCGCCCCATGTGGTCAGGCATGGGGCTGATGAGGGGCATATAACACTGGGACAGGGGCACCGCCATCACCTGGGGCACATGGGGCATAATATCCACCGCGATGCTGCGCCCGTGGGTCTAGTAGGTTTTTTCCCAGCCCGCCTGGGCCTGCTCGCGTAGCTCGCTGATGCTGCAGTGGCTTTTTGCCTGTCCCAGCAGGGGCAGGGCAAGCATGCTCATAAAAAACAGGGCTATTATTCTTTTTTTCATCTCATGTCCTTATTTTATATCCTGCCAGGTGATGATGGTGGGCAGGGCGCGGCGCTTGGTTCGTTTATCGCTGTAGTCAATAAGCGTTCCCTGCTGCGCCTGGAAAACCACCTCAGCGCGCTCAATGCCATCATCCAGCACCTGCCCGGTGGCCGCATCCAGCTGCGGACTAAAGGCCCGTTTCGCGTCCCGGGTGTAGCCGCCTTTTACATACCAGGCGGGGAGCAGCCAGAACAGTTTATCGTCCCCGGGGTCGGCGTAGGGGATATAGCATAGTTCCAGGCTGTCAATGCTGCGCAGGCGGCCTGCCATGATTTCTTCCTCAAAGGCGGCCTTTGCCTGTTCAAGGGGCAGGAGGGGAATATCCTGATGGATCAGGTCTACCTGCTCCATCAACTGGGAGACGATTCTGAAGTGCTGGGTGTCGGTGATGCGGGCAGCAATCGTGCCGTTCCGGATGTTCTTTTCGCTGCCCAGCTTAAAATGCTGCGGGTCATAGCAATCCAGGGCGGGCTGGTAGGGGATGCCATAAAACTGCTGGCGGAAGGTGAACAGGTAGCGCCCGGTGTCGGTGGCCTGCTCCTTCCACCGGATGTGATTGCCACTGCCTGCATAGCGATAAAAAGCGCTGTCGATGATGGTCTGCCTGAGGCAGAGGTCCGCCCGGCCCAGGCCGTAAAGGCGCTGAAACTCATCATAGAAGAAAGCGGTGGCCGCCTCAAAGCCAAGGCTGCTGTTTTCAGGCAGGATATCTGGCACCACGCCCGCTTCAAAGGTCACACTGGATTTTCTGCGCCAGTCCCGGGGCACCACATCCTCGCCATGAAAGTTGGCTTCCAGCATGCCGCGCTGGTTGCGGTTCACATGCTGATAGGAGCGCAGCGCCGTCTCATCCACAGGCCGGGCCATGATGACCCGGATCACCGGGAACTGGCTGGCGTCCGGCAGCCTGATGGGCACATCAATCCTGATCTCCCGCCAGCGGGTCTGGTAGGTTTCTGTCCAGCGGGCCGGGGTAGTGGCTTTGATTTCTTCTATGCTTTGATAGGGGCTGGCGGCCAGGCCTGTGCCCATCAATAACATGATGATGGTGATGATCATTGCAATCGTTTTTATCCGCATTCTTCTTTGAATGAAGGGAGGCCTGTTAAAGACCTCCCTTCACCACTCCCCTCTCAAAAACTCATATTCTTTCTATGCCATTAAAGTTCTTTGAAGGTTTGGAAACTTTCATTCAAGAAAGTTTCCAAGCGTCCTCCCCCCGTCACTCCGCCTTCACATTCGGGATCTCCACGGTGTCCGTCCCGTTTGACAGCACGAAGGTATCGGGGTACTTCTCCAGGCTGAGGTATTCGCCGATGACGCGGCCGATGACGGGCTTGGCGGGGTCGATGATCACATCAAAGCCATAGTCTTTGCCTTCTTCCATCTTGAACTCGGTGTTTTTCTGCTCGCCATTGTCATAGCCCCAGCCACCCCAGTCAGCGGTTTTAAGGGTGATGTCGCCCTGCTGGCTGCCCAGGGAGTTCTTCTCCCCAAAGGCCCAGGTATCCATGATTTTTTCGATTTTGTCCATGGGCACGCCGGGCTTAAAGATGAGGTAGAAGTTCAGGTAGACGCGGATGGGAGAGATCTGGAAATTGGTGATTTTGAGGGCATAGTCGCCAAAGTCCTTCTCGGGCACATCCTTCACTTTGTAGACACCAGGCAGGTCTTTCACGTCCATGGTGAAAGAGAGTTCCTTGTTGTCAATGCTCCTTTTGCCGCGGATGGGCAGGATGACCTCTAACTGATCGCCCACGTCGATGTCAGACATGTCGTACTGGATCCAGGCGATGGTTTCGCCGTTGCCGGGGCCGGTGACCACGCCTGCGCCGCCCAGGGGGTTGAGGTTGTGGCCGTTGACGATGGCCCAGTCCATGCTGGACCAGCTCACCTCGTCCATGACCGCGGCCTTGAAGTTAAAGCCGCCGTTGATGATTTCTTCTTCGCTCATCTTGTCAAAGGGCGCTGTGGCGGTCTTGTCCCGGGTGGCGTGGGCAATGCGCAGGTAGCGGCCGTCATACACGGCTTCCTTGACGGTGACTTCCACATGTTCAAATTCCACCTTGGCCAGGTCCTTTTGCAGGAGCTTGAAGGCGTCGGGCTGCACCACGCTGTGCTCGGGGGTTAAATGGGTGCCCATCAGCTCAAACAGGCCAAAGCCATCGGTCAGGGCAAAAGCGGCAGCGGTCACCAGCACCAGCGCCAGGGCCAGGGCGGCGGACAGGGATAGTTTTCTTTTCACTTGGGGTTCCTCCGTTTGCTTGATTTCGCTCAGGATGCGGTATTTAAGGCCCGCAGTGAGCGTCACGCCAGAGAGGCGGCTGTCAGCGATTGATTTAAAGGTCTTCTTCATTGGGATCCCCCTTTCTGGCGGGGCGGGGAAGGGCTGTGCGCATCAGGATGCGCATAACCAGGGACAGTGCCATGTTCAGGCCGGACAGGCGTTGATCTGCGATGCGCCTGAATTCAGTCTTCATCGAAATACCACCTTTCCAGCTTATCTTTCAGTTTCGCCCTGGCACGCTTGAGGCGTGTGGACAGGGTGGCCTCGGGCAGGGACATGATGCCGGCAATTTCACGCAGTTTCAGCCCCTGGTAGTAGTGTAAGAGAATCACTTCCCGGTACTTGGGGGACAGCTTCATCACCTCTTTGATCACGGTGTCATCCACCGGGTCAAAGGGCGCGCTGGCCTGGGGAAGCAGGTCAAGGTCGGTCTGCCGGTCCTCCTTCCGGAACCAGGCTTTGCGGGTGAGGCTGCGGCAGCAGTTGAGGGCGATGGCCACAAGCCAGGTGATTTCACTGGATTCGCCCCTGAATGTGTGAAAGCTCCGGTAGGCTTTCAGGTAGGTTTCCTGCACGGCGTCCTCGGCCAATTGCAGATCATGAAGGTAGAGATAGCAAAATCGCAGCAGGGTGTCGCCATGGCGCTCCACCAGAAGGCTGATATCCGCCTCCTGCGCTTTGCCCGGTACCTGACAAAGTTCCATGCCATCGCCTCCCTTCACCCATTAGACGCTGGGGAATGAGATTATCGTTCAAATAAAATAGCGGGGAAACCTTTTTGAAAAAAGGTTTCCCCGCACCCCTTCGAAAAACTTCTTTAAAGCTTTAGAAAATTAACGCTTACTCTGCCACGCGGACGGGCAGAATGAGGTAGGTGTACTGATTTCCGGTCACCGGGCAGACCACGCAGGGGCTGACATTGGTGTTAAAGCGCATGGCCAGGTCCGGGGTGTCGATGTTTTTGATGACATCGGTCAGGTAGGCGGCGTTAAAGGCGATGCTCAGCGGGCTGCCGTCAAAGTCGATGGCCACCTGCTCCGTGGCTTCCGCGCGCTCGGCATTGGCGGAAATGGTGAGCTGCTGTTCGCCAATGGACAGCTTCAGCAGGTTGTTGCTGCCGTCCCGCGCCACGATGGCGGCACGGTCCACCGAGGAGAGCAGGGCCTGGCGGTCCGCCCGGATGGCGGTGGTCCAGGAGGTGGGCAGAATCTGCTTATAGTTGATGTATTCCCCCTGAATCAATGGGGAGTACACGGTGGTTTTGCCAAAGGACGCCTTGAAATGGGTTTTGGACAGGGTGAAGGTGATGGGCTGATCGCTGTCAGGCGTCATGCCGCTAAGGTCCTTCATGAGCTTGCCCGGGAAAATGAAGGACAGGCTGTCCTTGCCGGCTGGCAGCTGATGCTCCACATACACCCGCTGCATGGCCAGGCGATAGCCGTCCAAGCACACAAAGCGCACTTCCTCAGGCTGAATTTCCATCAGGCAGCCAGTGAGGATGCGCCGGGTTTCATCGGTGGACACCGCAAAAATAATGCGGCTGACAGCGGAGCGGAACTTCTGCTGGCTAAGCGTGACCTCAGCTTCCGGCACCACGTCTGAGATGTCCGGGAAATCCTCCGCGTCCATCAGCACCAGGCTGGTTTTGCTGCCCGCGTTTTTGACGATGGCCTGGCGGTTGTCCCGGGTGGTGAGTTCCACCTCCCCTGACAGGGAGCGCATCCAGTCAGCGGTGAGCTTGGCCGGCAATAGGGCAATGCCATCCTCCCTGACCGCAGCCGGCACAATGGCGGTGATGGTCACCTCCCCATCTGTGCAGGTGAGCTGCAGCCCCTCATCCCGGGTTTCAAGAAACACACCTTCCTGAAAGGCGCGGGTGGGGCGCTGAACCTGGGCGTGGCTAACCATGGCCATGGCGTGGTTAAAATCGCTGGCGTTGAAGATGACTTGCATGCGTTCCTCCTTCGGACCGGGTTCACCGGATAGTGGCAGTAGTTAATAATTGTAGCAGTAGTAGTAGGGGCTGTGGACGGCGTGCATAAACGCCTTTTTTGGGATGATCTCTGGCAAAATCCCTGTGGGAAGCGCCGGGGAAAACCGGGGCCCGGCTGTGGACATCTGTGGATGAAATCCACCTGACAGGAAAGCTCGCGCCCAAAAACGCGCCTGACAGCCTGTCTTGTTCCAGACGGGCCAGCTCCGCTTCCGCCAGTTCCCCTGCTGTTCGCCTGCGGGAAATCAGCGGGTTTGGGCTGCCTTTCCACAGGGTGGATGGATTGTGGGCATTTCATCCCCGGAAAAAAACCAGGCAAGGCACGCGGCAAAGATCATTATCCCCAGGCCGCGCACAGCCTTTTGCACAGATCAGAGCTTGGACGCGGCGGCCTCGTCCAGCAGCAGGGTGACCTTGTGGTGCAGCCTCAGGATGGAGGCAGGCAGGCTGGGGGTGACAGGGCCTTTCACCATCTTGCGGATGGCGTCGGCTTTGTCGCTGCCGGTGGCCAGCAGCATGATTTCCCGGGCGGCCATGATGGTGCCAATGCCCATGGAAATGGCCTGGCGGGGAACATCGCGCTCGGACTCGAAAAAGCGCTTGTTGGCGTTGATGGTGCTGCTGGTGAGGTTCACCACCTGGGTGCCGTAGCCAAAGTTGTCCGCCGGCTCATTAAAGCCGATGTGCCCGTTGTGGCCAATGCCCAGCAGCTGCAGGTCAATGCCGCCTGCCTGCTTGATCAACTCCTC
>CAZSSU010000026.1:0-4766 GCA_964609415.1 uncultured Christensenella sp. | reverse complement strand
ACTCTCTGGTGAGCGCCTGGGCGTTGCCGTCAGGCAGGAAGCTGGCCTTGAAATTCACATGGTCAAACAGCTGCACCTGCATGAAAGCATGGTAGCTGCAGGGGTGGGAAATGGGGATGCCCACGTATTCATCCAGGTTGAAGGTGGTGGCCTTGGAAAAATCCACCGCCTTTTCCTGATACAGGCGGATCAGCTCCTGATAGGTGGCAATCGGCGTGGAGCCGGTGGCCAGGCCAATGACGCTCTCAGGTTTCCGGGTGATTTGGGAAGACAACAGCATGGCCGCTGACCGGGCCAGCGCTTTTGTATTGGGAAATACTTGAACGATCATAATAAGCCCTCCTCAATTTGTCTGATTATACCATATCCTGACGCGCTTTACTCCAATTTTCAGAAATTCGCGGCTGGAGGCAAAGGAGGGGATAATCATGTTATAATCTCCCATAGTAAACGCAGGAGGCAGGGATGGCAGGAAAACTATGGCTCAGACAGATCAGGAAGAATAAAATCACGGCGGATACAGTGACCGCCTGTGACAAGGGCAGCTGGCAGGAGGCGCTGACGGTGGGCTGCCGGCAGATGGACATCGGCGTGCCCATGGTGCTGGCGCGGCATGTGCAGGACTGGAATAATTTCTCCCAGACCCGTTTTTTGCCGGAGCATTTTATGGAGCCAGTGCGCTTTGACCGCCTGGAGGCGGAGTATTTTGACCCTGACACCGTCAAAAAACCGAAGTTTAACGAGGGCTATTAAGGTGCATATCCCAGAAGGCAGCATCCACAGCCAGGATTTATTAAGCTTTGAGGAAAGCCTGACAGAAAAGGCCCTTGATTTTGATGACAGCCAGTGGCTCTACCTGCCGCCCCGCTACCTGGAATACCGCTATGTGCTGGGCACCGCCGGGGAAAAGCCGCTGATTTGCGTGGGGCTCAACCCCTCCACCGCCAGGCCCGGGGCCCTGGACAACACGCTTAAAAGCGTGGAGCGGGTGGCCAGACACAACGGCTTTGACAGTTTCCTCATGATGAACCTTTATGCCCAGCGGGCCACCCGGCCCCATGACATGGATAGGGAGGTTTGCGATTTCCTCCACCAGGAGAATCTGAAGGCTTTTAGTTATCTTTTAGGCAAAACCAAAACTGTCTGGGCCGCCTGGGGCGCTGTGATGGAAACCCGGGGCTACCTGAAAGCCTGCATGGCGGACTTTGTGGCTGAAGCTGAGAAGCAGAGCGCCCAGTGGGTGAGCGCCGGGCAAAGGACGAAAAAAGGGCACCCACATCACCCCCTGTATCTGCGGAAAGACAGTGTCTTTGAACCCTTTGATATGGTGGGATATCTGGCAGGGATGTAAACCGGGCAAGCAGCAAATCAAACATCAACAGGGGGAGAAATCAATGAAAAAATGGAGTCACCGGAAAATCCTGTCTGTTCTCCTTGTACTTTGTTTTTTGGCCGCCAGGCCGGCAGCCTTTGCCCAAGCGGAGGAGCAGAAACAGGCGCCTGTGACATGGGAAGCCTTTGATCAGGCCTTCTACAAGCAATTGACGGGAGAACCAGGCGTTTTTTCAGACATCGTCATGTTGCCGGAGCCCTTTTACAGCAATGGCCGCTGGGCACGCGGGCATATTTCCGATGGCATCTATATGCGATTTGTGACCACCTCCCCAGGCCCCGATGGCCTGGTGATAGACGCCATGATCTATGCAGACCCGCGGATGGATGAAAACATCCCCCATTTTATGGTTTCACTCATCCCCGCCATGTATCGCGCGCTGACGCCCCTGGAGGGAACGCCCGGCGACCTGTTGATGACCATGCTGATGCTCAACCCCGATGGTCTCTATCAGCCGCTGGACCATGAACAGCCCTTCCAGCAAAATGGTGGATACGATCTTTTCATTGGTGCTGATGAGGGCGGGTTTCTGGTGGCGCATGCCACATACACAGGCGAAGTATCGCCGAAAGTCTCAGTGAATCCCCCGGCACAGGCACTATGGGAAACCATGCAGGAGCCCATGGCGCTTGATGCCTTTATTGAGCGCGTTTCTCCGCACCTTGCCTTATATGACTATGCGCCGCTTGAGACCCCGGATATCTCAAAAGATCAGGAGGGGCGCCCGGTTTATACCTATGCCTTAAACGACACGCTGACCATGAGCGTCACCTTAAAAAGCGATGAAAAGGACGCCCCGGTAGCGCTCATCCACAGCAGGGATAAGGACAACATTGGCCCCTACATGTATTCGGTGGGCCTGGTGTCTCTGTATGCGCTGTGCGATATGGATGTGGACACTTTTTTATCCATCAATGCCATTGGCGGATACAAGAGCATCTTTGACGTGCTGGCCACTTTAAAGCCTTATGTGGTTCACCAGGGCGTTGGCATCCAGTTTCACGCGGATGAAGCGGAATGGTTTTCTGAGGTGTATGGCGCAGTAGTACCCGATGAATTGTAAGTGAACAGGGCGGCAATGAGCCCTTGATGAAAATTGAAAAACCACGCGCCATGTCCAGAGCATAGGCATGGCGCGTGGTTTTTTGTTTGTTGTTTAGTGGTGTCCCAAGGCTCAGGGATTAGACACGGAAGGCATCTGGGTTGAGATGGGCATGATGGGAAAGGAGATGCTTTGCTGATTATCATCCCAGACGATTTCCATATAGCCACCCATCAGCTGCTGCTCTTTTTCCCTGGAGATGCTGGGCAGGGTGTCGCCCGCCTTGTACACCACCTTGTAATCATTGGCGTCCCCTTGCCTGATTTCCAGCACCTCCCGGCCCAGTTCATTATAGCGCAGGCTGGTTGCGTCAATCGCGCAAAGCGTCTGATCTATCATCGCATATTCGCTCAGGATGGGGTACCAGGCGATGTCCCGGCGCTGCTTCACCCGGGAGGTGTTGTACGACAGATAAAGGATATCCCCCTCAAGGTGCATTCGCCAGCCGCCTGCATAGGGCTGCCCTTCAAACAGGTATTCAATGAGCAGCTGGCCTTTTGAGGTTTGGGTCAGCTTCACCTCATACTGGGAGATGTCAAGGGGCTGGCTAAAATCCTGATAGAAATGGTGGTAAATTAGGCAGGCGCCATAAACCAGCAGCGCCAGCAACACAATGGCCAGCAGGGAATAGAGCACGCTGCGCCCGACCAGGGACTTGCGCATCTGTTTAAGCCCGGCGCGGAAGCTGGCGCCCTCGCTGCTGTCCGCCTTTTGGGGCGGGGTGGCGCGCATGAAGCCATAGATCTGGGCGCAGGCGGGGCAGCGGCTCACATGCTCGTCCACCATGGCCTTGCTCTCCTCCGAGCATATTTCCTCAATGCGCTGGGGCATCAGATCCCGCACGATCAAACATTCTTTTTCACTCATGGGGGTACTCCTTTCCAAGTTCCGTTTGCAGCTTCACCTTGGCGCGGTAATAGGTCACCCGGCCCCAGGTTTCGCTTTTGTTAAACAATGCGCCGATTTGGGCATAGCTGAGTTCGCCAAACACCCTCAGCGTAAACACTTCCTTATAGGGCTCCGGCATCCGGTGGAGCGCCTGGTGGAGGAAGCCCAGCATCTCCTTGTCCTCCAGGGCCTGGTCCAGGGCATTCCCGGAGGATTCGGGCACCTCACCCAGCACGATGCGCTTACGCCGTCTGCAATGGTCAAAATAGCGGTTTTTCGCGATGCTGATCAGCCAGGTTTCAGGCTGGCACTGGCCCCTGAAATCCTGCCAGTTTTCCATGGCGCGAAGAAAGGTTTCCTGGGCTAATTCCTCTGCCAGCGGGCCATCCCGGCAAAGCGACAGCAAAAAACGGTATATGATCTGAAAATAGCGCTGATATACCGCTTCAAAATCCATGCCTGCACCTCCTTCTCATCCTTTAGACGCAGGAAGGGGCGTTTCGTTACAAAGAAATTATACCAAATGATTAAAAGGCCGGGGATATGCTATAATCCCCTGAAAATGGGAGGTGCTGATGGATGGACATTGAAAAACTCTTGCGGATTGAGGATTCCAGGGCCCGGGCGTTGGCGCTTTATGAGGGCATCTTCACCGATGAGGAAGGCCGCCTGCGCCAGGGAGACATCATGAAGCTGGAGGCCCTCACCACCCTGCATGTGCTGTTTTCTGAATTGGCGCCTGAAAGCCGGGTGCTGGACCTGGGCTGCGGCACAGGCATTTATGCCCTGCCCCTGGCGGAAGCTGGGCACAGCGTGGTGGCGGTTGACTTGGTGCCCGCCCATATTGATCAACTAAAAGAGAAGGCAAAGCCTGGCCTTCGTTTGGAGGCTTTTTGCCAGGATGCCCAGGGGGCGCTGGATGGGATGCCTGACGCCAGCTTTGACCAGGTGCTCTGCCTGGGGCCCATGTATCACCTGAGGACAGAGGCGGAGCGGGTGAAGCTGCTTGCTGATTGCAGGCGGGTATTGAAGCCCGGCGGCAAGCTGTTCATCGCCTTTATTAACAATGACTGGGTCATTGCTACCCAAACCCTGCGCTATGAGGGCGGCGGCTACATGACCCAGGGGGATTATGACAAGGACAGCTTCCGGGTGGATGATTTTCCCTTTGTGTTCCACACCCTGGCCCAGGCAGGGGATGAGGTGGAAAAGGCAGGGCTATCCGTGCTGCGCCGGGTGAACACAGACGGGCTATCCGAGATGCTGGCGGACAAATTTGACGCTTTCACCCCGGAGGAATATGCTCATTGGTTCCGCTACCACCTCTACCTGTGCGAAAAACCGGAGCACCTGGGCGCCTGCAACCATTGGCTGTTTGTGTGT
>CAZSSU010000025.1:0-16227 GCA_964609415.1 uncultured Christensenella sp. | reverse complement strand
GCGGCGGCCCAGATGGGCAAAAAAGTGCTGGACGCCGACCTGGCCGGCCGCGCCGTGCCCGAGGTGGCCCAGACCCTGCCCCGCATCAAAGGCCTGCCCATCGCCCCCCTCACCTGCTGCGATGCCTGGGGCAATGTGGTGCTGATCAGGGAAACCCATGGCTATGACTTCGCTGAACAGCTGGGCAAGATGGTGTCCATCCCCGCCTATGAGCCCATCGGCATGGCTTGCTTTGCCATGCAGGTGAAAGACGCCAAAAACGCCATCGTGAAGGGCAGCATGACCCGCAACCTGGAGACAGGCCGCGCGGTGCGCGAAGCCCGGGAAAAGGGCGAGGACACAGCGGAAGCCTTTGCAAAAGTCGCCGGCGGCCAGGTGGTGTTCCGGGGCGAGGTGACCAAGAAGGAATGGGAGAGCAAGGGCGGCTACATGTTTGTGGATCTCTACATCAAGGGCAAGGAAGCTTTTGCGGGGCACGAGCTGAAAATCTGGGCCAAGAACGAGAACCACATGACCTGGCTGGACGGCAAGCCCTACATCATGAGCCCTGACCTGGTGCAGTGCGTGTACGAGGACGGCGGCGACCCCATCACCAACACCGACATCAAGGAAGGCGACCAGGTGGCCGTGGTGGCCATCGCCCATCCGCTCTACCGGAGCGAAGCGGGGCTGAAAATCCTGGGCCCCATCCACTACGGCTTTAAGGATATTCCGTACAAAGCCATGGAAGAACTGCTATAATAGCATCAGAAAATAATGGGAGGGGGAGGGTTTTGTCACAAAGCCTTCCCCCTCAGCCCATCAAAAGGAGGCAAACGATGCAAAACGTCCTGAAATGGTTCAGGGAGCTGTCAAAGATTCCCCATGTGTCCGGGGATGAAAAACGCCTGAGCGACTGGTTGGTGAAAACCGCAGGTGCCATGGGCCTGGAAGCCCAGCAGGATGAGGCCCTCAACGTGATCATCCGCAAAGGCCAGGGCGAGCCGGTGATCCTTCAGGGGCACATGGACATGGTGGGCGAAAAGAACGCGGATAGCCCCCATGATTTCACGAAAGACCCCCTGCAACTGGTGGAAAAGGAAGGCATGCTCTATGCCAAGGGCACCACCCTGGGGGCTGACAACGGCCTGGCGGTGGCCATGGCGCTCGCCCTGCTGGAGGAGGATGACCCGGCGCTGCCAGCGCTTGAGGTGCTGATCACCACCGGCGAAGAGGTGGGGCTCCTGGGCGCCCACGCCCTAAAGCCGGGGCTTTTGAAAGGCAAGCAGCTCATCAACCTGGACGGGGAAACGGAAGGCGTCTTCCTCACCAGCTGCGCCGGGGGGCAAACGATGACCTTCACCCTGACGCCCGAGCGGGAAAAAGACGAGGCCCCCATGGTGGCCCTGAGCCTGGGGAACTTCAGGGGCGGCCACTCCGGTGTGGAAATTGACAAGGGACGGCTGAATGCCGCCAGGGAGCTGGCGGAATGGCTGAAGCGCCATGACGCGGTGCTGGCGGGCTTTGAAGCCCCAGGCAAGTTCAACGCCATCAGCCGCCAGGCCACCGCCTGGGTGAAGGCGGACAAGGCCCAGGCCCTAAAAGAGGCGCTGGCCAGCCAATTGGCCACCTGGCAGGAAACCGAGCCCCAGGCGGAAGTAACGCTCACCGACGCGGCCCCCCGCCGCCCCCTGACAGCGGCCACTTCCCAGGCGCTGCTTGATGTCATCACAGCGCTGCCCAATGGCGTATACAGCTGGTCCCAGGATCTGCCCGGCCTGGTGGAAAGCTCTTCCAACCTGGGGGTGATTGAGGAAAAACAGGATGGCTTTATCATCACCAGCTCCCTGCGCTCCAGCGAGCCCGCGAAAATGGCGGAAATCGAAGCAAGCATGCGCCAGCTGGCCGGGGAGGCGGGGGCTGAGGTCACCGTGTCCGGCGCTTACCCGGGCTGGGCCTTTGAAAAGGAGAGCCCGCTGAGGGACACGGCCGTCCAGGTGTGGCAACAGCAGTTTGGCAAAGCCCCCCAGGTGAGCGCGGTCCACGGCGGGCTTGAGTGCGGGGTGCTGAAGGCCAAGTACCCGGATGTGCAGATGCTGTCCTTTGGCTCTGACCTTCATGAGGTGCACACCCCCCGGGAGCATGCCGACCTGGCGTCTCTTGAGCGGGTCTATGGCTTCCTGAGAGAACTGCTCAAAGCGCTGAAATAATCACAGGCATTTAAACCAAAAGGCCGCCCGGAGGCGGCTTTTTGGGTGATAACCGTGATTATACGATGTCCCGGATATCGGTGTTCAGCGTCCGTTCCACCACCCTGATGACCTCGCCCGTGTGGGCATCCATCACCACGAAGTAGCCCGAGGGGGCGGTGGCGATGTAGGGATGGGCCGCATCGCCATCGCCAAAGGACAGGCTGACCAACACCTTCCACAAAGGGCGGGCGGGGTCGGTCACGTCATAGAAGAAGGTATGGCTTTTGTTGTCATCCACATAGCGCTGGTTGGCCCCCCGCTCAAGGGCCACGGTCCGGGCCCTCTCAAAGGCCTTCTCCTGGGATATGGCCTGATCATCCGGCGTGCCATAGGCATGCTGGGTGAGGGAGATGAGGTTGGGCCAATCGCTGCTGCGGCCATAGCGCAGGGCCAGCACATCCTCCAGATACTGGACAAATTCAGGGTGATCGGCCAGATAGCGGTGGACGACGGGCCTGGCCACCTGCGACCAGGCAGCCCGCTCCGCCAGGCTCCAGTTCCAGATGTATTGACCTTGCTTATTCTCCAGCGTTTCGCTGGCCCCGGCCTCCCGCACCAGGTCCTTCAGTTCGGCCATCCATTGCTTTTCCTTTTCCATCATGGTGTTGGTTTCGTGCCAGTCAAAAGCCTTGATGACCCGCCCGGTTTGGGCATCGATGTCCACCATGTAGCGGGAATCCCCTTCCGGGCCCCAGATGAAGGTGCAGGCGGCCCGGAAGCGCCCCTCCTCCACAATATACTCGCCGCTGTCTGAAAAGAAAGCGCGCAGGGGAAGGCTGTTGAGCGTTTCCGCGTCCACATTCAGCCGCACCTTCAGCGCCTTTTCAGCGATGGGCTGCGCCTCCTCCAGGCTGAGTTTGGCCCGGGCTTCAGGGGAGTGGGGGTCTTTGATGCCCAGGAAAGCGCCGTACTTATCCAGCCAGAACTGGAAACAGAAGGAATCCCCGCTTTCATAGCCCATGAAGCCTGGGTCAAACAAGCTGACTTGATCAGGCCCCTGCTTGGAAGCCAGGTAGATATCCTTCTTGATGGCGGCCGTCACCAGATAGACCTGCTCCTTATCGTCCCAGGCGTTTGTCACCTGCACATCCCGGATCAGAGAGCGGGGAAACTCGCCCACCTCCGTCAGGTTGTTCATGGTGGCCCGGTAGATGCGGCCTTCGGTGAGGGGGCGCTTTGTCTGGCTGTCATCCCCCCACTGCTGCCAGTATGCCTGGCTCCACTGCCCAAAGCTCTCCTGCTCCTCCGGGCTCCTCTCCGCCTCCGGGAACTCCATCTGCTCCACCGTGTGGCTGTCAAAATAGTCCTCCCCATAGCGCTGGGTGATGATGTCATTGGCGGCGCTGGCGCGCTCAGGCAGGGGGCGGGATTCATCCAGGGCTATTTTCACGCGCTCCTCATCGGGGCTGACGATGCCAGCCTCTGCCATGGCGCTGAGCAGCTTGATTTTGTCCTCATCCGACCAGCGGGCCAGCGCGCCCTCGGTATCCATGACGCGAACCGCCTCAAAATAGCCCCTCAGCTTATCCCAATTGGTGAGGGCAAACGCGCCTGTCACCAGCACAATGGTCAGTATCAAGGCAAAGGCCAGGCTGCCGGATAGTTTTTTCTTCATGATTTTCTCTCCTTGATGGGTCTGGGCGCGGCCGATCACCCGCTCAGCCAGAAAGGCGTCAGGAGATAAGCCAGAGAGCGTGTGGTTCATGGCCTGCTGAATTTTGTTTTTCGCATTCCGGTTTGTCATCTTAAGCCTCTCCTTCCAGCTGAGTTTTGAGTTTCTTGCGCGCGCGGTTCAGGCGGCTTGACACGGATGGCTGTGAGATGCCCAGGATCTCCGCGGTTTCCTGCATGGAAAGGTTCTGGAAATAGTAGAGGATCACCGCGTCCTTGAGCTTTGGGGGGAGGTTTAAAACAGCGGCGGTCAATGCCATGTCCTCTTCTGACACAGCCGGGGCTGCGGGGATGGGCAGCTCCTCCAGGCAGACGCGCTTGTCCACCCGCCTGAACCAGGCGGAGCGGCGCATATCCAGGCAGGTGTTGCGGGCAATTTTGATCAGCCAGCTTTTCTCGCTGCCTTCGCCCCGGAAGCTGGCCATGTGCAGATAGGCTTTCAGAAAGGTTTCCTGCACGGCATCCCGGGCTTCCTCCGCATTTAACAAATAAGCATAGCACACTTTGAGCAGCGTGCCCTGGTGCTGGGTCACCATCTCATGCAGCCGCGCCTGATGAATAGTGCTTTGCCCCCTGTCATCGCCCATGCCCGCACCTCCCTTCACCCCTATAGACGAAACACATCATGATTTTATAGTATAATCAATCGGGCCAGGAGAACAACATCCGGAACATTCCCCAGATTTATTGAAAGAGAAAGAGTAAGCACATGATCATTGCGTACAAAGAGATTGTTTTGCGGGACTATCAACAAGAGGATATCGCGGATGACATCCGGTGGATGACGGTGGAAACCAGCTGGTCTGACTGGGATGCGCCCTGGTTAACAAAAGAAGACATCAAGGCCTTTGATCAGGCAGCATTTGTTCAGAAAAAAATGAAAAAATTATCCCTCATAAAGGATGATCAGGCGTTTCGCTGGGGCTTTGAAATAGATACACAACAGGGCGTGCATATCGGCAGCCTCAATTGCTACCTGAATGACAAGGAATACAACTGGAAATCAAAGGCAGATGGCGGCTGCCTGCATACATTGGGAATAGACATCAGCGAATCAGCCTATTGGTACAAAAGCTTGGGCACGCAAGCCTTCGTTGCCTATATCAACTACAATCTGTCCCACGGCATCCATGACTTATACACAGAGACATGGTCCGGAAATGGCCCCATGATCAGGATGGCGGAAAAAATAGGCTTTGAAGTCTGTCGGCGCACAGCAAACGCCATCACACTGAATGGGCAATGCTATGACAGCCTGGCCTTTAAACTGAACAGGAATAAATTTAACGATTATTTAGGTCAATCACAAGGCTAAATGTGCAAGTATATGATGGAAAATGATTGGAAAAATCGTGAGGGACAGGATGCTTAAGGTGGCGCTGGCGGCGCTCAACTCCCAGTATGTTCATTCCTCCCTGGCGCCCTGGTGCCTGAGGGCAGGAATACTGGCCTATGGGCAGGGGGAATATGACATCCAGGTGGTGGAGGGCACGGTGAATGAGCCGCTGGAATCAGCAGCCAGGCGCATCACGGCGGCAAGCCCGGATGTGCTGGGGCTGTGCTGTTATATCTGGAACATTCAGGCAACCAGGGCCCTGCTGCCGCTGATTAAAGCCACCCTGCCTGATTGTGTGATTGTGCTGGGCGGGCCTGAAGTGAGCTACCGCGCCCGGGAGGTGCTGGATGAATCGCCCGAGGCGGATTACCTGATCGCGGGCGAGGGGGAGCTGCCCCTGGCCCGGCTGCTGGACGCCCTGGAGGGCGAGGGCAATTTGGCTGATGTGCCGGGGCTGTGCCGCCGGATAGAAGCGGGCTTTCAAGTGAGCGAGGCCTTCACCCACCCGGACATGCCGCCCTCCCCCTACTGCCCGGCATATTTTGCCCAGCTGTCTGGCCGCATCGCCTACATTGAAACCAGCCGGGGCTGCCCTTTTTCCTGCGCTTTTTGCCTCTCAGGCCGCGCTGGGCGGCCCCGCAACGTGCCCCTGGCCCGGGCTTTTTCTGAAATTGAAGCCTTGGCCCATTCGGGTGCGCAAACCATCAAGTTTGTGGACCGCACCTTTAACGTGAGCCGCGCCCGGGCGGACGCCATCCTGCAATTCATCGTGGACAAAGCCGCCGGTTTTCCCCCCGGCATCACCTTTCATTTTGAAATCGCGGGGGACATCCTGGCCGCCTCCACATTGGCGATTATCGCCTCAGCCCCCGCCGGGCTTTTCCAGTTTGAAATCGGCCTACAGTCCATGGACGAGGCCACGCTGTCCCAGGTGCGCCGGAACACCAGCATCAAAAAGCTGATGGCCAATGTGCAGGAGCTGCTACTTAGCAAAAAAGCCCATGTACACCTGGACCTGATCGCGGGCCTCACGGGGGAGGATTTGCCCACCTTCATCCGGGGCTTTGACGCGGCCTACCTGCTGGGCCCGCACGCCCTGCAGCTGGGCTTTTTGAAGCTGATCCCCGGCAGCGCCATGCGGGAGGAGCAGGCCAGCTTTCCATGCGCCTATGACCCGGCCCCGCCCTATGAGGTGATCAGCACGCCCTGGATGAGTGAAAACGACCTGGACAGCCTGCGCACGGCGGAGCGAGCGCTGGACAAACTGCACAACAGCGGGCGCTTCCACCGTACCCTCAAATACCTGACCCGCCGCCTGGCCCTCTCGCCCTTCCAGCTGTTTTTGAGGTTAGGCAAGGCCATCCGGCAGGCAGAGGGGGAAAGCGGCAAAACCCTGAGCCTGGACGCCCTCACCGCCCTCAGCCTGGCAAGCCTTAGCGCCCTCTTACCCTCTCACGCCGCCACCCTGCGGGATCTGATGCTGCTGGACCGGTTATCCTCGGTGCCCTCCAGCGTCCTGCCCCCCTGCCTCAAAGCCCGGGACCCCCGCTTTTTTGAGGTGAAGCGCCTGCTGGCCGCCCGCTACCCCCGCAGCCCCGGCGTCACCCGGGCCATGGGCTTTCTGACAGCAGGGGACAACAGCCGGGTGGCCTTTTGCGATTACACGGATAAAAATCCGGTCACCGGGCGGTATCGGGTGAGAATTGTGAGGCATTATTTGCAATAATGTCAAACAGACTGTATAATCCGCTTATCAAACCTTGAAGGAGTGTGGTTTCCGGCATGGATGACCCTGGCCGATCATCGCTTTTTAGCTCAATTCTACTGATTCTGGTGTTGACGGTGATCAACGCGTTCCTGGCGGGGGCTGAGATGGCCTTCGTTTCCCTGAACCCGGCAAAGATCAAAGACCTGGCAGACCAGGGCGATAAGCGGGCGCGCAAGGTGCAGAGGCTGCTATCGGATTCGGACTCCTTTTTGTCCGCAATCCAGGTGGGCATCACCCTGGCGGGCTTTTTCAATTCCGCGTCGGCCTCCCAGTCCTTTGTGGGGCTGCTGGCGCCGGTGCTGGGCAGCATTCCGGGGGCGCAGACCATTGCCACCATCATCGTCACGATTCTGGTGGCCTATGTGTCCCTGGTGCTGGGGGAGCTTTACCCCAAGCAGCTGGCCATCCAGATTCCGGAAACCTATGCCCTGAATTCAGCCGGGCCCATCCTGGGCTTGCGCACCGCCTTCCGGCCATTTATCTGGCTGCTGAATGTGTCAACGGGGCTGCTCAAAAAGATTACCCCCATTGACTTTAGCAAGAAGGAAGAAAAGCTCACCCGCCAGGAGATGAAAGCCTTGCTGAGCTCCAGCCGCAACGATGGCGCCATTGACATGGAGGAGTTCAACATGATGCGGGGGGTGCTGTCCCTTGACAGCCGCCTGGTGCGGGAAATCATGGTGCCCAGGGTGGACACCAATATGCTGGACGCCGAGGACCCCCAGGAGAAGAACATGGAGCTGCTCTTAAGCCAGCTGCATTCCCGCATCCCGCTGTATGAGGGTGAAAAGGACCAGATCATCGGCATTATCCACGTGAAGGATGTGCTGGTCAACCTGGCTGGCCTCAACGAGGGCAGCATCAGCCTGAGGGACATTGCCCGGCCCGCCCTTTTTGTGCCGGACACCATGTACACAGATGAGCTACTGGTGAAGTTCCAGCAGTCAAAACAGCACCTGGCGGTATTGGTGGACGAGTTTGGCGGCGTGGCCGGCATCATCACCATGGAAGACCTGATTGAGGAAATCGTGGGCGACATCCGGGACGAGTACGACGATGACGACACCAGCCCCCTCACCATGATCAACGACCATGAGGCCGTGCTGACGGGCTCCCTGCCCCTGGTGGACCTGAACCGGGCCTTTGATCTGGACCTCAGCTCCCAGGAGGCGGACACCATCGCCGGCTACATCATTGAACGCCTGGGCTATATTCCCAAGCCCGGCGAGACCCCCACCGTGGACAACGAGCGCTTTACGCTGAAGGTGCTCCGCTCCGGCACCACCCGCATTGAAGCGGTGCAGATCACCCTCAAAGCCCCGGAAAACGGGGAAACGGAGCCGGCGGAAGCCCCGTAAGCAAGCGGATGTTCCACGTGGAACATTGACTTTGCGCCAACTAATCACAGCCATTGTGATGGCGCTTGCAGGAAAAGAAGGAATAGTGCATTGAAGATATTTGGCTTTTTAAAGCCTGAATGGCGCAGCATGCTGGTGATTACCCTGCTGCTGATCGTTCAGGCCACTTGCGCGCTGACGCTGCCAGCCTACACCTCCGCCCTGGTGGATGTGGGCGTGCAGCAAAGCGGCATTGCGTCCCCGGCGGCGGACAGCCTCACCAAGCAGGCGGCAAGCGACCTGCAGGCGCTGCTGGATGAGGAACAGCGGGCGCTGTTTGAGGCTGCCTATCAGCCCACTGACACGGGGTTTGCCCTGCGCCCGGGCTTAAAGAGCGAGGAAAAGACGGCCCTGGAAGAGGCCGTGACCCTGCCCATGGCCATGCTGGCCATGCTCACCTCCCAGCAGGCGCCCCCGGAAGCAGCCAGCGCCCTCACAGCACTTAGGGCCGGGATGCTGGACCGGGAAAGCGTGTTGAACCAGGCCAGCAGCCTCTTGGCAGGGCAGGGCGGCTTAACAGAGCAGGTGACCCGGCAGCTGGCCATCCAGTATGTGAAGCAGGACTACGCGGCCCAGGGCATCAGCCTGGACGGGGTGCGCAGCCGTTTTTTGTGGAGCCAGGGGCTGAAGATGCTGGGCATCACGGCCTTGCTGGGTGCCGCTGCTCTCAGCGCCAACTTCGTCTCCTCCCGGGCGGCTGCCCGCATTGGGCGGGGGCTGCGCAAGCGGGTGTACAGCCGGGTGCTGTCCTACTCAGCGGCGGAAATCAACCAGTTTTCCACCGCCTCGCTCATTACCCGCAGCACCAATGACATCACCCAGGTGCAGCAAACCTCGGTGATGATGCTGCGCATGATGCTGTACGCGCCCATCCTGGCCATCGGCGGCATCTGGCGTGTGCTGGGGGTGAAAACCGGCATGGGCTGGATTATTGTGGTGGCGGTGATTGCCATGGCCGCCCTGGTGGGCACCACCGCCGCTGTGGTGACGCCCAAGTTCAAGAAGCTGCAAAAGCTCATTGACCGCATGAACCTGGTGGCCCGGGAAAACCTCACCGGCGTGCCCGTCATCCGCGCCTTTTCCATGCAGCAGCATGAAACCCGGCGCTTTGGCCAGGCCAATGACGACCTGACCCGCGTGTACCAGTTTATCAACCGCTCGTTTAGCTATGTGATGCCGCTGATGATGCTGCTGATGAACAGCGTCTCCGCCCTGATTGTATGGTTTGGCGCCAAGGGCATTGACATGGGCCGGATGCAGGTGGGCGATATGATTGCCTTTATCTCTTATGCCATGCTCATCATCATGTCCTTCATGATGATCACCATGATGTCCACCATCATGCTGCCCAGGGCCGAGGTGGCCGCCCAGCGCGTGAGCGAGGTGCTTGACACCACCTCTTCCGTCACCGACCCGGCGTCCCCCGCCAGCCTGCCTGCCCCCGTTCGAGGGGAAATCGGCTTCCACGGCGTTTCCTTCCGCTATCCAGGCTCTGAGGATGAGGTGCTGCACAACCTGACCTTTACCATCAGGCCCGGGGAAACCGCCGCCGTGATTGGCGCCACGGGCACCGGCAAATCAAGCCTGCTGCGGCTGATTCCCCGCTTTTTTGACCCCACAGGCGGCAAGATCACCCTGGACGGGGTGGACATCCGCAGCCTGACGCTGTCTGAGCTTCGCGGGCAAATCGGCTATGTGCCCCAGCAGACGGCGCTGTTTTCAGGCACCATCGCCTCCAACATCGCCTATGGCAAGCCTGAGCTCGGCCAGGAGGCAATGGCAGAAGCTGCCCGGCTGGCCCAGGCGGAACCCTTTATCACCGAAAAAGAAGACGGCTATGACAGCGACATCGCTCAGGGCGGCAGCAATGTTTCCGGCGGGCAGAAACAGCGCCTGTCCA
Organism: uncultured Christensenella sp.; assembly: GCA_964609415.1. Classification (GTDB taxonomy): domain Bacteria; phylum Bacillota; class Clostridia; order Christensenellales; family Aristaeellaceae; genus UBA6115. The sequence goes on along the minus strand of CAZSSU010000025.1, from coordinate 5,924 downwards.
TTGCCCGGGCGCTGGCGCTCAAGCCCAGAATCCTCTTGTTTGACGATTCTTTCTCTGCCCTTGACTACCGCACCGACCTGGCCGTGCGCCGGGCGCTGGGCAGCCATTTTGACGATACCACCGTGCTGATTGTGGCCCAGCGCATCGCCACCGTTATGCACGCTGACCGCATCCTGGTGCTGGATGATGGGCGCCTGGTGGGCGAGGGGGATCACGACAGCCTCATGGCCAGCTGCCCCGCCTATCAGGAAATTGCCCGGAGCCAGCTGTCTGAAAGCGACCTCAAGCAGAAAGGGGGTGCGCACCTTGTCTGAAAAACGCAAACAAGCTTCGCGCCGCGGCAGGCCTGGCGGCGGACCTCACGGCATGGGCCCCGTGGAAAAAGCCAAGGATTTTAAGGGCAGCGTCAAAAGGCTGCTGAAGGCCCTGAGCCCCTGGAAGTGGCAGTTGCGCCTGGCGGCCCTGCTGTCAGCGGCCAGCGCCGCCATCACCATCTTTGGCCCCAAGGTGCTGGGCAATGCCACCACGGAGATCTTTACCGGCGTCGTGCGCAAGGTGCAGGGCACCGGCGGCATTGATTTTTCAGCCATCGCCCGCACCCTGCTCTTGCTGGTGGGGCTGTATGTGATCAGCTCCCTCTTTTCCCATGTGATGTTCCGCCTGGGGGTGGACGCCGGCAACAAGCTGGGCCGCCAGATGCGACAGGACATCGGCGAGAAAATTCACCGGGTGCCCCTGGCCTATTACGAGAAAAACACCGTGGGCGACGTGCTCTCCCGGGTGACCAACGACGTGGACCAGGTGGTGCAGAACATCAACGCCGTGTTTACGGAAGTGATTTCCGGCATCGCCTCGGTGATTGGCGTCACCATCATGATGCTGAGCATCAGCCCGCTCATGACCCTGCTGGTGGTGCTGGTGGTGCCGCTGTCCACGCTCATCATCAGCCTGATTTTTAAAAAATCCCAGAAGTTCTTCCGCGCCCAGCAGGAAATCCTGGGCGATATTTCCGGCCAGGTGGAGGAATCCTACGCAGGGCACGATGTGGTGCAGGCCTTCCGTCAGGAGGCCACCGCCATTGCCAACTTTGAAGAAAAGAACGAACGCCTGTACACCAGCAACTGGAAAAGCCAGTTCTTCTCCGGCCTCATGCAGCCGATTATGCAGATTTTCAGCAACCTGGCCTACCTGCTGGTGGTGGTGCTGGGCGCTGCCCAGGCCGCAGCCGGGCGCATCGCCGTGGGCGATATCCTGGCTTTCACCCAGTATGTGCGTAACTTTACCCAGCCCCTGTCCCAGATGGCCCAGGTGGTGGGCCAGGTGCAGACCATGGCGGCAGCCGCCGAGCGCGTCTTCACCTTCCTGAACGAAGAAGAAGAAATTGAGCCTGAAAACAGTCCCGTCATCGGCGAAGTCAAAGGCCGTGTGTGCTTTGAGGACCTGGTGTTTGGCTATGACCCGGAAAAGCCCATCATCAAGGGCTTTTCCGTGTGCGTGCAGCCGGGCAAAACCTGCGCCATTGTGGGCGAGACCGGCTCTGGTAAAACCACGCTGGTGAAGCTCCTCATGCGCTTTTACGACCCCCAGGGCGGACGCATCACGCTGGACGGCAAGGATTTGCGCGATTACTCCCGCCAGGAGGCCCGCAAGCCCTTTGGCATGGTGTTGCAGGATACCTGGCTGTTTTCCGGCTCTGTGATGGAGAACATCCGCTACGGGCGGCCTGAGGCCACAGACGAGGAAGTAATCGAAGCGGCCAAGCTGGCCTATGCCGACCACTTCATCCGCGCCCTGCCAGGCGGCTATGACATGGTGATCAACGAGGAAGCCGACAACATCTCCGCCGGGCAAAAGCAGCTGCTCACCATCGCCCGGGCGGTGCTGGCAGACAAACCCCTGCTGATTCTGGACGAAGCCACCAGCAATGTGGACACCCTCACCGAGCAGCGCATCCAGGACGCCATGAATTTCCTCATGCAAGGCCGCACCAGCTTTGTCATCGCCCACCGCCTGTCCACCATCCGGGAGGCCGATCTCATCCTGGTCATGCACGACGGGAACATCGCCGAAATGGGCAGCCATGATGACCTGATCGCCCAGGGCGGGCGCTACAAAGCGCTGTATGAAAGCCAGTTTGAGGAGAGTTAATAACAAGCAGGATAAATGTTTCACGTGGAACAATGGGAGGAAAAAATGCCATTCAAGCCGGTATCAGACAAAAAAATAGCGGCCAGGGGGAAGCTTCTGATGTTCATCTTCCTGCCCCTGGCGCTGATATTGGGCTGGGCTTGCCTCTCAGTGTTTTTTGAGAACCCGGATTTCTATTCGGCCTTTTTGGGCATTATCTTTACCGGGGCCCTTGCCTGGCCCGCCGTCAAAGGCTATCGCATGCTGCGCACTGCCAGGCAGTATGGGCGGGTCAGGAAGGCGCTGGACAAAGCCGGGGACAGAACGCTGGATGCCCTTGCCTCGCAATTAGGCCGCTCCCCTGATGCCCTGCGGCGGATGCTGAAAAACATGGCGCGCATGGGCCTGTTTCCGGCGGTAGACATCAGCAAGGACGGGCACATTGCCCTCCTTGACCCGGAGGCGTCCCATGACCCCAGCCCCCACGAAGCGCCCCTCATGCAGCGGGTGGTGTGCCCGGCCTGCGGGGCGCCCGGCAGCGTGGAGATAGGCGGCCATGGCTTCTGTGCCTACTGCCACGGCACCCTTAACGCAGACTGAGCATTTTCTGGCGGATGTCCTGCGCCATTTGCGTGTCAGCCATCTGCCACTCCGTTTCCAGAATATCCAGGGCCTTTTCATAAGCGGCGATGGCCGCTTTTTTGTCACCACGGATCAGCGCCAGCTGGGCGATGCTGTCATAGGCATCCACATAGCGCGGCCTGGGCTGGAGCGCCGCCGCCTTTTCCAGGTGACAGACGGCGCTTTCTGCTTCACCCAGATAAATCATGCCCTCCCCGTAGCACAGCTGCACCAGCCATTCCTCCGGGTGTTCAGAAAGCATCTTGTCCCAGGCCACCCTGGCTGAGGGCTTATCCCCTTCCGCCAGGGCGATCAGGCCCTGATACCAGGCCGTCAGGTAGCCGGGGTGACGCTTCTCCATCTGGCCCAGCGTGTCCCGCGCCTCCTGGAAGCGCCGGTCAGCGATGAGAAAATCCATCAGGTAGAGATAGCCGCTGCGGTAGTCCGGGTGTTTCCTGACAAAATTCTTGTAATAGTCAATCTGCTCCCGGTGGTTGGCAGCGCACCAGTCGCTCAGAATGCCCCGCCAGGCGCTGCCCAGGGCAGTGTGATTGGCCTTGCAGGCAGGCGCTGCCTCCAGGGCCATCAGGGCGTATTCCCTGGCTTTCCCGTTCAGGCTCTCCGCCCGGTGCACATACAGCTGGGCCAGCATGGACAGGGCCTGGGGGCGGATGGCGGGGTTTGTCAGCTGGTTTTCAAGGAAGCCCTGGGCATCATCCACCGCCGCCTGATTGAGGGGCGCTGTGTCGTCCAGCATGTTCTGGATGCGCTCCAGATGGGTTTCAGTGGTGATTTCAAACAGCTCGTCAATGCTCACCCCCAGCTGGGCGCTAAGCCCCGGCAGCAGCGTGATGTCAGGCAGGGCCTGCCCGTTTTCCCACTTGCTCACCGCCTGGGGGCTCAGCAGCAGCTTTTCCGCCAGCTTCTCCTGGGTGAGGTTTTTGTGAAGCCGCAGCGCCCTGATTTGTTTTCCCATGTCGTTCATTTTGTTTCCCTCCTGTTCTATGGCCATTGTAAGGGCAGCGTCCACACAGCACAATAACGCCGCTGTTGTCCTGTCCCAACCCGGGGTTGAGCGCCTGGCTTCCCGGGCGGTCTTTCCAGGCCAGGCCCCCTTGTCTTGTTTAATTGGACAAAATGGATTAAACTGTGGATACTTTCCGGCAAGGAAAGGAGGGCGCGTGCGCTGATGGAGGGGACATGGCAAACAAGGTGGCCTGGGTAACAGGGGGCTCAAGCGGATTGGGCCTGGCGACTGCCCAGGCGCTGACAAGCGCTGGGTGGCAGGTGGTAGCCGGTGCCCGCTCCTTTAAGGAAGCCACATCAGCGCAGGTAGACGGCATCGTCCGGCTGCCCCTTGATGTCACCAGCCAGGCAAGCGTTGACGCCTTCATCCAGGAGGCCCTGGCGCGCCTGGGCACACCCCAGGCCCTGATCTGCTCAGCCGGCGTCCTCACCCTGGGCCCCGCCGCCCAGTATACGGACCAGGAGATGCTGGCCGTGATGGACGTAAGCCTCATGGGCACCCTGCGCCTGGTGCGCGGCGCGCTGCCCCTGATGATGGCAGAGGGCGGCGGCAAGGTGGCGGCTTTTTCCTCCATCAACGGCCTGATGCCCACCCCTTATCAGGGGGCCTATGTGGCCGCCAAGCACGCCCTGGAGGGCTTTTGCGAGTGCCTGCGCATGGAAAACCATGACCAGGGCATCCAGGTGATGCTGGTGGAGCCGGGCGACCACCAGGGGGGCGCCGCCAAGTACCGCGCCCGCAGCCAGCAAATTGGCCCCGCCTATCAGGCCAGCCTGGACCGGGTATCCGCCGTGATTGCCCGGGATGAGGGCCAGGGGCTGAGCCCCATGGCCCTGGGGCAAAAGGTGGCCCGCGCCCTGGACAAAAAACACCTGCCGCTGCGCCTTCGGGTGGCCACGTTCAGCCAGCGCGCGGCTGTCATTCTCCACGATATTCTGCCTGGCCGGCTGTTTCTTTTTCTGCTTTCAAAGTATTACAAGGTCTAAATCAGGAGGGCCCCATATGGAGCTGTTCACCGACATCTCCGCGCGCTGCGAAGCGCTGCGGAACGATATGACGCTAAAGCATATATACACCCTAACCAACGAGAACCCGGGCCGGGTGGCCGCCCATTACCTGGAGGGCAACGAGGAAAAAACCCTCACCTTCCAGCAATATGACCGGATGGTCAGCGCCTGGTCTGCTTATCTGGAAAAGGCCCTGGGCCAGGATAAAAGGGGCAAGTTTGTGGCCATTCAGCTGGACACCTGCAAGGAATGGTATGGGGTGTTCTGGGGCCTGGTGCAAGCCGGGTACAACCCCCTGCTGATTGATGCCAACCTCAATGACGAGATGACCGCCTTCATGCTGAAGGAAGGCGGGGCGGTGGGCCTGATCAGCAAGGGCAAACGGCATCTACCCCCCGACATCGTCCAGGTGGTGGCAGAAGAGCTGTATCAGGCGCCAGAAGCTGAGGGGAGCAAAGCCCCCTGGGGCAGCATGGTGGCGCTGTGCACCTCCGGCACCACCCAGACCAGCCGCATCTATGTGTATGACCAGGTGGCGCTGTGCGAGCAGGTGCTCAACTCTGACCTGCTCCACAAGGCTAACCCGCGTATCGTGAACGCCCAGATGCAGCGCAACCTGGCCTTCCTGCCCTTTCATCACATCTTTGGCTTTATGGTCTGTGTGATGTGGTGCAACTTTGTGGGCTATGAAACCGTGTATATCAAGGACCGGGCGCCTGAAACCATCCTGGGGGCCATGCGCCGCTTCAAGGTGAATTTCCTCTGCGCGGTGCCGCTGCTGGCCAATTCCCTGTCCGTTGGCCTTAACAAAAAAGTGGCCAAAGAAAAGCCCCTCAAGCGCATCGCTTTTAAGGCCATGAAGGGCCTGTCCCTGGGGCTGCAGAACATCGCCCCCCGCTTTGGCATGGATTTTGCCCGGAATGTGCTGTTTAAGTCCGTGGTCAGCCAATTGCTGGGGCCGGATGTGAACTGCGTGATCCTGGGCGGCAGCCACACCCCCCGGGAACATATGCGCAACATCGCCGCCCTGGGCTATTACACCGTCTCCGGCTTTGGCATGACGGAAACCGCCATCACCAGCGTGGAAACCGGCATGAACCTGCACACCCGCACCTCCGGCTCCGTGGGCCGCCCTTTTTCCA
>CAZSSU010000024.1:5558-16530 GCA_964609415.1 uncultured Christensenella sp. | reverse complement strand
GTTATTCTCAGGCCTGTTCCTTGTTCTCACAGGGCTGGTTAGCCACGCCGCAGGATGTCTTGCATGCGGACTGGCAGGATGTCTGGCATTCGCCGCAGCCACCGTTTTTCAGGCTTTCTTTTAAGTTGCGGGTGTTAAGCGTTTTAATCTTCATGGCGATCCCCTCATTTCTGTCATTTCACGGCATATTCTATCCCCCGCGCATAGTCCTGTCAAGGTTTGCCACCAGCCCTGGGAAAGTGTTATAATTGCGGGGACTAATCAAGGAGGGTATGCCATGAATCCTTTTGTTTTTTATAGCCCTACCAACTATGTCTTTGGCCCCCAGGCCGAGCAGGAGGCTGGCGTCCACGCTAAAGCGCTGGGTATCTCCAGCGTTTTAATTGTGTATGGGCAGGGATCTGTGGTGCGTTCCGGCCTGCTGAACCGGGTCAAAGAATCGCTGGAGAAAAGCGGCATCAAAACCCGGGAATTGTCTGGCATTGTGCCCAATCCTCTTTCCGGGCCCGTTTATGAAGGGATTGAGATAGCCCGCCAGATGCAGGCGGATGCCATCCTGGGTCTGGGCGGCGCCAGCGCCATGGACACGGCCAAGGCCATCGCCGTTGGCGTACCCTATATTGGAGATTTCTGGGATTTTTATTCCGCCAAAGCGGTGCCGGAGAAAGCGCTCAAGCTGATTGCCGTGCCCACGCTTTCCGCCGCCGGCAGCGAAGGCAGCAACTCCAGCGTCATAACCCATGAAAAGGTCAGCCTGAAGCGCGGGCTCAGAAGCGTCCTCATCAGGCCTCAACTGGCGCTCATGAACCCGGCGCTTACCTTCACAGTGCCCAAGGATCAAAAGGCCAATGGCGCCTCTGATATTCTTTCCCACATTTTTGAACGCTATTTCACCAACACCCGGGATGTCGCACTCACTGACGCCCTGGGTGAAGCGCTGATGCGCCAGGTGATCCACTCCGCCCCCATGACGCTGGCAAAGCCAGAGGACTACGCCAGCCATGCCGATATCATGTGGGCAGGCACCCTGGCTCATAACGATACGGTGGGCGTCGGCCGGGAGCAGGACTGGGGCAGCCACGCCATCTCCTATGCCATTTCCACCCGCTTTGGCGCAGCCCATGGGGCTGCCCTGGCGGTGCTGTTCCCCAGCTGGATGGAAGAACAGCTGCCTCATGACCCTGCGCGCTTTGCCCAGTTCGCAGTCAACGTGATGGGGGTGCCCAATGATTTCCATGATCAAACTGCCACTGGCCTGGAAGGCATCCGCCGTCTGCGCACCTTTTTCAACAGCCTGGGCTTGCCTAATTCTCTAAAGGCCTTTGGCGTAAAAGAAGAGGACCTCATCCCGCTCGCGGACGAGGCCCCCTACAATCCCGCTGACAGGATCGGCTTCTTCTGCCCCCTGGACAAGGAAAAAGTGCTGTCAATTTACCGCAGGGTCTTTATATAAGGCCCTTTTCTCTATGCCTGATGAAAAAGGCTTGAAGCAGGGCTTCGGCTTCTTCTGCCAACAGCCCCCCCTCACAGGCCACCCGGTGGTGAAACGCCGGATCCATGGGCAGGGCATAGCGGCTGCCGCAGCAACCATACTGCTGGTCAAACGCGGCGAAAACCACCCGGGACACGCGGGATAAAATCAAGGCACCTGCGCACATGGGGCAAGGCTCCAGGCTCACATACATCGTGCAGCCGGATAAGCGCCTGTCCCCCGTCGCCTCCTGGGCGCGGGCAATGGCCAGCATCTCTGCGTGATGAAGGGCTCCCCCCGGCTGCTCCCGCTGGTTGTGAGCGGCAGACAAAAGGGTATCATCCTTAACAATGAGAGCGCCCACCGGCACCTCGTCCGGGTCACGGGCTGCCCATTCAAGCGCAAGACGCATCCAATGCGAATCAGTCATTCTATCCCTCCCCCGCCATGATACCACACCCATGCGAAAGGAGTGCAGCAAATGCATCAAACACCCCTGGATATTCTCCAAAAGCGCCGCAGTCACCGGAAATACACAAGCGAACAGCTGACGCAGGAGCAGCTTGATCTCATTCTGGACGCCGCCTTGGCTTCCCCCTCTGCCAATAACAAGCAGCCCTGGCATTTTTCTGTGGTGCAGGATTCTGATCTTCTCAACCGTATACATCAGGAGGCGGCTACCGTCGCCCTGGCCCGGGAGCCTGCCAAGCGCAGCCCCCGCTATGACAACCCTGACTTCCAGGTTTTTTATCACGCACCCACGGTGGTGTTCATTTCTGCTCCCGCTGACAATCAATTTGCCATGATTGACTGTGGCATCGCGGTGTATGGCATCGCCCTGGCAGCGGAATCCCTTGGCCTTGGCAGCGTGATTCTGGGGCTCCCTCACGATGCTTTCTCAGGCAATGCCCGGGATGAATTAGAAAAAGCCCTGCATTTCCCGGAAGGCCACCGTCTAGTGATCGCCATTGCCCTTGGCCATCCGGATGACACCAAGGCCGCCCACGACAAACACCCGGAGAAAATCACTCACATCCGCTAATCAAACAATCGGAGGAAAACATGAAGCTACCGTCCGCCCCCAAAGCCCTGCTCCTGGCGCTGCTGCTGCTTATCAGCCTGGCCCTTCCGGCCTTTGCCAGCACTGCCGCCTCTGTCTCTGGCTACGTCTTTGTTGACATTAACCTGGATGGCTTGCCCACCGACAACGAACGGCGTTTAGACGAGGTGGAGGTGTCCCTTTACCTGGTGGAGGGTGGCAGCGAAAAACTGGTTGCCAGTGCCATCACCGGCGAAGATGGCGCCTATCAGTTTGGCCAGCTGGCACCCGGCGAATATCTGCTGACCGCCTCGCTCCCCAAGGGCTTTGTCTTTGGCCCCTATGAGGCTTCTGGCAGCGCCATGCTGCCAGCCGCTGGCAGGGTGAGCAAGTCCCTCCCCTTCCAGCTGGATGGGGGTGCTGTGACAAAGCCCATCGGAACCACCGCCAAAAGCGTCTACATCAGTGCGGTGGCCTTTGGCGATGAAAATATGAACGGCGGGCGCTTCAGCAGCGAGCCGCTGATCAGGGACGTGCTCATTGAAGTGCTGTATGAACTGGACGGCGTCAGCTATGTTGTTGGCAGCGGCACCACTGATAAGGACGGCAATGTCAGGATAACAGACCTGACGCCCGGCACCTACCGCATTGCTGCCACCATGCCAAGCCCCTACATCATTGGCCCCCTGGGTGCCAAGGTGAGCGCTTTTTACAATGTGGTGAATCCCTCCGAATCAAACCGGGGTGAATCACACGCCTTCACCGTCACAGGCAGCATTGGCCTGGGTGTGGGCGGCGTCAAATCCGGCACCCTGCGCGGCGCCACCTGGTTTGACCAGAACATGAACGGCATCAAAGATGCCGATGAATCCGGGGCCAGCGGCCTGGTGCTCACCCTGACAAACCCGGCCTTGGGCGTTACCCGCACCATCACCGCTGACACGCAGACTGAGTACGAATTTTCACTGTTGCAGGCCGGAGACTATGTGCTGACCGCCACCCTGCCTGAAGGGCAGATGTTTACCCTCCCGGGCGGCGACTCCTTGTTTAACGATGGTTTCGCACTCACGCAGGAGTTAAGGCAGGCGGTCACAGAAGGGCTGACCACTGTGGTGGCCCCCATAGGTGTCATGCCCGTCACCAGCCTTGAAGTCATTGCCTTCCACGACAGCAACTACAACGGCGTCAGGGACGAAGGGGAGCTTCCCTTTGCCGGCGCTGAAATCGACGTGCTGGAAGGCGGCAAGGCCATCGCCAGCACCCAGACGGATGCCCAGGGCGTGGGCCTTATCCCCCGGGTACGGGGCGGCAACCTCTCATTGCGGGCCAAATTGCCTGCTGACCAGGTGTTCTCCGTTTCAGGTGGCGAGGGCGGCAATGCCTTTGCTGCCGTCACCGCCTCCTCTGACATCACCATTGAAGCTGCCGCCGCCCACGGCGAAAAAACCACCCTGCTGGCTGGCGTCACCCTGCCCAGCGTGATTGCGGGCAGCCTGTTTGAGGACAACAACACCTCCGGCATCATGGATCAGGATGAAGGCGCACTTTCCGGCTTTACGGTGCAGGCCATCGACGCCAGCGGCAACGTGGCGGCTCAGGCTGCCACCAACGAAGCCGGGGCCTTTGAACTGGCGCCGCTGCTCCCCGGGGATTACAAGGTGCGGGTCATGCTCCAATCGCCCTATATCTTCTCCGGCCCTTCCCAGACTGGCAATGGCACAGAAAATAAAGTCACCGCCCAAACCCCCGAATACGGCGAGATGGAAACCATCCACCTGACCCCCGGCCAGCGGGCTGAGAACATGGACGCCGGCGCTTTCAAGTCAGGTGTGGTCAACGGGCAGGTGCTACTGGGCGATGAGCGGGATGGCTTTGGCGGCACGCTGGGCGGGCTGTCAGGCGTCCTGGTGGAACTGACCGATGAAAATAATGACCCTGTGAGCGACTTCACCATCGCCAAAACCGATGAAACTGGCGCCTTCTCGCTAAAAGGCGCCTTGCCCGGCACATATAAACTGCGCTACACCCTGCCTGAACACGCCAAATTCTCTCAGCCTATGCAGGAAGAAAATGCCTGGCTGAGCGAGGCATTCAATATCGCGGCTGGGGAAGTTCGCGCGGCTGACGCGGTCTTCGCGGTGAAAACCGGCCTCTTATCCGGCAGCGCCATCAACGACTTGAATCTCTCAGGCATGGATGATGAGGGCGACAGCAAGTTGGCTGGCATTCAAGTGCTTTTGAAGGCGAGTGATGACACCACCCACCAGGCCACCTCCGATGAGAACGGCGCCTTCAGCCTGGCTGGCATCCGCCCAGGGGTTTACGCCCTGACAGTCACCCTGCCTGAAGGGCTCGCCATTGCTTATAGCGAACAAAGCCCTGTCAAGGCTGACCTCTCAGGCACATCCAGCCAGGAGATTGACTTCGCCATGGGCGATGTAAAGGAAGGCAACCTGATTGCCGCTATCAAGCCCGTTGCCATCTCCGGCACCGCCTTTTATGACAACAACATGAATGGCGCTTTTGACCCGGTTACCGATGCGCCTTACGCCGCTCAGGTGATGATCCGCCACAGCGCCACCGGCTCAGAATACACCCTGGACACCGCAACCAATGGCAGCTTTTCTCTGCCCGCTGTCTTCCCAGGAGAATACCAGGTGCTGGCCACCCTGCCGGAAGATCACCTCCTCACCCTGCCTCAGGGCGCGGTTCAGGAAGGCGGCCAGTGGTCAGTCGCTGCTTCACTCACCGGGGAAAACCCCCAGCTCAACCTGGGCTTTGTCCAGTATGGTGACATCACAGGGGCTGTGTGGAACATGGATGGCTCCACCACCAGCGTAGAAGGCCTTGGCATTACCCTAAAAAACAGCAAGGGCGAATCCGTCGCCACGGCCACCACTGCGCCAGATGGCAGCTATGCCTTTGATAAGCTCTATCCGGGTGAATACACCCTCGCCTCCCAGCTGCCCGAGCATTACCGCTTTGCCCGCAGCCTGGACACCGCCCAGCGCCCCAGCCTCATTACCTCCGACTCCTCCCCCACAGGCGGTGACAGCAGCCTCATTACCCTGGTGATGGGCGAGAAGAAATCCGGGCAGGATATCGGCATCGGCGCTGTGGGCAAGCTGGGCGACATGGCCTGGCTGGACCTGAATGGCAACGGCATGCAAGATGCCGGGGAGCCTGGCGTTCCGGATATTGGCATTGCGCTATACCAGTATGACCAGCTGATCACCCAAACCACCACCGATGCCTACGGGCGTTACCTGGTGAGCGATCTCTTCCCCGGCAACTACACCGTGGTGGTGACCATGCCGGCTGAACTCAAGCCCACCATCGTCCAAACCCAGTTCCCCCTGGTGGCCAGTGTGATCCTCCCGGCGCAGAACAATGCCGGACGTGCAGACAACATCCTGGTCCCCAGCGGCGGACGCAACCTGAACTGCGACTTTGGCTTTGTCCTGGTAAACCCGGGCCGTCTGCCCGCTTCCATGCAGCACCTGCCTGTGAAGGACTGGAGCCCCGTGGTCGATGTCCAGCCCAAGCGCTGATTAAGCCTTAAAACAAAACGCCCATGTCATCCAGCATGACATGGGCGTTTTAAATGAGAGAAAGAGAAAAGGCTTATTCCTCCTCTTCTTCCTCAGGCAAATCCGCGTTGTGGTAAACGTTCATCACATCGTCATTATCTTCCAGCATATCAAGCAACTTCTGCACCTTCTGGAGGGTTTCCTCATCACTCACTTCCACCATGGTCTGGGGAATGCGGGGACGCTCCGCGGAAAGGAAGGTATAGCCTGCATTTTCCAGCTTCTCCCGGACAGCAGAAAAATCATTGGGTGCGGTGTAAATCTCAAATGCTTCTTCAGTAACCTCCACATCCTCAGCGCCAGCCTCCAGTGCGTTCATCAGCACCTCATCCTCATCAAGACCCGGTGCCTGCTCAATCAGGATTAAGCCTTTCAAGTCAAACATATAGCTGACGGAATTGGTGGTGCCCAGGGCACCGCCGTTTTTATCGAAAATGTGGCGCACATCAGAAGCGGTGCGGTTGCGGTTATCGGTGACGATTTCAGCCATGATGGCCACACCGCCTGGCGCGTACCCTTCATAGATGATCTCCTCATAGTTGACGCTTTCGCTTTCGCCGGCTGCCTTCTTGATGCTCCGGTTGATGTTGTCATTGGGCATGTTGCTGGCTTTTGCCTTTGCAATCACATCCCTAAGCTTGCCATTAGACTCCGGATCGGCACCGCCTTCTCTGACAGCAATGGCAATTTCGCGCCCGATTTTCGTGAAAATCTTCCCGCGCTGCGCGTCTGCCTTGCCTTTTTTATGCTTGATATTAGCCCATTTGGAATGACCAGCCATCTAAAAAACCTCACTGTTCCTTGTGTTTCCTGGATTTTACCATGCCTTGATATAGTGCGTCAAACCCGCCTTAAGCGTCCCTGACAGCGAGGGCACGGTCAGGGTAGTTGGTGATCAGCATATCAGCCCCCATCAGGATTATTTTTTTCATGTCCCGGTCATCATTCACCGTCCATGTGTTCACCTGAAGCCCCGCCCCGTGCGCCTCCTCGCACTCTGTGGGGTTAAGAAGCAGCTCTGAATAATGGGGATGCAGCGCTTCAATGCCCAGCTTCCTGGCATAATCCCAGGGGTCTATCATGCAGCAATCATAGAGCAGCCCGCAGACAGCAGCAGGGTTTATCTCCTTTACCCTAAGGAGAGAACGATGGTTAAAGGAGGAGTATATCACCCGCTCCGTCATCCCCTTTTTCGCCGCCAGGCTGATACAGCGCTCCTCCATGCCTTCATAAGGCATACGGCTGTTTTTAAGCTCCACGTTGATGATGAGATTGGTATCCGCCAGCAGGTCAAACACCTCTTCTAAAGTGGGAGCCCTGGCTTCCAGATACTCCGGGTGAGTGGCGTTGAACAGGTGCTTTTTAATGTCCTTCAGCGACAGCTGGCCGATATAGCCGGTGCCGTTTGACACCCGGTCAATCCGTTCATCGTGGGCTACCACCAGCTCGCGGTCACGGCTCAGGTGCACATCCAGCTCCACTGCCTCAGCGCCTAGGTCTTTTGCCAGCGCAAAGGCTTCCAGCGTGTTCTCCGGTGCGTATCCCGATGCCCCCCGGTGGGCACAAATCAATGTTTTCAAGGCTTCCTCCCCTGTTTACCGTGCTTTTCTTGCGGTAGAATGGTACCATATGCTTGTCCCTGGTACAAGGATGGGCCAAAAGGCGGAAAGTGGAAAATGAAACTCAGCATCGACCAGTTTACCCGTCTCCTGGAAGAGGCGGCAAGCCTGCTGCCGGAAGCGGTGTTCCAGGAGTTGAACCTGGGTATTGGCGTGGTGGAAGGACAGAAGCTCAACCCCCATACAGCCTCAGGCATCCCTGCCTTTACCCTGGGTGAATACCGCGCCAGTTACAGCATGGGCCGGGGCATCGTGCTGTTCTATGGCTCCTTCATGCGGGTTTATCCCGATCTGGCGGATGATGACAGGAGCAGAGCCTTGATCATGGATGTCCTGAAACACGAACTCACCCATCATCTGGAAAGCCTGGCCGGTGCCCGTGATCTGGAAATCGCAGACGCTGCCAGGCTGCTTGAGATGTAGGCTAAGGTTTTTCTGAATCTTCCTGAGGCGGCATCACAGCCTGCCTCTTTTTTCTTAATCGTGCCGAATAGGTCTGATCGATAATAACGGCGAAGAAACCCACGATAATAAACAGATAATAGGTAATGAAGCGCCACACCAAAAGCGCTGCCAGCAAGGCGCCTTCCGGGAAGAAAGGCTTAAAGAACAGATAAAAGCCGCCCTCCTGGGCCCCTGAAGCGCCAGGCAGCGGGGTAAAGGAAGCGGTGATGTAGAGCAGCAGCTGCACTGTCAGCAGCTTGTTATATGGCGTTTCACTCAGTCCAAATCCCCGGTAGACAAAATAAATCACGCTCATCAGCGCCATCACCTGAACCAGCGCCAATGCAAATAACGACAGAAACTGCCAGGGCCTGGTGGTCAGAATTTCCACGCTGGCATGAAAATCATTCAGCGCTGCGTCCCATTTGGATGAGGTTTTGGCCACATCCTTGATCAGCTTCAGTTTATGGGCAAGGTTGACGAAGAAGACGATAACAGCCCGTACCAGGTTGCGGCTGATGGCCAGCATGATAACAGCGGCTACCATCAAGGAGTTCAAAAAAAAGCCCAGCGCCACCAGCCAGATACCTTTCCCCAGCACCTGATAAATGAAACTGCCATGGAAAATCCAAAACAGGGCACCAATCAACAGCAGCGCACACTGCCAGCAAAAGAACTTCACCGCCAGCGCAGAGCTGGCAACGCCTGGCGCCACCCCCCGCTTTTTGAGCGCAAACACCTGCATGGGCTGCCCCCCGGTAGCAGCCGGGGTGATGTTGGAATAGAAGATGCCAATCAAGCCCACCAGCTCACAGGAGCCCAGGCTGATTTTCACCCCCTGATAGCGGAAAAACCGGTGAACCGCTATGCCTTCCAGCAGCACATGCATGGAAAAGCAACCCAGAGCCCCCAGGAGCCACAGGGGTTTGATCGTCTGGAAAGCCTGGGCCATCTCCCCCAGGTCCCCGGCTTGGCTGATGAGGTAAAGCATCAACAACAGGGTTCCCAAAATAAAAGCGGCATTCAGCACCATCTTCCGTTGTGATCTGCTCAGCCGCTTCATAATCCCTTTCAAAACAGGCCCATGCCCAGTGTATATTTCCTGTTCAGTATACCATAGGCGCATCGCCTTTGTCACCCAAGCGGGTTTGACAGCCGCCGCCGCTGGACGCTACAATAACGCATTACATCGCATGGTGAGGTACTGACAATGATCGTGGCGAAATTTGGCGGCTCTTCCCTGTCTGATGTGGCGCAATTTGAACAGGTGCGCCGTATTCTCAGCACAGACCCGGAACGGCGTTTTGTGGTGGTGTCCGCGCCCGGCAAACGGGATGAAGGGGACCAGAAAATCACCGACCTGCTCATCGCTTGCCACCAGCTGGCGTCCATCCATCAGCCCATAAGCCCGGTTTTTGACGTGATTGCCCAACGTTATCAGGACATCTCTCTGGGCCTTGGCCTGGATGGTTTCCTGGATGAGGACCTGGCCACCATCCAAGTGGCCATTGAAGCGGGCGCTTCCCTGGCCTTTACGGTCAGCCGGGGCGAATACCTCTGCGCTAAGCTGCTGGCCAAATGGCTGGATTACACCTTTGTGGACGCGGCAACGCTTCTCCAATTTCACTATCACGACCGCCTGGATGAAGAAGCCACCAATGAGGCAGTGCGAAAAGCGCTTTTGCCCCTATCTTATGCGGTGATTCCAGGTTTCTATGGGGCTGACGGCCGCGGAGACATCCACACTCTCTCCCGGGGTGGCAGCGACACCAGCGCCGCGCTTATCGCAGGCGCCATTGACGCAGAGCTACTGGAAATATGGACAGATGTGACCGGCTTCCGGGCAGCGGATCCCCGCATCGTGCCGGATGCGCATTATATTGCCTCCCTTACCTATCGGGAGCTGCGGGAACTCAGCTACATGGGCGCCACTGTGTTGCATGAGGAGGCCGTGTTCCCGGTGCGCAAGGCGGGCATCCCCACCAGCATCCGCAACACGGCAGACCCCCTTCATCCCGGCACCCTCATCACCTACCGCTCCCAGGCAAAAATCCCCGTGGTCACCGGCATCGCTGGCAAAAAGGGCTTTACCATGGTGGTGCTTGAAAAAAACCGCATGAACGATGAGGTGGGCTTTGGCCGCAAGGTGCTCACGGTGTTTGAACATCACGGCATCAACTTTGAGCATCTGCCCACCGGCATTGATGCCATGTGTGTGATGGTGGCCAGCGAGCCCTTCCAGGCCAAAAAGGACGCCATCATCCGGGAGATTGAGGAAGTGGTACGCCCTGACACCATCCATACCGAGGATCACATTGCTCTTGTCGCCTGTGTGGGGGTGGGCATGTTCCGCCAGTATGGCACCACCGCCCGTCTGATCACCGCTGTCAGCGAACAAGGCATCAGCATCCGCACCATGCTGCAGGCCCCCAGCGAGCTATCCATCATCCTGGGGGTGGACGACGAAAACCTCAACAGCACGGTGCGGGCCATCTACGACGCCTTTATCCGCACCTGATGCAAGAAACGCGGCAGATGCCGCGTTTTATGGATAGATAAAAGGAGGGATTGTCATGAAAAAGCTCATTGTTTCCCTGATGGCTGCCGCCCTGCTTCTGTCCCTCATGCCCATAGCCCTGGCACAACCCCAGCAGCTGCCGCCAGAGCGCCTGGTCAGCCTGACGCATAATGCGCCCAACACCGGCATCATGATGCCAGATCGTTTTGATCCCTGGCAGAATACCTATCTGTTGACAGTGGCTCACTGGGTATCCAGGATTACCTTTACCCCAGTTGCTTCTTCCCCCAC
>CAZSSU010000024.1:0-5548 GCA_964609415.1 uncultured Christensenella sp. | reverse complement strand
TCATCACAGTCAATGGACAGCCGGTGGCCAGCGGGCAGAAATCGCAGATCATCCATATGACCGATAAGCCCCAGGCGGTTCAGATTGTGGTGTCCGCGTATGAGAATAACGCCCTCACCACGCAGAATACCTATACGGTTTACCTTCAGCGCCGCCCCAGCGAATACCGCACCCGGGTGTCAGCAGGCTTCATCACCCAGATTGACATGAAAGCCGGGGGCACCGCCGCCATCAGCGCTGACCTGGTCACCATCAACTACCAGGGCAACACCAACCGCTCCACATACTACAACGATACCGTGTACATCTATAAATACGATACCAGTCCCAACTGTCTTTTCTACTATGGCACTAAGCAAAACCCCATCCGCGCCCTTGATGCCCAGGATTTCTACAACAATTACCTGTCAGGCGGCTCCAACCTCTACTACCTGGTTTATATCGAAAACGAGATTGTGGCCATCCTGCCCTACGCAGCGGATTAAAGGAATACTAACCATGAGAGGGAGTCCTTGTCACAGGGCTCCCTCTTCATGATGAAACTTCACCAGATTATCATTTATTCAGCAAAATTAGCCCCAAATCAGCGAAATCATGGGCACCACCTGTTTCTTCCTGCTCATGACACCGGGCAGGAAGAAATGGCTATTTTTGCCCACTGCGTTAAAGGCCTGCTCCACCATGGCCTCGTTGCCCACATAGACCAGCTCAGTGCCGCTGCGCAACACGTCCGTAATCATCAGCAGCACCATCTCATAGTCCTTTTCCTTCTTCATGTCCTGCATCAGCTTCATAAAATCAGCCAGGCGGGCTTCCAGCAGTTCCTCAGAGTTGATGCAGGTGATCTGCGAAATGCCCACCAGGTGATCAGCGATGTGGAACTCCTTATAATCCCCAAAGAACAGATCCCGGGTGCTTTTGCTCTGCAGGTTGGAGGCTGAGAACATCGCCTCCCCCAGTTCCTGGATGGTGACCCGTCCTATGCGGGCCATGCTCTCGGCCATCATCCGGTCCTTATCCGTGCAGGTGGGTGACTTCAGCATCACCGTGTCTGACAGAATGGCCGCTGCCATAAGGCCTGCCAGCTTCCGGGATGGCGTAATGCCGCGCTCCTGGAACATCCCGGCGATGATGGCGGTGGTGGAGCCAATCGGCTCATTGCGCACCAGGATAGGCGTTGTGGTCTGCACATCAGCCAGGCGGTGATGGTCAATGATTTCAAGGATCTCTGCCTGGTCAAGGCCGGGCACTGACTGGGCCACCTCGTTATGATCCACCAACACCACGCGCTTGCGCCGGGGGCGGATGAGCTGATACCGGGTGAGGACGCCCACCACCTTGTTGTGTTCATCCAGCACCGGATAGGCATTGTGCCGGTTTTGGAGCATGGTTTCCTTCACATCATCCAGGTAATCGTCCAGGTGAAAGCTCACCATATTGTCCCGCCTGCACAGCCGCCCCACAGGCACCGCATGCATGATGCTGCGGGCGGCACGGTAGGCGTCAAAAGGAGTGGAAATCACCAGCGTGCTTTGGCACTGGGGCAGCAGCTCCTCCGGGAACTTTGCCTCGCTGATGATGAGCACCTGCACCCCCTGGTCCAGAACGTACTCAATCACCTCCGGATGGTTCCCGCAGATGACAATGCTGTCTTCATGCAGCACAGTTTTGTGCATATGGGTATGGGGCAGGGCGATGACGATTTCGCCGGATACCATCTCCGTGCGCTCATCTGTCCCCGGGCAGACGGCGCCTTCCAGCACCCCAATAAGGTTAAACAATGGGATATCATCCACCACCGGGTGCTGGATGGTTTTGATGTCATAGTCAAAGATATCCGTATGGGACAGGATGCCAAAGAGCGTTCCCTCCTCTGTGATGATGGGAAGGCTCCCAATTTCCCTGTTCTCCTGAAAAATGCTCCAGGCATGAGCCAGGGCCGCGCCTGAACCAATGGAGGGCGGGGTGTCAAAGTTCAAATCCCGCACCTGGGTGCGGACATTGAAAATCTGCTCCGGCGCTTCAAAACCGAAGCGATCCAGCAACAGCGCTGTCTCATCGCTTACAGGGCCCAGGCGCGCTGCCTGGTATTCCCGGTCTCCCAGTTGGTTTCTGAGGTAGGCATAGGCCAGGGCTGACACGATAGAGTCTGTGTCCGGGTTCCGATGCCCCACCACATGGATTTTCTGCATGGCTCATCCTTCTGCCAAATGGCTTTGCTTATTATGTTACAGAGGCATTATAATAAGGCCACAGCGGGAATGCAAGCAAAGGAGGCGCCACATGGAATATCTTATCGACGGCCTGCCGCTGCGCTTGAAAGCCGCCCATGACCTGAGCTGGACATCGCGCTTTGGCCGGGTTTTCTGCGTGTTTGACCAATTGATTTCAGGTCACCTGGGCTTTGGCATTGAGGAAGGCAACAAGCGCTATTTCATTAAATACGCGGGGGCACCTACCCTGGGCTATGCGGGCGACCCCTCCCATGCTGTCCAAAAACTGCGTCAGGCCGATCAGGTTTACCAGGCTCTCTCCCACCGCTGCCTAACCCAGCGGCTGGATGCCTTTGAAACAAGGCAGGGCTTTGGCCTTGTTTTTTCCTGGTTTCCGGGCTTCGCCCTGGCCCCCATGGACATTCACATGCGCCGCCTGCGCGCCTTGCCGCCTGGCCAGCGTTTTGGCCTGTTTGACGGGCTGGCGGAGTTTATCACCCTGGCATCAGAACGTGACTATATCACTGCAGGCATCGCTGATCAAAACATCCTGGTTGATTTTGACCGGGAGCGTGCCATTTTCTGCTCCGTCGATCATTTTTTGATGATGCCCGTCATGAACACCCGGGGCCGTTTGCCCGGCTCCCCCTGGTTCCTGGCACCGGAAGCTTATGTGCCCTGCGCTCAATTAGACGAGTCAGTTAATGTCTATCAATTGGGTATGTTGGCCCATACCTTCTTTGGCAACCGGGCTGCCCCTTCCCTCAAACAATGGGAAGCCACCCCGCAGCTCTACGAGGTGGCGATGAAAGCCTGTGAACAGGACCCAAGTCAACGGTACCCTGAAGCTGCTGATTTCCTGAAAGCCTGGCGACAGGGGGTCATGGCCATCCCCAGCCACTGGTTTATGGGTTGAGCACGCTGCCGTCCTTCACCTGAAGAATACACTCCGGTTTAATCCCCCCCAGGGTTTCCAGGTCCGTGGTGGTGAGCAGCGTCTGCATGCTGCCCAGCCGCCCCATCAGCCTGGCCCGGCGGCCTTCGTCCAGTTCGCTTAAGACATCGTCCAGCAATAATAGTGGCGCGTCCTTATGCGCCTGGGTGAGAATGTTGATCTCTGCCAGGCGCATGGCCAGCACAGCTGTGCGCATCTGCCCCTGGGAAGCAAAACCGCGCATCTCCTGGCCAGACAATAACAGGCGCAGGTCATCCCGGTGGGGGCCAACGCTGGTGGTTAGCCGCCTGATATCATCCTCCCTGGCTGCCGCCAGCTGATCCATCAGCATCTGTCCGGGATCCTGGGGGCCTGAGAGGCTGCTTTGATAGCGCAGCACAAACACCTCCGGCTCCCGGCCGGAGATAAAGGTGTAGTGCGCTTTTGACAGATCGCTCAGGGTGAGGGCCGCCTCCTGGCGCATGCGCACAATGGGGGCGGCAGCCTTTGATAGTTGCTCGTCCCATACCTCCAGTTGCTTGGGGTTGCCTCCCCTTTTGGCCAATGTTTTTAAGAGCGCATTGCGCTGCTTCAGCGCCGCGTGATATGTTTGGATGGCATAGAAATAGGCCGGCTGGCACTGGGAGAGCAGCATGTCCAGAAAGCTGCGCCGAACCTGTGGAGCACCCTTCACAATCGCCATATCCTCTGGTGAAAACATCACACAGGTCATGTGCCCCATCAACTCTCCAATGCGGGGCACTGTTTTTCCATTCACATAAATGGTTTTGCGCATATTCTGCTGGGCAAACAGGCGCACCCCCACCTCATCCCGCGTCAGGTGGCGTTGCACCCTGGCATAAACCGCACTGGTTTTACAACCCAGGCGGATCATGTCCCGGTCAAAGGGGGTGCGATGGCTTTTCCCCAAACAGCACAGATGGATGGCCTCCAGCAGGTTGGTCTTGCCCGCGCCGTTTTCGCC
Source organism: uncultured Christensenella sp. (assembly GCA_964609415.1). Taxonomy (GTDB): domain Bacteria; phylum Bacillota; class Clostridia; order Christensenellales; family Aristaeellaceae; genus UBA6115. The sequence continues at coordinate 1,416 of CAZSSU010000024.1, read as the reverse complement.
CACAAACACAGTGACCCCATCGGGCGGCATAATTGTCACCTGGGGGTAACTTCTGAAGTCGTGAAGCCGAAGTTGAGTCAAACGCACTACTTGTGATACCTTTCATTGGCCAGAATCTTGTAGGCGCGGTAAATCTGTTCCAGCAACACCACCCGCGCCAATTGGTGAGGATATGTCATACGGGACAGGGATATCCGCTCCTCTGCCCGCTTTAAAATCGCATCTCCCAAGCCCAGGGATCCGCCGATGATAAACACCGTGTCCTCAGGGGCTTCGTGCAGCCTTTTCATACGCTGACTGAAGGCTAAGCTGTCGTCCTGGGTTCCATCGATGCAAAGCGCCACCACCCGATCACGGGGCTTGATCAATTTCAGGATGCGCTCCGCCTCCGCCTGCTTCACCCTTTCTTCCAGGCTTGGGTTTGTGCGGTCCGGCTCCTTATCATCTGCCACTTCGCTTACCAATAACTGCGTATACCGCGCCAAACGCTTCATGTATTCAGCAGCAGCCTGCTGGTAATGCGCTTCTTTTAGCTTGCCCACCGCAATAATCTGTATCAAGGCCGTCCTCCCATTTCATACAACTGGAGTATATCAAATCCCACCATCCCTCACAACATGGCTTGTTCATTGATTCTGCTTTCGTCGCTTTGTCCTGTATCTGTGGGTGAATATCCACAAAGAAATTGATCATCGCCTTCCATATGGCACGTTTTATTATTCATCTATTCGATTATTTGTTCTCCTGGCGGGCGCCCTTTCATGGCGCAATCCTCATTTCCCTGGGCATGGATATACACCTGGCTTTGATGAAAGGCAAACATGCATTCTATCCACAATATCCACAGGGTTATCCACAAAAAAACTGCAATTTCCCTTGTCTTACCGCTCTTTTCGCCTCCGAATAAAGATTTTGTGTAAATTCATCGCGACTTATCCACAGGGTTTATCCCCCGTTTTATCCCGCCTCCTGTCCACAGGAACAGATATTCATACCAAAGTTTGTTTAATAAGCTTGTAATAATTTTGCGACGTTTCACGATGACATCCAAAAACGAAAAAGAGGAGCCTTGCGGCCCCTCCCGATCGCTATTATCCTACAATCGATTAACGGCTAAGCAGCGTCTCCTCAGTGTCTTTGTCGAAGAAGTGAAGCCTAGAGGTGTCCATGGCCACCTGGATATCGTCCCCAATGTGGGTTTTGGTGCGGGGGTCTACCCGGGCGATAACGTTGTCCGCTTTGCCTGAGGTGGAGAGATACAGATAAGTCTCAGAACCCATCTGCTCAGTCACTTCCACATGAACCTTAAAGGTGGTATCAGGATGCGCGGCCACGATGGCAGGATCATCGCTGAGGTTTTCGGGGCGGATGCCCATCACCACTTCCTTGCCGATGACGCTTTCATCCTTCAGCTTC
>CAZSSU010000023.1:0-16638 GCA_964609415.1 uncultured Christensenella sp. | reverse complement strand
CGGGCTGTGCGGATGCCATCGGCATACAGTTTGGCTGTCCGGCAGGTCTCTTCCTCAGCCTCCAGGCTTAGGCCCTCGGGCAGGTAAATGGTATACTTCGGCGCGAAGGCTTCCTTATCCTTCTTCTCCTCATTGGGCTTGATGGGGCCGGTTCCGCTGGTCTTGTAGTGCGCAAAGCCATCGTCTGAGAGCCACAGCTGCTTATAAAAAGCGCCTGATAGTTGCCCCAGGGCCTCATCCCCCAGCACCACGGCCACCGGGCCTGCCTTGAGGGCCTTCAGCTTTTTCACCAGCTCAGCGCTCATCTCCTCCAGCGCGTCATAATCAGCCTCCTTGGGCAACAGGGCATACAACTCTGTGCGCAGCGCCTCTCCCTGGAAGGCCGTCAGGCTTTCCACCTTGCCCGCCTCCAGTTTCAGCGCCAGCATCCGGGAAAAAACCTCCTGCGGCAGGGCAGTCCTGGCGCCGGGTTCATAGCGCTGCTCCCCCATCAGGTAGATGACTGTCCCCGCGTCTTCTTTGAACTCGTTTATTCTTTTCAGATGAATCATGGTTTTCCTCCTCTATGATCAGCTGGCAGCATCATAACAAAGATGCGCAGTCAGGTCAAAGACACCCTCAAAAAACTGCGGTTTTTTGAGGGATTAAGAAGAACGATGGGCCATCCGCCTCTCACTTCGTTCCCGGGCGGCAGATGGCAAGGAAACCCTTGCTACGCAAGGCATTCCGCCCCACCGCACATGTCGCTGGGGCGGATTTCCATCAGAGGGCTCCGCCCTCCGATACCTTCCTGATTATACTTTTACTCAACAGGCCTTATTTGGCCAGCAGCTTCTCCAAGTCCTGTTCAGGGGTTGAAATAGGCCCGATGTTGTAGTTCTCCACCAGCACCTTGAGCACATTGGGGCTCACAAAGGCGGGGAGGGTCGGCCCAAGCAGGATGTTCCTGATGCCCAGGTGGAGCAGCGTCAGCAGCACGCACACAGCCTTCTGCTCGTACCAGGACAGGACGATGGACAAGGGCAGGTCGTTCACCCCGCACTCAAAGGCTTCCGCCAGCGCCACTGCCACCCGGATGGCGGAGTAGGAGTCGTTGCACTGGCCCATGTCAAGGATGCGGGGCAGGCTCTTCAGGGTGCCCAGGTCCAGGTCGTTAAAGCGGAACTTGCCGCAGGCCACCGTCAGGATGATGGAATCCTTAGGCGTGGCTTTCACAAAATCGGTGTAGTAGTTGCGGCCGGGCTTGGCGCCATCACAGCCGCCCACCAGGAAGAAGTGGCTGATTTCCCCCGCTTTCACCGCGTCGATGATGGCCGGGGCCACGCTCAGCACCGTGCCATGGCCAAAGCCGGTGGTCATGGTGTTGCCGCCGTTGATGCCGGTCATTTCCCTGTCCTCAGGGTAGCCGCCCAGGGCCAGCGCTTTTTCAATGACGGGGCTAAAGTCCTTGTCCTCGCCGATGTGCGTCATGCCGGGGTAGCGCACCACAGCGGTGGTGAAAATGCGGTCGCGGTAGCTGTCCTTCACCGGCATGATGCAGTTGGTGGTGAAGAGCACCGGGCCCGGAATGTCCTTGAATTCCTTCTGCTGGTTCTGCCAGGCGGTGCCGAAGTTGCCCTTCAGGTGGCTGTGCTTTTTGAGTTCCGGATAGCCGTGGGCAGGCAGCATCTCGCCGTGGGTGTAAATGTTGATGCCCTTGCCCTCAGTCTGCTCCAGCAGCAGTTTCAAATCCCGCAGGTCATGGCCGCTGATCACGATGAAGGGGCCTTTTTCAATGGTGAGGGGCACCACCACGGGCTTGGGCGTGCCGTAGCTGCCGGTGTTGGCCTTGTCCAACAGCGCCATGCAGGCCAGGTTCACCTCGCCCGTCCGGTCCACCATTTTCAGCCAGTGGGCCAGGTCACCCGGCTGGTTCAGGGCAGCCAGGGCTTCATAGAAGAAAGAGGTCACCACAGGGTCTTTCTGGCCCTGTACCCAGGCGTGGTGAGCATAGGCCGCCATACCCCGCAGGCCCAGCAGCACCAGCGCTTTCAGGGAAGCGATGTCCTCATCCGCGTCTTCCCAGGGCAGCATGATCTTCTCCGGCACCTGGCCCAGGGCACGGGCCGCTTCCTCCACCTGTTCGGTCATGGCCTTGACGGTGGTCTCGTCAAAGTTCACATTGGTGATGCCAGTAAAAATCCCTTCCAGCATCAGCAGGTCATTGGCTTCCCCGGCGCTTTTGCCGCCAGCGGCCGATGCCAGGCCAATCAGGGCACGGGCCAGGTCGTCCTGACGGTTGGATGTCACAGCGTCCTTGCCGCACACCCCCATCTTGCCGGTGCAGGCCTTGCCGCCCACCGTTTGCTCACACTGGTAACAGAACATCGCGGTATCCATCAACTATTTCCTTCCTCCTTGATTGTATCAGCTTGACTTACCTAACATAATATATCACAATACACACAAATTGTATGTTGCATTTGCAACAAGGGAGGCTCTATGGAGCTCATCCAGTTAAAAAAGTGCCGTCTCTTCCATGGCATGAGTGACCGGGAAACGGTGCAAGCCCTGGGCTGTCTGGCCGCCCGGGAACGCCGCTATCAAAAGGGGGATTTTCTCCTTAGCGCGGGCAGCCCCGCCGGGGAAACCGGCCTGGTGCTCTCAGGCTCCGCCCTGGTAATCCGGGAGGATTACTGGGGCAACCGCTCGGTGCTGTCCATCGTGGGGCCGGGGGAACTGCTGGTGGAGGCATTCACCGACGGCTTCAACCAGCCCCTGCCCATCTCCATCCAGGCAGCTGAAAAAACCGAAGCCTTGCTTCTTAATACCGGCCGCCTCCTCACCCAGGGCTGTGACCGCTGCCAGCTCAAAGCCCGGCTTATCCGCAACATGCTGGACATCTTCATGGATGACCACCGCAAGCTCCTCTCCAAAATCGAGGATTCCACCCAGCGCACGACCCGGGAAAAGCTCATGTCCTACCTCTCCCGCCAGGCCCAGGAAATTGGCAGCGACCGCTTCTCCATCCCCTTCAACCGCCAGGCCCTGGCCGATTACCTGGGGGTGGACCGCAGCGCCCTGAGCCGGGAAATGGGCAACATGGCCAAAGAAGGCCTTATCGCTTTTGACCGCAATGATTTCAGGCTGCTAAAAGGCGCCAGCCCCCTGTAATCAGGCCTCGTCTTCCCCTTCAAACACCACCGGCGCTTCCTTCAGCACCAAAGCCAGCTCATTGGCCTTGTCATACAGCGCGTAGGGCACATAGATGCTGTAATACTCCAGCATCTCCCCCGCCCAGGTGGCCATGCCAGCACCCAGCCGTCCCTCCTTCAAAAATGGGAGGCCTTCGTCCCTCAGCATCGCCTCCATGATGCCCGCCTGGATGCTGTCCCCCCGGAACAAGAGCACCTGGTCATCAGGCTGGGGGTCCCGGGTCTCATGGCGGCGGGTGGGGCAGGGTGCATCCATCAGTTCACGGCATTGAAGGCAGTACAGCATATTTTCTCCTCCCGCAATATTTCTGATTTGTCTCTATCATAACACAAAAAAGCGGCCTCGCTCGCCGCTTTTTATGGCTGTTCCGCCGGATTTAGTCCAACATCGACAGGATGTTCTGCTTGGGCACAGCGCCGATGGTCTTGTTGGCCACCTCGCCGTTTTTGAACACATACAGGGAGGGGATGGACATGATGCGGTAGCGCCTGGCCAGTTCCTGCTCCTGGTCCACGTTGATCTTGACCACCTTGATTTCCGGATGCTCCTTGGCAATCTCTTCCACCACAGGGCTCACCATGCGGCAGGGGCCGCACCAGGCCGCCCAAAAATCAACCAAAACCGGCTTGTCCGACTGGAGGACTTCCTTTTCAAAATTGTCTTTTGTAATCTCAATGACTGACATGCTCTTTCCACCTTTCTCACTTAGCGCACAACACGCTAATTGAAATATACCCTTATGAAATGCCTGTAAACACCCCCCGCGCCGCAAAAGGCGCAGAGAGCAGCTGAGGCAGTGTGTTAATACCTCAACCCGACTTCCATATATGTCCTTTTTCTGGCTTACACTCCCTTGACAGCGCTTCCCAGCCCAATCATACTGGGAAAAACAGCGCAGGAAGAGTGAAGGATCACCATGACAGCACACGCCAACGACCTGACCCAGGGCAGCATCCTGAAGAAAATTCTCCTGGTGGCCATGCCCATCATGGGCACCCAGCTTTTGCAGATGACCTACAACCTCACCGACATGTTCTGGCTGGGGCGCATGGAGCATTCGGTGACGGCGGTGGCCGCCAGCGGGCTGGCAGGCATGTTTTTGTGGTTGGGCATGGCCCTGATGGTGACCGGGCGCATTGGGGCGGAGATCGGCGTTTCCCAGAACCTGGGCAGCGGGGATAAGGCTGCCGCCCAGGGCTTTTCCCAGGAGGCCACCCGCATCGGCCTGGTGCTGGGCGCGCTGTACGGCCTGGTGCTGATGACGCTGGCCGGCCCCCTGGTGTCCCTCCTTCAGGTGAAGGAAGCGGATGTGTTTCAAGGCGCCTGTGACTATCTGCGCATCGCCGGCATCGGTATCCCCTTCACCTATGCTTCTGCCGCCATCACCGGCAGTTTCAATGGTGCTGGCAACTCCCGCCTGGGCTTCTGGGCCAACGCCATGGGCCTGGTGGCCAACATGATCCTGGATCCTCTGATGATTCTGGGCTGGGGCTGGGGCATCCGGGGGGCCGCCATCGCCACCATCATCGCCCAAATCATCGTTTGCCTGATGCTGGTGTATTTTGCCAAGCGGCACCCCACGCGCCCCTTTGAGCATTTCCGTGTGTTTGGCCGCTTCTGCAAAGCCCGCATCCGCCAGATCCTCTCCTGGAGCGTGCCGGTGTCCCTTGAAAGCGCGGCTTTCACCATGCTGGCCATGGTGGTAACGGGCATGGTGTCCTCCAGTTATGGTGCCAATGCCGTGGCCGTGCAGCGGGTGGGCACACAGATTGAATCCCTCTCCTGGCTGATTGGCGGTGGTTTTTCCTCAGGCGTCGCTGCCTTTATGGGGCAGAATTACGGCGCGCGCAAATGGGCGCGCATCCGGCGGGGCTTTCGCATTTCGCTAAGCGCCATGCTGGCCTGGATGTCGGTGGTGACCCTGCTATTGGTCTTTGGCGGGCGTTTTCTTTTCTCGCTCTTCCTGAGAGAACCGCCGGAATTGGTGGACATGGGCGGGGAATACCTGTTCATCCTGGCGGGATGCCAGCTGTTTATGGCGCTGGAAGGCACCTGTGCCGGCACCTTCCGGGGCATGGGCAAAACGCTGCCCCCCAGCGTTTCCAGCATCTCCTCCAACCTCATCCGTCCCTTGCTGTGCTGGGCCCTGGCGCAGCAAATCGGCCTCAACGGCTTCTGGCTGGGCATCACGCTGTCAGCGGCACTTCGGGGTACCATGATGTTTGTCTGGTATCTGATTCACCAGCGTCATTTGCCCCATGAGGATGAGTCAAGCCCAGCGGGGATGAACCTGGCAAGTGTGTAGTTTTATTGAAATAGCTTCCCGGTATATTCGATGCTTCCATCATGATTGATCCTGCTTGCCAGCAAATATGCCGGGTCATCAATGATGAGTTGGTCTAAAGAGATATTGCTGACAACATCATACTGTTGCTGATCATGGCGGAAATAGACCATGGCAATCTGCCGGTCTTTCAGATGGGCGTTAAAATATTTTAACGCCTTCTCTGGCCCCATCAGACATAGGGCGGTTGTATAGGCATCGTCCTCTGCCGCGCTGCCGCTCAGCAGCGTCACCGTGCTGATGCCCTGCTGAACCCCCTCCGAGGGCGTGTTCACCGGATAGCCGGTGAAAGGATTGATCAAATGGGAATAGATAGCCCCATCGATCATGTAATTGTTATCATAATCCCCGCTGCTGGAGAGGGCCTCATCGCGAACTGCAACGGTGGCATATGCCCCGTTTGAAACGCTTGTTTCTCTGGGTTTTCTTATTTCCAGATGATATCGGTTGTCTTGCGCTTGTTTCGCGCTGAAAGAGGCCGATTTCATCAAACGCATGCTGCTGGTGCCAGAGGAAAAATATCCATAATGGAAGCCCTTCTTTTGCAGCAGTTCGCTCACCAAATCGGTCACATAGCCTTTGGCAATGCCGCCCAGGTCAATCTGCGCCTGATAAACCACCCCGTCAACGGTCACTGGCGGCGTCATCTTCCGCAGATAATAGCCCTCCCGGGCGTTCCCCTCCACCTGGACACCATCCATCCAAACCAGCTTCTTAAGCGCTTCAATATAGCGGTTATCAGGCAGAGGCAAAAAACCCCCTTCAGCATCCCGGTCATAGGGCATCACTTTCTCCCGGCTGTAAGTAAAGCGGGGGGAAAAACCCCAAAGATCCACCAGGGGAAACACTGTTGGATCGTAATAACCTTCTGTTTTTTGATGCATGGTGCGGGCAAGTTCAACCAAGGTGACGGTTTCCTCGCTGACAGCAACCGCTTCTTTGTATTTTAATGCATTATATTGAGCGATGTCAGAGCCCGGGATCATGACAGACACACGCTGCTCTACCCGCGCCAGGATGTCTTTAACCTCCTGCCATGTTTGACTGATTTTTTCAACCGTCTCCGGGTTTGACAAATCCTCATAAATGCTCAACGTGCTGACGGTAGCGAAATATCCCGTGGCAGAATACCGTTTACTGGCATAGTGCAAAGGCACCTCATGTCCCGGCTGGGCGCTGGATTCACCAGCCAAAAGCAACATCAAAAGCGCTATCAGCACAGAAAATTTTCTCACATTTCCCTCCCCAAAAAGCCATGCGCGGATAGGCCCCCGCGTATTGACTTGATACATTATTTCACATAGAATACACAATGTAAACAAATTAAGGAGGACCTCTTATGAAGAGAACCCTGGCGTTCGTTCTGTTTCTGGCCCTGATGCTGCCCCTGATTGCTGGCGCGGCAGAGTTTGATGCCAAAAAATTCCCCACCTGGTTTGAAGAAGAAGGCGTGTGGCGCACCATCACCAACGATACCCTGGGCAAAGAAGGCGGCACCGCTGGCGGCTTTATCGCCGACAAATCCGGCGCCCCCACTGAAGAAGAGCTGAAAACCATCCTTCACATGGCGTCTCTGGCCGTCACCTCCGGCGGCAAATCCGACTGGTACATGGTTGCTGTGACCGATCCTGCTGAGCAGCTGGCCATCATCGGCGACAAATACGGCAAGGCCACCTCTGAAGGCACCGTAACCGTGCTGGTGCTCAGCGAGCGTCTCCTCCGGGAAGATGTGCGCACCGACACAAGCAATGGCTTCCAGCCTGACCGCGGCTACTATGACGCCGGCATCGTCACCGGTTACCTCAACGTGGCCGCCATCGCCATGGGCTACGGCACCCATATGTTCATGACCCCCGCCCTTCCCGGCGCCAACGGCTTCAACAACGGCGACCCGGGCCTGGATGTCTCAAAATACATCAAGGACACCACCTATGTCATGGGCAGCACCCACGAAGCCCACAGCACAGAAAACATGAAGTTTGTCTGCGCCGTGGTCATCGGCTCCCTGGACGATACGGTTGAAACCGGCCTCACCAACAAAGAGTTCCCGGACAACTGGATTATCTGGAGCGAAACCAAATAAACATCACCCATATGCTGGCTGCGCCGGTCTTGATAGCAAGCACGGCGCAGCCTTTTTCATCAGGAGGGTCAATGAAAAGAACCGCTGTATTATCTCTGATTCTGGCCATGGCGCTGGTGCTATCTGCATCCGCCAGCCAGGTGAACCAAACAAATGCTGTGTATGAGGACTTTGGCACTGTCATTAATGACAAAAGAACCAAAACAGGGGTTATCTTGGAAGCCGAGGGCTACTATGGCTACCACATGGACGAAAACCCGTCCATGACCGTGCGGGTGGAAATTGGCAAAGACGGGCTGATCAAATTAGCCGAGGTTGTCTCCTCCAAAGCGCAGACACCCGGCTTTGACACCCAGATTACCCAGGAATATCTGAACCAGGCCTATGTGGGCCAGGCTGCGTCGCCCCAAATGGAAGTGGATGTGGTAGCAGGCGCAACTGCCACCAGCCAGGCCGTTCTTTATGCTGTCCGCACCGCCTCAAACTATGCATGGAAAACCTATGGCTATTCAGCCGACCAGGAAGGCTCCCACATTGCCGACCTGCAGGCCGTCTATCCGGCTGAATATAAGGCGATTACAAGCCAGTATGAAACTGACGAAAAGACCGAAGGAAGCATTTTATTTGCAGCGGAAGGCACAGCTGAAGACGGCACCCAGGTGGTGGCAATGAAAGTGCGAAGTGCGCTCAAATTTGCATACACCGGCTCTGCGGGCACCGGCTGGACAGCCTCTGAGCCCAGCGCCTTCACCATGATCATTGTGGTGGATAAAGCCACAAACCAGGTGGATACCTGGAGCATCCTGCGGGATGGCACCAAGCGCACAGAGTATTTCAAAGTGCCGGACGACAAAATCGATGCCTATAAATCCGTTGTGATCAGTCAGGAAGATGTGTTTGACACGTTCATGGATGGCTTGGTGCTGACCCTGGAAATAGAGAAAGAAAGCAGCGAAGATGGCCCTGTGATTACCGGTACCAGCATCATCTATACCGGCGCCACCGAGCAGGGTACGTTCAGCAGTCAGCTGGTGCGCAACTGCTTCAAAGCCGCAGCGGCATTTTATGTGAATTATCAGAAGTAAACAAAATTTAAATAAGGATTAATTCTACGGGGCTGCAGCATAGCATCAAAATGCTGCAGCCTCTCTCATCCCTGCCGATCCTTCAGCTGCTGGGCGATGTCCTTTAGCAAACCATAGCGGCTCATGAGGGCGGGGAGGTCGAGTCCTGCCAGGCTGTCGGTGAGGGGGATATAGCTCAGGTCGTTTTCACCGGCCTTACCCGGCAGTTGGTGACGGATAAAGGCGGGCAGCAAAGTCTGCTGTTTGCCGGCTTCATCCATTGCGGCCAGGCGCTTCAGGCGTTCTCTACCATCTTTCAACGCCTTGAAATAGCCAATCAGCCCAAATCCCAACACGAAAACACCGGGCAAGAGGGTGGCGCGCCCTATGGCAGGCACCTGAGTTAATAGCAGCAGTCCTGCCCCCGTCAGGCTGATGAGCCCATGGCGCACCAGCAGCTGCCGCTTCATCCGCTTTTCGTCCGTTTTCCGGGCGATGTAGTCAGCCAGGCAGGCCTGGCACACGGACGCCTGAATCACCTCTCCCAGGGCTTGCACCCGGTGCTCACCTGAAATCGCCCGCACATGCATGGTGAGCACCTCCTGAAAGGGCATCTCTCTCCTATGGCAAGCGTCATGCTGGCATGTTGTCATCTGCCTCTTCCCTTCATGCGATTAGTCCCAGACTGCCCAATATCAACACCCAGAGGAACACGGTCAGGATGCTCATGACTGAGGAAATGGCCACAATCTGCCCGGCCAAAACAGCATCCGCCTCCATTTCCTGGGCCATCACAAAGGTGGAAACGGCTGTGGGCACAAAGCTCAGGGCCATGGCAGTGGTGACAGACACCCCCCGGTAGCCCAGCAGCAGCGTCACTGTCACAAACAATAGCGGCACCAGAACCAGTTTGGCAACACACACCAGCGTCAACTCCCGGCGATAGTGCAGCGTGTCAGAAAACCGGAGTCCTGCCCCCAACATAATCAAGGCCAGCGGCGTCACCATGCGGGCGAGGTCAAAAATCACCTGCTCCATGGCGGGGAAAAAACGGATGTCCAGCAGCTTGACCAAAAGCCCTGCCAAGGCTCCTAGAATGACAGGATTTTTCAGCAGGTTCCGAGTGATAACGCTGGCCTTCATGCGCTGACCCCTCATGCTTTCCAGAATCAGCACGCAAATGATGTTATACATGGGCACGATGATGGCGATGCACAAAGATACCAGGCCTGTCTGCTCAGGCCCGCTGATTACCGACACCACCGGCAGCGCGAAAAGGATGGAGTTGCCCCGGATAATCCCCTGAACCACACTGCCCAGGACTGGCTTTTCCTTGATGTAGCGCGGCAGCACAAGTACACAGATCAGGGACACAATCAGCACCAGCACCGCCATGGTGATGATAAACCCGGGGTTGAGCACCGTATCGATGCTGGTTTTATAGATGTTGCTGAACATCACAAAGGGGAAGAAAAAGCTGAAGGTGATGCGGTTGAGTTCGCTGAGCGTCCCGTCGCTGATGCGGCGCAGGCGGCGCAGCCCGATTCCCATCAACAGATAAACAAAAATCGGGAACACCGTGGCGATGGACAGGGCGAAGTTCATGTTGCTTCCTCCGCATTGTTTTTGGATGACAGAGGCCTCCGCCTGCCGGTTTTATCAGCAGGCGGAGGCGGAATAAACTCGGGGACTTGCTACAGCAGATTCCCCAGAAGGGACAGCATGACGCTGCCGATGATCAGGATGATGGCGCCACCCAGGCGGGAGGAAATCTGCGCGAAGGGCATCAGCTCCATGCGGTTGGCAGCGGAAAGCACCGCTACGTCCCCTGTGCCGCCCATGTTGGACATACACAAGCCTGCCGTGATGCCGGCTTCAACTGGGTAGAAGCCTACCAACTTGCCCACCAAGGCCGCCCCCAGGAAAGCGCCGATGACCGTCACCAGGCAGAGCACCAGGTAGGTGAGGCTGAAGGAGTTGATGACCGTGTCCAAGCTAAGGTAACACAGGCCAATCCCCACCAGCAAGGCCCCGGTCAGGTTTTTCATGACGAATTGGAACCACTGGTAGCAGGCCACCTCATACTTCTCGGGCAGAATCTTGAAAATCTTGAAAATAGCCACTGTGATAATCATCCAGGCATAGGCGTGGATGCTGATGCCAGTGCCCAGGGCCTTCCAGCCCAGCGCCACCACCTGGCCAAAGGCGAAGAAGGTGGTGGAAACCAGCAAGCCAATGCCCATCTGGCCCAGGTCAATCCGCTCCCGGGCGGCTTTCATGTCATCAGAGACTTCCATTTCCCGCGGGTCAACCCCCCGGGCAATGAGTTGTCCCTGGCCATTCCATTTTTTCGAGGTAACCATCTTCACAATCAGACCGCCCATCACGATGGACAGGGCATTGCCGATAGCCACCGCCGGGGTCATGATGGAAATCGCTTCCGTCGCTGTCATGGACCCGCCGGATTCGAAGATTTTTGAAAGGGGCACAGCACCTGCCCCCATGCCGCCGCCGATGATGGGCAGCGCGATAAGCAACAGCGTTTTCACCACGCCATAGCCGGTGATGGCCCCAATGACCGCCGCAAACAGGAAGGACAGCGCGATGCAGCCGAAGATGGCGGGGAAATAGCGCGCCGCTGCCTTTACCAGCAGCTTTCTGTTCATGCCCAGGATGGAGCCGGTGATCAGCGCCGCGATGTAGAAATCAAGGAAGGCACCGGTGGGCTTGAAGAAATCATCGATGCTTTTCACCACATATTCCGGGAAAAGCTTGAAGTAGTGCATCAGGCCCACGCCAAAGATGATGATGATGGCGCCGCCCCCCAGGTAACTGCGTACAATGGGGGTTTTCTCCCCAATTTCGTTGAGGATGGTGCCCAGCACAATCATCAGCGCAAAGCCGCCGGCCATGCCGGATGGCAGCACCCCAAGGAATGTTGCCGCCAGCACCACCACAGCGATCAGCAGGAAGTAGGGAAATGGCAGTCCATACAACTTGTAGTTCCAGATGCCGCCTCTTGCACCCTGTTCAGTCATGGCTTAGTTCCCTCCCTTATTATATTTGCCGGATTCCCGGCTATATTCAAATTTATTTTTTCACTATTATGATTTTAGAGCAGCCGCCCCGATTTGTCAATGTTTTACGCCATTTTTCTCCTCTTCCCCCGCCTTGACCGCCCATTGATATTCCTCTATACTTCATATAGCACAATATAGCAATATGCGGGAGGGAGACATATGAATATTCTCAGGCCTGCGGTGGCGGGCACATTGGAATCCAGCGATGCCATGGTGATGGTGTCCCCTGGGGAGGGGGCGCTTGTGATTGAGGTGGAATCGGTGGTGCTACCCCAGTTTGGCCCGGCCATCCGCCAGGCGGTGGAGGAGGTGGCCCAGGAATTGGGCATCACCGGCGGCACCATCCGGGTGAATGACCGGGGCGCCCTTTCCTGCACCCTCAAAGCCCGGGTTGAAACAGCGCTGGCACGCGCAGCGGAGGTGGAAGGATGATTCGTTCCCTGCTTTTTATCCCCGGCAACAACCCCGCCATGCTGCAAAACGCGGACATCCATGGCACGGACGCTTTGATTCTGGACCTGGAAGACGCGGTGGCTGTCAAGGAAAAGGACAGCGCCCGGCGTTTGGTGCGGCGCGCCATCCAGTCGCTCAATTTTAGCGGCACACCCCTCATTATCCGGGTGAACCCCGCTGGCAGCCCCTATTTGGACGATGACCTGGCCACCATTGTGCCCCTGGCCCCCAGCTTCCTCATGCCCACCAAGGTGGCAGGCGCCGGTGACATTCAGGCGTTGTCAGCCCGGATGGCTGAGATCGAGGCGGCAAGCGGCCTCGCCACAGGCACCGTGGGCCTGATCCCCCTGATTGAAACCGCCCTGGGCGTGGAAAACGCCTTTCACATCGCCGGAAGCGATCCCCGGGTCAAGGGCCTCTTCCTGGGCGCTGAGGACTTGACCAGCGACCTGGGCGCCGCCAGAAGCAAGGCCGGGCAGGAAATCTTCTACGCCCGCAGCCGCATGGTGATGGCTGCCAAGGCTTGCGGCATCCCTGTGTATGACACGCCCTTCACCGATGTGAATGACGATGAGGGGCTTGAGATTGACGCCGCCTTTGCCAAAAGCCTGGGCTTTGACGGCAAGGCCGCCATCTCCCCGCGCCATGTGGCCACAATCAACCAGGTGTTCAGCCCCAAGCTGGAGGAAATTGCCTATGCCCGGGAAGTGATGGCCGCCATCAGGGAGGGGGAAGCCCAAGGCCTGGGCGCTGTGTCCCTCCGGGGCAAGATGATTGACAAGCCCATCGTGGACCGCGCCAGGCGCCTGCTTCAGGCAGCGGAACAACTGGGATTGGGAGGAGAAAATGAGTAAATTAACCGCTTCTTTAAGGGAAGCGCTCAAGGCCTGCGGGCTTAAGGACGGCATGCGCGTTTCCTTCCACCACCATCTGCGCAACGGCGACCAGACCCTAAACCAGGTGATGGCTGAAATCGCCAGCCTGGGCATCAAAGACCTGACGGTGGAAGCCAGCTCCCTTTTTGAAACCCACAGCCCCCTCATTGGCCACATCAAGGAAGGCGTGGTCACGCACATCGGCACGGGCTACATGGCCGGCAGCCTGGCAGCCGCCATATCTGAGGGCATCCTGCCCCATCCCGTACGCTTCCGCAGCCATGGCGGCAGGCCCGCCGCCATGAAAAGGGGCACCGCCCCTGTGGACATCGCCTTTATCGCGGCCCCCGCGGCAGACCCCATGGGCAACTGCAACGGCATCTCCGGCCCCGCCGCCTGCGGCTCCCTGGGCTATGCCATGCCCGATGCCCAGTACGCAGACAAGGTGGTGGTGCTCACCGATCACCTGATGCCCTACCCCCTTCTCCCCGCCGCCATCCCGGAGGATCAGGTGGATTATGTGGTGGAGCTGCCCTCCATCGGTGACCCCAAGGGCATCGTATCGGGCACCACCCGCATGACCCGGGACCCGGTGGCCCTGACCATCGCGCGCTATGCAGCCCAGGTGATTGCCCACAGCGGGCTGTTAAAAGACGGCTTCTCCTTCCAGACGGGCGCTGGCGGTGCGTCGCTGGCCGTCACCCAGTTTCTAAAGCCCATCATGCATGAAAAGAAGATTAAAGGCAGCTTCGGCCTGGGCGGCATCACCGGCTACCTGGTGGAGATGCTGGAAGAAGGCCTGTTTGAAACCCTGCTGGATGTGCAGTGCTTTGATCTGAAGGCGGTGGAATCCATCCGCCAAAACCCCCGCCACCAGGAGATTTCTGCCACCCGCTATGCCAGCCCCCTGGCCAAGTCCGCCGCGGTGAACGCCCTGGACGCGGTGGTGCTGGGGGCCCTTGAAATAGACACCGGCTTCAACGTGAACGTGCACATTGATTCAAACGGCATCATCGCCGGCGGCTCCGGCGGGCACTCCGACACGGCAGCTGGCGCCAAGCTGGCCATGGTGGTGGCTCCCCTTTACCGGGCAAGGCTGCCCATCATTGTGGACAAGGTGCTGTGCACCACCACCCCCGGGGACACGGTGGATGTGCTCATCACCCAGCGGGGCATCGCCGTCAACCCGAAACAGGCGGAGCTGAAAGAGCGGCTCACCCGCGCCCATCTCCCCGTTTACGACATACAACAGCTAAAGGAAATGGCAGAAAGCTATACCGGCACCCCCACCCCCGTGAAGCCCCAGGGCAAAATCGTGGGCGAGGTGGAATACCGGGATGGCCATGTGATTGATGTGATTCGGGCGGTGAAATAATCAGCCGAAGAAATGAGGCAAAAGACTTTGCGCCATGTCTGGGGTGAGAAAGCGCCCGGCATGGGCCATGAGGGCAGCCGGGTCCAGGCGGAGGCCGGTGAAAAGCGCTGACAATTCAGGCTTTTCCTGACCCGAAATAACAAAGCGCAGCCGGGAAATCAGGCCCTTCTCACAGCTGTAAAAAAGGGACCAGGGCCTCCCGTCAAGCGCAAAATCCTTCTGATAATCAAACCTGGGGCTGCGGGCAAATGTCCAGTCCCAGGTTTCGTATTTGCTGGCAGCCAGGGCTTCCACCGCTTCCCTATCCGCCCATTCATAAGGCGTCTGGCCGCTGCAGAGCCGCTCCACCAGATAAGCCTCAAAGGCGTCCAGGTCCATATCCCGCGCCAAATGGGGGCGGATGTTACCAATGGTCGCCGGCTTTGACAGGGTGGCCCGGCAACCAGAGATATACCCGCTGCGGCGCAACGGGCCATCCACCTGATGCAACCTGGCGTCAAACAGCAGGGTGCCATGGTGCAGGATGCGCCCGCCGCTAAGCCGCTGGGCACTGCCAGACACCTTGAGTCCCCCCACGGCGATGCCCGCGTGGTCAAACAGCGTGGCGTCAGCGCCCAATTCCCTCAGACAGGCGATGATAGGCCGGGGAAAATCAGACGCGTCCCAGTCCCCCTCCTGATGGTGAATCATCGTGTAGTTCAAGTTGCCCGGGCCATGGGTGACCGCGCCGCCGCCTGATTCCCGGCGGATAAGCGCCAGGCCCTCCTG
The DNA here is from genome assembly GCA_964609415.1 of uncultured Christensenella sp. Taxonomy (GTDB): domain Bacteria; phylum Bacillota; class Clostridia; order Christensenellales; family Aristaeellaceae; genus UBA6115. Next base: position 1,401 of record CAZSSU010000023.1, on the reverse strand, counting down.
ATAAGCCTGCCATACATTCACCTCACCATAGAGGTTTTGGTGCTTGCCGCAGACCACCGCCGGCGGGTTGCGCCAGAGCATCAGCAGGGGCAAGCCCTCCCCCTGGCGGAACACCATTTCCTCATAGGCCTGGTTGAAAGCCGGGCTGCCGGTGGGCGGCTTCACCAGGCGATAGCGCTTAAGCATCCAGCCTGTCCCCCACCTGGCTAAAGGGGATGATGCGCATCCCCTCATTCTCCCTGGCGGTAAAAGAGATGAAACGGTTCACCGAATCGTAAGCGTCATAGGCCGGCAGGGGGAAATGGTTCACCACCAGGCAGCCCGGGTCAATATGGGCCTTGGTGAAGGCCAGATTGCGCCGGGTGAAGGCGTAGGAATACAGGCAGACCGCCACATCCACCTGCTGAATCAGCCGGGCGTGGCGCTCATAGATATGCTCATCCATCAGCCCATCCCCTGACACAAAGACGGAGACACCGCCAATGTCAAGCCTAAGCGCCGTGTGCAGGATGTTGAACTGCTGGGGGCTTAAATGGGGCAGGGGGATGGCAAACACCCGGTCCTTTCCCAGATAAAAGCTGGCATCAAGGGGCAGCAGCGTCAGCCCTGCCGCGCCCAGGTTCATCGCCTTGATATCCGGGTCAGCAGCGTATACCTCAAGGGGCATTTCAGCTGCCAGGCTGCGCACCGCCTGCTGCCCCAGGTGGTCCGGGTGCAGGTGGGTGGCCACCAGCCTCACTGGCTCCTTCAAGCCCTGGGCCAGGCGCCTGATGAGAACCAGCGCCTCCGCGCTGATGCCGCCATACTGCTTGGCCCCGCTGTGCAGCGCGTCCACCAGCCACAGGCTGTTTTCTGCCCTGATGGCAAAGCCGGCGTTATTCAGTTGATACAGGCTGACTGTTCCCATACTTTCCTCTGTGACGGAGGGGGAACTTGCTCACACAAATTCCCCCTCCATGCAGTTGTCTATAACCTTATTGGTATAGTGATTACTTATGAATCGCGCGGCCTTCGGTGGCCAGGGTGGCTTCCCGGATGGCCTCAGACACGGTGGGGTGGGCATGGATGGTGGCGATCACCTCGTCCACCGTGGCTTCCATGCCGATCATCAGCGCCGCCTCGGCAATCAGATCAGTCGCCCGGGGGCCCAGGATGTGCACGCCCAGAATCTCGCCGAATTCCTCGCCACACAGCACCTTAATCTGGCCCACACCACCGTTTTCGATGAGGGTTTTGGCGTTGCCCACCAGGGGGAAGAGGCCCGCCTTATAGGCGATTTTCTTAGCCTTCAGTTCTTCTTCCGTGGCGCCTGTGCCCGCGAACTCAGGCGTGGTGTACACGCAGGAGGCGTTGGTTTTGCCATCATACCTGGCTTTGTGGCCCATGGCATGCTCGGCAGCC
>CAZSSU010000022.1:0-16704 GCA_964609415.1 uncultured Christensenella sp. | reverse complement strand
ATAATGTATCACATCCCCCGCCAGGAAGTCAAGCACTATTTTAAAAAGATTTTTTCATTTTGTATCACTCGGATTGTATGATACAATGGATGTATAAAAGCGCCCCATCCACCCAGGTCACCCCTTCCATTGGATGTGGGCATCATCAATAAAGGAGGCGTATCATGTTCAATACCCGCAAACTATTGGCCTTGCTTCTGGCACTCAGCCTGATGCTGGGGTCAAGCTTCAGCCTGGCAATGGCTGAAGAAGCCGCGGCCGCGGAGGAACCCGCTGAGGCATTTGTCCCGGCGGAGCTCACTTCCGAAGCTGGGGTCTACACCTATCTGGACTATCTGTCCAGTTCCCCCACCACCTGGAACCCCCACACCTATACCACGGTGGATGACGGCTACATCATGGACTACAACACCATTGGCCTTTATGGCTTCGACTTTGACCCGGCGCATCCCGCTTATGGCTATACCGTCATGCCTGAAATGGCGGCAGAGCTCCCGGTTGATGTCACCGCCGAATATGCCGGCAAAGTAGAATGGAATGTGCCTGCGGACGCTGAAAAGGGCTATGCCTACAAAATCGCCCTGAATGAAAAAGCGGTTTGGGAAGACGGCACCCCCATTAACGCGGATACCTACATCTATTCCATGCAGCAGCAGCTCAACCCCAAAATGCAGAACTACCGGGCTGACAGCTACTACACGGGCGACCTGACCATGACCAGGGCCAAAGACTATGTCTATCAGGGTTCCACCAAGCCCATCCCGCTGAGCGAATACATCAGCCGCGAAGGCCTGGAAGGCGAAGAAGCCCTGCTGGCCAAGGTCGGCACCGAGCCCGGCTTTGTCAACTGGAGCTATTCCTTTGGCGAGCGCTTTGACACAGAAAAAGGCGAGTGGACCAAAGATGACGTGAAAAACGAAGTGGTTAACGCCGGTGTTGATGTCAACCGCCTGCGGGAGCTCTTCATTGAAAAGGTCACCTCCTGGGGCGAGCCTGAGGAAAAGGCTGTCCAGTTCTTCCAGGATGAAGGCTACACCAATTACACTTTCCCCGAGGTTGCCTGGGAAAAGGTCGGCCTGCAGAAAACCGGGGATTATGAAATCACCCTGATTCTGGACAAGCCCCTGGTAGGCTTCTACCTCTACTACAACCTGGGCGGCAACTGGATCGTGAAGGAAGACCTTTACGAGGCCAACAAGCGCGAGGTGGAGGGAAACCCCCTGGTCACCAGCACCTATGGCACCAGCGTGGAAACCACCATGGGCTACGGCCCCTACAAACTGGTTCAGTTCCAGGATGACAAGGTCATCGAGCTGGTGAAAAACGACAAATGGTATGGCTACACCGATGGCCGCCACGAAGGCCGTTACCAGACCACCCGCATTTTCACCCAGATCGTGAAGGAAAACGCCACACAGCTGCAGATGTTCCTCTCTGGGCAGTTGGATCAGATGAACCTGTCCTCCGACCAGGTGAGCGACTACCGTGGCAGCGACTTCATCTATTACACCCTCAGCCAGTTTACCGGCAACCTCTTCATGCAGGCTGACAAGGCCAAGCTGGAAGCCCGCCAGGAAGAGGGCTTCAACAAGACCATCCTGACGCTGAAGGATTTCCGCAAGGCCATGGCCTGGTCCATCGACCGCCAGGACTTTGCCGCCACCACCACCTCCTCCTCATCAGCCGGCTTTGGCCTGCTCAACAGCCGCTACATCGCGGACGTGGACAACATCATCCCCTATCGCAACTATGACCAGGCCAAGGAAACCCTGCTGAAGGTGTACGGCCTGGAATATGGCGAGGGCAAAGATTACGCCACCCTGGATGACGCCTACACAGCCATGACCGGGTATGACCTGGACAGCGCCCGCAAGCTGTTTGACGCCGCCTATGACCAGGCAATCGCCGAAGGCCTGATGAAGGAAGGCGACATTGTGAAGTTGGTCTACTCCACTTCCGAAGACAGCGAATCCACCCGCAAAACCTACAACTACCTGCGCGACAACTGGACCAAGGCCATGGAAGGCACCAAGCTGGAAGGCAAGTTCGAAATGGACTTTGACGCCACCGCTGGCAACGAGTTCTCCAAAAACTTCCGCAATGGCCTGTCTGACCTGCTGATCGCCGGCTGGTCTGGCGCCGCCTTCAACCCCTTCTACTTCATGCTGGCCTATCTGGATGACAACTATCGTTATGCCGTCTCCTTTGACCCCAGCGTTTCCCTCACCCTGGCGGTGGACGGCAAGGATGTCACCCTGACCGCAGCCCAGTGGTATAGCGCCATGATGGGTGACGACCCTGAGCATCCTTATGGCCCTGACAAGGCTGACATGGATACCCGCCTTAATATCCTGGCGATGCTGGAAGCAGCAGTGCTGGAAGACTACACCTCTGCCCCCCTCACCTACGGCTCCACCGCCACGCTTAAGAGCCACAAGATTGAATACTACATCGAAGAGTTCAACGAGTTGATGGGCCGTGGCGGCTTGCAGTACCTCAGCTACAACTACGATGACGCTGAGTGGGCTGCTTACCTGGACGAAAACAACGGCACCCTGGACTATAAGTAATCGCCTGAAGGCCGATTGCTGATGTTCCGCTAGAGGAACATAGAATACGCGGCCGTCCGCGCAAGCGGACGGCCGCAGTTGACCGAAGGAAAAACAAATTATGTACATGTTGAAGTACACCATCAAGCGCATTCTGCTGATGCTGGTCACCTTCTTCATCATCATGACCATATGCTTTGTGATGGTGAAGCTGCTGCCCCAGGCAGATCCGGTCGCCTTTGGCAAGGACGCCAACATCATCCTGCGCCGCCGGGAAATGCTGGGCTATGGCAAACCTATTATGGAGCAGTATGCCATCTACCTTGGTCGCATCATCAACTACTGGGATTGGGGCATTGGTGAAACGCTAAAAACCGGGCACGAGGTGTCCAAAGTTTTTGCCGAGAAATTGCCAGCCACATTGCTGGTCAATATCTATTCCTTCATCTTTAGTGTGCCGCTGGGCATCCTCTTTGGCATCTACGCGGCGCTGCGCAAAAACCGCTGGGAAGATCATGTGATTTCCACGGGTGTGATGCTGTTTGTGTCGGTTCCCAGCTATGTCTATGCCTTTTTGGTGCAATACTTCTTATGTTTTAAGCTGGGTTGGTTCCCCTTCCTGATGAAGGAGGGCACCGACTACTTCTCCTGGCCCATGCTGGTCTCTGTTTTCCCGGCGGTTCTGTCGCTGTCCTTCGGGTTCATCGCCGGGCTCACCCGCAACACAAGGGCGGAGCTGACAGAGGTGCTCACCATGGACTACATGCTGTTGGCCCGCACCAAGGGCCTGACCCGCCGCCAGGCTACTGTCAGCCACGCTCTCAGAAACGCCATGGTGCCCATCTTTCCGGGCATCATCGGTTCTCTGATCAGCATTCTGAGCGGCTCATTGATTATTGAGAAAATTTTCGGCGTCCCGGGGGTTGGTAACCTCTACATCGAATCCATCGGGGCGCGGGATTATAACTTTTTCATGATGCTAAGCGCCTTTTACACCCTCATAGGCAATTCAGCGCAAATCCTGATCGACCTGTCCTACGGCTTCATTGATCCCAGGATCAGAATGGGGGCGAAATAATGAGCATGTATCCCAACGATCCCCATGACATGAACATCCCGGCCGAGTCCTTCCGCTTTACCCAGCGGGAGGAGCACATCACCGAAAAGAAGCTGGACACCAAATCCGTCAGCTACTATAAAGACGCTCTCAACCGTTTCAGGAAGAACAAGGCGTCTGTGGTTGGCTTTTTCATCATCATGCTGTTGGTGCTGTACGCCATTATTGGCCCCTTCCTCACCAGCTTTACGGTGCAGTTCAGGGACGGCTACCTCAGGCGCGTCCTGCCCAAAAGCAAAACCTTTGCTAATACGGGGTTCTGGGACGGGGCCAAAAAAGAAACCCTTAACCAGATAGGCTTTGATTATTACGACGGCATTGCTCAGGAAACCGGCCACAACCCCATCAAAAAAATGCTCAAGGAATATGACGTGGTCACCAAGCGCGGCAAGCGCGAGGTATCCACCCACTATTACGACGCCCGGGTGGACAGCTACCTGAAGGTGGGCGTTATCAGCAAAAACATGACGGTGGATGAGTTCAACCAGCTGCTCAAGTGGCAAAACGCCACCGGCATCCAGGTGATTTATCCGGCGGTTGACGTGAACAAAATGGACCGCAACGCGCCAGACACCCTGAAAACTGACCCTAACATCTACTACCTTATCACGCCCAAGGGCGAGGCCATCCGGGACGCTGAGGGCAAACTGCAGCCAGTCTACCGCACGGCAAAGCCTGAGGACTACACCAGCCTGCGCATAAAAGGCGACCCGGGCAACTGGGCTTATTATGTGCGCACCCAAACCGGAAACACCGTCCGGGTGAGCTATTATGAGTATTATCAGTACATCTATTCCGGCTCCACCATCTCGGGGAACCTGGCTGACACCGCTGGAGACAACTATGTGGTGGGGGATGAGCCACTGTTTTGGTTTGGCACCAACCAGTTCGGGCAGGATCTGTTCACCTGCCTGGCGGAAGGCGCCCGGTTTTCCTTCCTGCTGGCCATCTTCATCTCTATCATCAACCTGTTCATTGGCGCTGTGATTGGCGCCATCGAAGGCTATTACGGCGGGGCGATTGACCTGACGATAGAACGCATCAAGGATATCCTGTATGGCGTTCCCTACCTCGTCACCGTCACCCTGTTCCAACTGCATCTGGCCAGCAAAGTGGGGCCTGTCGTCTCGCTGCTGTATGCCTTTGTGCTGACGGGGTGGATTGGCATGTCTTCCCTGGTGCGCACCCAGTTCTACCGTTTTAAGCACCAGGAGTATGTGCTGGCAGCCCGCACCCTGGGCGCCACCGACCGGCGGATTATCACCAAGCATATTTTCCCCAACGCCATTGGCACCATCATCACCAGTGTCGTGCTGGTTATCCCGGGGGTTATCTTCTCTGAAAGCATCCTGTCCTATCTGGGAATTGTCAACCTGTCCAGTTCCAACACCACCAGCGTGGGCACCCTGCTGGCAGGCGGGCAGGCGCACCTGCAGCAATTCCCCCACATCATTTTCTTCCCGGCCATTTTCATCTCATTGCTTGAGATTTCCTTCAACCTCTTTGGCAATGGGCTGCGGGATGCATTTAACCCATCCTTGAGGGGGGCAGACGAATGAGCGACAAAATTCTACAGGTAAAAAACCTGAGCATCTCCTTCCGCACCGGCGCTGGCAAAGTGCAGGCGGTCAGAGACATCAGTTTTGATCTTCTCCGGGGTGAAACGCTTGCCATCGTGGGCGAATCCGGCAGCGGTAAATCGGTCACCAGCCGGGCTATCCTGGGCATCACAGCGGGCAACGGCGTGCATGAAAACGGTGTTATCCTCTTTGAGGACAAGGACCTGCTCCAGATCACCGAGGATGACTTCCACAAAATCCGGGGCGATAAGATCTCCATGGTCTTCCAGGATCCCCTCAGCGCGCTCAACCCCATCATGCGCACCGGGAAACAGATGACGGAAGCTATGATCCACAACAACAAAGCGGACAGGCGTGACGCCAATGCGCGTTTAAAAAGCATTCAGAAAAATCTTGCCAAGCGCGTTCACGAAGCGTTTCCTGACGCCAGCGCCGAAGAAAAGAAATACCATCAGGAAGCGCTGGCTGGTTTCAGGAGAATCCAGAAGGCGCAGACGATGTTGGAGCTTCTCTACGGCATGGCGCGCGAACAAGCCGCCGAAGCCCGCCGGCTGTCCATCGCCCTGTCCCAGGATATTGATAAGCACATCCACAACCAGGTGGCAAAAACCCTCACCGCGCTGCGCCACCGGCTTAAAGGCGCGGTGAACCCTGCCGTCCTCAGCCAGGAAGAGCATGACCAATTTGTGGCTTACCTGGATACCTTCAACCAGGACAAGCACCACGCACGGCTGGCCGAGGGCCTTGATGTCATCGCTCAGGGCATGGAGCGCGCGCTAAACCAGCCCCACCCGGATTTCTTTGATCTGGCGGAAACCAAATTGCGCGAGTCAGACGGAAACGCCCTGCCGGTATCCGCAGAGGGCGACTTCCTGGGCGGCTTTAAAAAGCTGCTGGGAACAAGCCTTGAATACACCAGAAATGAAGCTGAAAAAAGGCGCCAGCACGCGCTGGAAACCATCAACAGGCATTTTGATGATGTGGCACGCAAGCCGCTGGACATCCGCCTGGCACGCAAGGCCCTGGCCCAGATGAGCCATGCGGTGGAAGCGGCCATCGAGCCGCTTGACATCCACCAGGATAGCCAGATGCACACCTTCAAGCCCAGCGTCCGCATTGCGCTGGATAGATACCGGGACGCGATTTCCGCCAACCGCCGGGAGCAGCGCCGCTTTAACCGCGCCACCGCCAAACTGGCGCGCGCCAAAGCCCGGGGCAAGGATAGCTGGAAGGTGGCCCCCCTGGGGCTGACCGACCTGGACCACGCCCACGACAACCTGATCGCCATGGTGGAAAGGATGCGGCAAAGCCTCGCCCATCCAATGGGACAGTTTGATGCCGCCCAGTCGGCTGAGGAGTTGGTCGCCTTCAGCGCCTCCCTGGCAAGCCGCGCCACGGACAAAGTGACCCCAGCTGCTGCCCGGGACCGGGCTATTGCGCTGATGCGGGAGGTGGGCATCCCTCAACCGGAGCTGCGCTTTAAGCAATATCCCTTTGAGCTGTCCGGCGGCATGCGCCAGCGCATTGTCATTGCCATCGCCCTCTCCGCCAACCCTGACATCCTGATTTGTGACGAGCCCACCACGGCGCTGGACGTCACCATCCAGAGCCAGATTCTGGAATTGATCAACAACATCAAGCGGGAGCGGGGCCTTTCCATCATCTTCATCACCCACGACCTGGGCGTGGTGGCCAACATGGCCGACCGGGTAGCGGTGATGTATGCCGGCAAAATCGTCGAAATTGGCCAGGCGGATGAAGTGTTCTACGAGCCAGCCCATCCCTACACCTGGGCGCTGCTCTCCTCCATGCCCGACCTGGACACCAAGGAAAAACTCACCGCCATCCCGGGCACACCGCCCAACATGGTCTTGCCGCCCAAGGGCGACGCCTTTGCTGACCGCAACCAATATGCCATGGCCATCGATTTTGAACAGCAGCCACCCCTTTTCCGCATCACGGATACCCATTATGCCGCCACCTGGCTCAGGCATCCCGCCGCGCCCAAGGTTGAGCCGCCAGCCATCGTCACCGAACGGATCAGGCGCATGAAGGAACGGGAGGCAGCGAAATGAGCAATATCAATCAGGAAACGCTCCTGAAGGTGGAAAACCTGAGGCAGTATTTCAAGGTGCGCGGCGGCGCCATCCGGGCTGTGGATGATGTCAGCTTTGAGGTGAAAAAAGGCGAGGTATTTGGCCTGGTGGGCGAATCCGGCTGCGGAAAAACCACCACCGGCCGCTCCATCATCGGGCTGTACGAGCCAAGCGGCGGGCGCATCTGGTTTCAGGGGAAGCAGGTGGCCGATGGCCACAAGGGGCAAAAGCTGGTCATGCGGGAGCAGAAGCGCCAGGCCGAGCAGGCCATCGCGCGGCTCAAAACCATCCGGGATGAGCTGTCCCTGGCAGACCCAGCCAGTAAATCCGCCCTCCACCAGCAGTACAACGCACAAATTGCCCTGGAGGAGCAAGCCCTGGCTGATTTCCTCCGGGCGTATCCCGCCCAGTATCAGGGCAAGCCGCCTGCTGACCCAAAAAGCGCCGACATGACCCGGATGCAGATGATTTTCCAGGATCCTATCGCCTCCATCAACCCCCGCATGACGGTGGAAGAGATCATCGCCGAAGGGCTGATTGTCCAGGGCGTGAAGGACAAGGAATTCATCCGCCGCAAGGTGTTTGAGGTGTTGGACAAGGTAGGCCTGGTGCGCGAGCACGCCGACCGCTACCCCCATGAGTTCTCCGGCGGCCAGCGCCAGCGCATCGGCATCGCCCGGGCCATTGTGATGGAACCGGAATTGATCATCGCCGACGAACCCATTTCCGCCCTTGATGTATCCATCCAGGCCCAGATCATCAACCTCTTAAACGAATTGCGCTATTCCCTGGGCCTCACCATCCTGTTCATCGCCCACAACCTGTCGGTGGTGAAATACTTCTCCGACCGCATCGCCGTCATGTATTATGGGCGCATTGTGGAACTGGCGGACGCCCAGGAGCTTTTTGAAAACCCGCTCCACCCCTACACCATTTCCCTGCTCTCCGCCATCCCCTATCCGGACCCCCACTACGAAAAAATGCGCCAGCGGGTGACCTACTCCCCCGCCCACGCGCACAACTACCTTTTTGACAAGCCCCGCTTTATTGAGATTAAGCCCGGCCATTTCGTCCTGTGCAATCAGGAGGAGGAGCAGACTTACCGCGCCAGGCTGGCGGCCAAACACAACGCCCCATGAAGCGCTACCTGCCAGCCATCGTACTGGGCTTGCTGCTCAGCCTGGGTGTTTGCCTGGGACAGGGCCTTTTCAAAAACCCTGGCAGCCAGGAAGCTTTCCGCATCCTCTCCGATGCTTTCCTCCTGCCGGGGGTGCTGGTGACGGGGATGGGGCTCCTTTCCTGGATGGCCGGGCAGGGTCAGTTCAACGGCTTCAAATACGCCGTTTACCTCACCTGGAACACCTTCCGCTGGGGCTTTCCCCGCAAAAAGACCATGACCTACCACGACTTCCTACAGGAAAACCCCGAAAAGCAGGTTTCCGCCCGCTACATGGCCCTCCCCGGCCTGGTTTTCCTTGCCCTGTCAGCGCTGTTCCTGCTGATGTATCACCGGGTTAATATCTAAGCGGTTTATTGGCCATCCATTTCATTGCTTGGTGCTGTGCGATTTGATATGATACCGCCATGGATATTTTTAGCAGTGACAGCACCAGGGAAAAAATCCTGAAAAGCACCATTCTGCTTTTCAATCAGTATGGTGTCATGGTTCCCATGGCAAAAATCAGCGAATTGGCTGGTATTGCTGCCGGCACTCCGTTCAAGCACTTTAAAACAAAGGATGAACTGTTGCTGGCAGCCTATTTTTATGCCAGAAAAAGTGTGTATCAGGTGGTGAAGGATGACCCCCGGGATGAACCCACAACAGAGGGCTTAATAAAAGCTATCATCCGGGGCATCATCCGCTGGGCATCCCTGATGCCCGATGAGCACGAGTATGTAGAGAAATATGAGGATGCTATCTGCTTCAACTACTTCTCCCCATGCTTTCGTGACTTATACGAAGGAATCGTCGAAGAGTTAGACATTTGGCCGCGCATCAAAGATGATGTGCGGGAGGATATCCCTCCTGAGGTCATCAGCCGCATCATCTCTGTTCAATGCAGTGTGTTTATCCGATACATGAGTTTTCACAACCTGCAAGCAAACGCCCCAGACACAAAATCGCTCATCAGCGCATCGGCTGATTCTATCTGGCAAAGCATTGCGCGAACAAATCAGCAGAAATAACATAGAAATAGTCTAAGCCTCTTCCCTAAAAGTGAAGCATGTGTTATGCTTCACTTAGTTGGTGGGTGAGTACTCACTTCCATAAAACAATGTCGATAGAAAGGAAAAAACGATGTTGAGAAAAAATCTGGCACTCCTGATGGCAGTTCTGTTGCTGCTCACTGCTGGCAGTACGGGGCTCGCCTCCGCCCCTCCGGCTGAAGCGGCGTATGAAGACGGCGTCTATACTGCCCAGGCTGTTGGCTATGGCGGCCCCATTCAGGTAAGCCTTACGGTGTCTGAGGGGAAACCCACGGCATTCCAGGTTGAAGGCAAGGATGAAACCCCTGGCATTGGTGCCGAGGCTGTGAAAATCCTGGCTGATCGTTTGAACAGCACAGGCATTCCTGCTGATGCAGTGGCAGGCGCCACCGTGACCTCTAACGCTGTCTTGCAGGCCATTGACCATTGTCTGGCTCAGGCGGCAGGCGAAACCGTCCAGGCTGAAGCCAACATGATGCCAGGCACCTACACCGGGGAATCCTATGGCTTTAGCATGGCTTGGCCGAACCTGGTGGAAGTCACTGTGAGTGAGAGTGAAATCCTCTCCGTTTCCTTCAACGATGATTCAGGCGATACCAATGCCATGCGGGACGCAGTGGAAGAAGCCATGTTCCCCCGGATGCTTGATCAACAATCCACTCATGTTGACGGGGTAACCGGCGCTACAGCTACCAGCAGTTCCGCCCGTCTGGCAGTGGAAAGCGCGCTGAAGCAGGCGCTGTTGGCCGGCGGCAGCGAAGAGAGCGCCATCAGCGCCTTCCAAAAGATGCCTGAAAAAGCAGGCGGCACAGAAGAGCTCAGCACCCAGGTGCTGGTGATTGGCATGGGCGGTTCCGGCACCTATCTGGGGCTGCGCGCCGCAGAAGAAGGCGCCAAGGTGCTGATGATTGAAAAGCAGGGACGCTATGGTGGAACCACCGCACTCACCTCTGAAATCCAGTCCATTAACCCCAAACGGGTGCAGGAAGCGCACAACGGCGGCGAGAACTACACCGACGCCCAGGCCATGTACGAGGCCTGGACGGCCTATACCGAAGGGGACGCGAAGAAGGAGCTGCTGGACCTCTACTTTGAAAACTCAGGTCCCGCCTTTGACTGGCTCGCCATTGACCATGGCATTCAGTTTGATTTCAGCGCCAAACCCGGCTTCACACCCCAGGATTGGTACAAGGTGAAGTTCCAGTGGTATCCCAATGTGTCACCCGAAAACCCTGGCGCCCCAGTATACGGTGCCAACAAGCGTGAAATCGCAGCAAATTTTGATAAGTTAGTGGCTTCCTTCACCGATTTGGGCGGTCAGTACATGCTGGAAACCGAAGCTTATGAGCTGCTGACCGATGAATCCGGCGCTGTCACCGGCGCCAAAGCCCGCAACGCACTGACCGGCACCGAATACACCATCCATGCGGATGCCGTGGTGCTGGCCACCGGCGGATTCCTTGGAAATGGCGAAATGACCGAAAAATATCTGTCCAACGAGTACTTTCCCATGAAAGGTGTCTGGAGCATCTACGGCAGCCAGGGAAATGACGGGAAGATGATCCAGGCGGCCATTGACAAGGGGGCTGCCACCTACAACATTGGTATGCCGCCCGAGGTGCATATGTCCGGCTCCGCCGCCTTCATCCCCCGCCGTTTTGGCTTCCCGGTCAACAAAGTAGAAGGCCGCACCAGCTATATCACAGGCAAACAAAGTGTATGGAGCGTAGCCGACCTTCCCATGTTCCTGGGCATTTCACCCAACAGCCTGGCGGTGGGCATGGATGGCCAGCGTTTCACCGCTGAAACCGGAGTTGCCATGCTTGATCCCTGGCTTGCCGGCCCCCAGTTCTTCAGCATCTGGAGCACCGAACAGCTGGATGATATTCGTGATAATGGTTTGAAATACAACGTGGACGGCGTCTCCGCGGGGTTCCTGGGCTACAACGGCGCTATACCAGAGAAAATGCCTTTGCCCGATACCTATGCGGTGCTGGACGCCGGCATAGAAATGGGCTTTGTGTATAAGGCAGAAACCATTGAGGAGCTTGCCAAAGCCATTGGCCTTGATGGCGCGACCCTGAACGCCACAGTAGCTGAATACAACTCTTTCGCTGCTGAAGGCGAGGATAAGAAGCTGGGCAAGGACAAGATGTTCCTGGAGCCCATTGGTAGCGGCCCCTACTACGCGGTGAAAATGCACAGCTACGCCTACAACACCTGCGCAGGCCTGGATGTGGATAGTCAACTGCGGGTGCTGAACACCAAAAACGAGCCGATTACTGGCCTGTATGCCATCGGTAGCGACAGCGCTGGGGTACTCTTCTCCGAAAAGAAGCCCTATGTCACCTATGGCGGCGCTAATAACGGCTGGGTCTTGACCAGCGCTTGGGTTGGCGGTGCTGTCATCGCCGAATACGTCAACAGCAAATAACAAAAACAAATCTAAGCAAAACCCGGAGTGTGCAATGACATCTCCGGGTTTTCCCTTTCTTGACGCCTTTCCTGCCAGATGATACGATGCCCCCAGTTAACTGCATGATGAAAGGAGTGGGCGATGGGCGCGAAGTGGCTGCGATGGATAGTATGCCTGTGGCTGGCCGCCTGCCCGCTCCAGGCGCTGCCTCAGGCAGAAAGCGAGGGCCCGGCGCTCCGGGCGCTGCTTATTTCCTGCGACCGCTTTGTCACGATGCCGGAAACCACCCCCTCCTCCTATAACAACGTGGTCAGCCTGCGCCGGGCGCTGCTGGAAGATGCCCGGGGCTATGAGAGGCTCCGCGCGGTGACCAACCGCGCGGTGGGCCCTGCTGCCTTCGCGGCGCTTTCCAAGGAGGCGCTGGGCGAAGCCCGGGATGGGGATATCTCCCTTGTGTATTTCAGCTCCCATGGGCTGCTCACTCCCCAGGAAGGCCGGGTGAATTTCGCCCTCCTCACCAGCGACGGCAGCCGCGAAGCCCTGCTGGACAGCCGGGCCATATATGAGGCGCTCAAGGATATTCCCGGCACCAAGGTGCTGATTCTGGACGCTTGTTTTTCAGGCGCGGCCATCCACAAGGGCGACGCGTCCCTGGCCGTCTCCTCCCTGTTCTCGGGGGATGATTTCAAAGTGCTCACCAGCGCCGGCGCTCGGGAGCCCAGCTTCCTCTGGACAGACCCCCTGGGCAAACTGCGCGGGGGCAGCTATTTCGCCCAGGCGCTGGTGGCGGGCATCGGCGCTGAGGGCGGCTTTGCCGCTGACATGAACCGGGACGGCACCGTAACGCTTGATGAGCTGCTGCGGCATCAGCGGCTCTATTACGGCGCCTCTAGCCCCCAGCTCTACCCCGAGGGGGATGGGCTGGCGCTGTTTGTGTATGACCCGGCGCACTTAAGCCAGCCCACGGGCAGCATCACGGAGCTTAGCCTGGAGGATCAGCTGCTGGGGCCGGGGGATGATGCCTTTCACTTCTCCTACACCTTAAACCATTCAGCCCGGGTGGCTTATCAATTGATCTATCAGCAGGAGGGCGACTGGCGCTTTGAAGCGCCCCAAAGCATCGCCGAGCCAGGCGGGCTTATCCCGCCTGGGCGCAAGCAAGCCCAGCTCAGGCTAAGCCAGCCGGGCATGCCGCTGTCGGGCTATCTGCTCATGCTCCTCATCACCGTGGAGGAAGACCGCGCCTTGCCCCAGGCCTTCCCCATCCTGGCGGTGCGCCAGTCTGGCGTTGCCCTTGAGCTGTCGGTGGCTGCTTCCCCTTCCTTCTCGCCCGGAAAGGGGGAGGAAGCCGCTTTTTTCATCCGCCATCAGGGGCCTTGCAGCCTCACCGCCATCATCCGGGACAGCGAGGGCAAGGCGGTTGCCACCTTGCTGGCCGACAGCCCCACCCGCCCCCTCCACCTGACGCCGGAGGGCAGCAGCCTGTACTGGAACGGCCGGGATCACCTGGGCAACATGGCAGCCCCGGGCCGCTATCAGCTTTCTGTGAGCGTCCATAGCGGGGGCATCAACGAAGAGGCGCTAAGCCCCAGCTTCTGGCTGCGCTAAAAAGGATTGGCAACATGACGGACAAGAAAAAGGCCAGCTCTTTTGCCATTCTGGCGGCGGCGCTGTACGCGGTCAATATTCCATTGTCGAAATTGTTGATAAGCCAAGTGGGGCCCAAGATGATGGCAGGCCTGCTCTATCTGGGCGCCGGGCTTGGCATGGCGATTTTATCGCAGGCCAAAAAGAAATGGGGCGCTCCCCGCGCCCACGAAGCACTGACCCGAAAGGATATGCCTTATGTCATCGCCATGGTAGCGCTTGACATTCTGGCCCCCATCCTGCTGATGATGGGCATCACCAAAACCAGCTCCGCCAATGTGTCCCTCTTGAATAATATGGAAATTGTGGCCACCTCGCTGATTGCGCTGATGGTATTCAAGGAATATATCTCTAAACGCCTATGGGCTGCCATCGGGCTGGTCACCCTGGCAGGGGCCATCCTCAGTTTTGAGGGGCTTGGCCATTTATCACTCAGTGGTGGCTCCCTCCTGGTGCTGGGCGCTTGCCTGTGCTGGGGGCTGGAAAACAACTGCACCCGCATGCTCAGCCACAAAAGCCCGGAGGAGATTGTGATTATCAAGGGCAGCTTTTCCGGGCTGGGCAGCCTGACCATCGCACTCGCCCTGGGGGAAGGCCTGCCCGCCGCCTGGCTCACCATTGCCGTGCTGTTATTGGGCTTCTTCTCCTACGGGATGAGCATCAACCTGTACATCCGCGCCCAAAAAGACCTGGGCGCCGCCAAAACCAGCGCATACTACGCGGTGGCCCCTTTCCTGGGGGTGGGGTTCAGCCTGCTTTTGATTGGGGAACGCCCGGGCAGCCAGTTTTACCTGGCCCTGGCGGTGATGCTGGCTGGCACCTTCCTGATTGTGAAGGATACCGTGTCCCTGCAGCACACTCACCTCCACCAGCACCGCCACGCGCATATGCACCAGCATGACGGCTTAAACCACAGCCACCCGCACAGCCATTGGCACGAGCATTTACACACCCATGGGGAAGACAGCGAAACCCACAGCCACACCCATCGGGATATCCCAGGGCATGAGCATGCGCACCTTTAAAACTCGATGCCTCGTTTAGCGGGCATCCCCTCGTTAAAGGGGTGTTTCACGGCCTCAATATTGCTGACATAGTCAGCTTTTTCTTTGAGCAACTCCCCGGCATAGCGCCCGGTCACCACGGTGTCCCCATATTGCAGGGCTGTTTCAATCAAATGCCAGGCATCCTCCTGCGCAATCAATCGGGTAGAGAGGGCCACGGCCAGCTCATCCAGCACGATCAGCCGGGGCTCATAAGCCTTGATTTCTTCCTCCAGCCGGGTGAGTGAATCCTTAATGTCCTGTCTGGCCTGCGCCAGCTGCTCCTCCCCCATGCGCCAGATAAAGCCCTTCATACGCGCACTTTCGACGATTTTCGCCTTGGGGAAGGCGGCCAGGGCAGTGATTTCGCCGGATGTCCCATCCTTCATAAACTGGGTGATCAGCACCTTTTCGTCATGCCCCAGCATGCGCAAAGCCAGGCCCATGGCAGCGGTGGTTTTCCCTTTGCCATTGCCGGTGTACAGATGCAGGCGGTTGTTATCCATTCCTCTCTCCTTTTGTAGTCTTTGGGGGCTGGGCCTGTTCCCAGGCCTCATAAATGCCCAGCAATTCATCATCCAGATAGGAAAGCGCCCGGGCTTTCAGCGCTTCCGGCACCCCATAGTAGGCTTCTGCAATGCCGCAGGCGATGGCCGCCAGGGTGTCGCTGTCCCCGCCCACGCTGATGGCGTTCCTGACACAGTCCTCAAAGGAAGTTGACTCGGTAAACGCCACCAACGCCTGGGGCACCGTGTCCTGGCATGTTTCGTTAAACTGATAGCTGTCCCTGATGCCATCCAGGCTAAAGTCAAGCGTGTAATAATCCTTCTCCATGCGGGCTTTGATGGCCGTTCTGTCCGCCCCCTGGCGCGCCATGAAAATGGCGATGGTGGTGGCTTCAGCACCCTTCAGCCCTTCTGGGTGGTTGTGCGTCACCTCGGTAACCTTCCGGGAAAGCAGTTTGGCCTCTTCCTCAGTTTTCGCGATGAAGCCGCAGGGGGAAACCCGCATGGCCGACCCATTGCCATAGCTGTTGTAGGGCTTGGGGTCGTGGCTGAATATCCACTGGCCAAAGTGTCCGCCAAAGCCGCAGCCCGGGTGTTTCCGCCCGATGCGCTGCATTTCCCTAACCGCCTCATCCCCCAGCTTCCCCCAGTCCCCGGCGCAGTTCATCAGCGCGCTGGCAACGGCCAGCGTCATGATGCTGTCGTCCGTCGCAAAGCAGCCCGGGCCAAACAGCTCAAAATCCTTGCTCCTGTGGTTGCTGAATTCAAAGCGTGAGCCCACAATATCACCGATCATCGCACCCAGCATGCGGCTGTCCTCCATTTGTCTTTTTCACTTTCATTTTAGCACAGTTTCACAGCCAGCGCTTGATTCATGCTATACTTTTGTGAAGAAGCCATCAAGGAGGTGAGCCCATGGCATGGCATATGATGTATCCCAAAGGCCAAGCCCCTGAAATGGAGGAGATCAGCCGCTATGTCGCAAGCCCCCTGTGGGATGAGCTTAACGCCTTTATCCAGGAGCGCTACAAGGCGTCTCCCCTGGTGTCCCATAGCAGCTGCTCCATGGCGCCTGGTTATAATGTGAAGTATAGAAAAGGCGGGAAAGCCCTGTGCACCCTCTATCCCAAGGATGGCTCCTTTGATTGCCTGATTGTGATTGGCGCCAAGCAGGCCCTGGCTGCGGAAGCCCTGCTTGACAGCTTTGACCCTCATATCATCACGCTCTATCAAAAGGCGGATGCCGCAAATAACATGCGCTGGCTGAATATCTCCGTCACCACTCTGCGGATTCTGGAAAACGTCAAAACGCTCATCCACCTGCGTGCCACCTGCCGTTGACATCCCCCAGGCCCAACGGTATACTTCTGTTGACAAATGAATTAATGAGGCGCGCCTGGCACGGGCAACCGTACCAGGGAACACGGATGAGATTTCCGGGCTAACCCAGTAACCGTGAAGCTGACAAGCAGACTCAAAGCCACTGCGCAAGCGGGAAGGCGTCTGTGCGGATGAAGCCAAGCCGGGAGACCGAGGCGCGCG
>CAZSSU010000021.1:0-16902 GCA_964609415.1 uncultured Christensenella sp. | reverse complement strand
TGGTTGCACTGCACGCAGTGGGAGTACTTCACCACCTCAGGGGAAGTGCTCTCAGCCAGGGCAGGGTCAGCGCTCTGGAACAGGACATTGCTGCCCAGCACGCTGGCGCCGGCGCCGGTGGCGGCGGCCATCTTCAGAAAGGTACGTCTTGAAATCTTGGGCATTGTTTTCGCCTCCTTACTTTGCTGCTTTGGCCTTGGCCGCGTCGACAGGGTTCATGGGCAGGAATTCTGCCGGCATATCAGCAGGCGCCACATACCAGATGTGGGTGCCCTCCACGCGCACGGCGTTCCTGTCCTTGATGTACTTGGAAATTTCACTCTCCGGGTCATCCACGTCGCCGAAGATGCGGCACTGGCCGGGGCAGTGCACGGTGCACATGGGCTGGCCGCCAGCTTTCACCGCGCCGTAGCAGAAGGTGCATTTTTCCACCACGTTGAGCCGGTCGCTGGCTTCTTCTTCATTGGGGAGTACCACGCCTTCAAAGCTGGTGACATCGTCCTTCACCAGGGTGCGGGCGTCGTAGGGGCAGGCGGCGACGCACAGGCCGCAGCCGATGCACTTGTCATAGTCCATGAGGACGGTGCCCTCTTCTGAGGTGTAGGTGGCCTGAACCGGGCACACTGATACACAGGGGGCGTTTTCGCAGTGCATGCACATGGGCAGCTGATAGCGCTGCTTCGCGTCGGGGAACTCGCCCCACTCCACGGGCACCACGCCGTTGTAATCCACCCCGGGCCGGGTGCCGTAGAACATCTTGCAGGCCACCACGCAGGTGTAGCAGCCAATGCAATGATCCAGGTTAAGAACCATTCCGTATGTTGCCAAGTTAATGCTCCTCCTTAAATGTATGTTGTGTTTATGGCTTGGTTCAATATACATTTGCAATGTATCATAAACCGGTGAAAAAGGGATTGACGGAAATGTACATTTTTGCACTTATAAATGTGCAGCTTTGCTATTTTGTTGGATTTGCAGCAAATTCAACGGCTTTCAAAAATTATGAGAATTAGATTGATGATTTGAACATTTTGACAAATTGAGTCAGGCTGAAACTGTGCAGCATTGCCAGGGCGGGGATTGACAAACCTGTACAATTTTGCTATTCTCTGCGAGCACATTTGATAATTCGTCCGCGGGATGAGGGAGGCACATGACGACATCCAAGGGGAAAAGCCTGCCATTGGCAGAGAAGACACTCGCGTTTATGCAGACCGTTTCAGGCGCCAGCGACCTGAACGCGCTGGTGCGGGTGACGTCTACCCTCCTGGGCAATCCGGTCAGCCTTATTGACGCGGAGGAGCAGCTGCTGGCATCCTATCCCACCAAAATACAGGAAAAAAACATAGAGACCCTGGATGCCCTCAGCCAGGCCATGGCCGGCTACCCCAAGGCGGAGGAAGCCCTGATTGTGGAGGAATACGGTGACTGCGGGCGCTTGAGCGTCTATGCTGTGGATGCCCCCTTTACCGAAGAGGACATGACCTTCCTCTACCTGGCTGCCCGCGCCATCGCCACCATCATCCGCCCCCAGATCGGCATCAAGGTGATGACCCAGCTGAGCAAGCTGCAGCTGATGAGAAAGCTCCTGGCCTATAAGCCGGGCTTGCGCGCCGCCCTTCAGTATGACATCCAGACTGAGCACCTGGACAACCTGGGCGGGCCCTTCCGGGTGATGTTTATTCATGTGGATGATGACAAGCGTGCCCAGATTACCCGGCTCAGGTCCCAGATAGGCAAGCACCTGCGAAATGCCTGGTCCTTTATTCATGGGGAGGACATCGTCTGTGTGTTTAACGAGGCCATTGTACTGCCCCGGGACTTTATAACGGCGCTTGATAACTACCTGACGGATGTCAAGCTCACCGCCTGCCTGAGCATGCCCTTCAACTACCTGATTGACCTGCGGCGCATGTATGAGGTGGCTCAGGCCTCCTGGCCGGCCGCCCGCAAGCGGGACCCGGAAACCCGCCTTCACCAGGCCATGAACTACCAGGTTTACGCCTTCCTGGCCCGCTGCACCATGTGCTTTAACCCATCGGACTACTGCCCCGACGGCCTTTACCGCCTGATGGAGGCCGATCAGGAAACGGGCCGGGATGACCTGGAAACGCTGTATGTGTACATCGAAAATGGCCTCAACGGCAACGCTGCCGCCAAGGAGCTGCACATCCACCGCAACACCCTCATCAACCGCCTGGAGCGCATCGAGGGGATTCTGGGGCTGCCGCTGGATGACCGGGATGTGGTATTGTTCCTGAGGTTATGCTTCCGGGTATTGGAAATGCAGCAGTGATTAGCGGCGCTTTTTCTGGCTGGCCTGGCAGCGGGAGCACAGCTGCCCCGCGTTCTCCGGCTTCACAGCGCCGCCACACTGGGGGCAGTGGACGGTCTGCGCCGGGTTCAGGAAAAACTTGACCCGGGCGGGCAAGGCCCCGTAGCCAAAGCCGGTGATAGCCTTGTCCGGGCAGATGGACTGGCACAGCCCGCACTGGGTGCAGCGGTCCGGGTAGTGGAGCAGGTAGCGCTGGTCGCCCTCCTCATCCAGGTAGACCTTTAGCGCCTTGTGGGGGCAGACGCTCTCACAGATGCCGCAGGCCCAGCAGATGTCACCGTCCACAATGGGCGTAGCCCAGGTCAGGGTGTCGGGCAGATCGCCGCTTTCCAGGCCCTGACGCAGCTGGCGGACCAGCAGGCGGCGGACGAAAAGCGGGTCGTTATCCAGCTTCTGGGTGTCCGGCAGGATGGTGCCCACACCGGTTCTGGCCCCCAGGGAGAGGGTTTTAAGCGCCTCACGGCGGGTGAGGTCAACGGGAGGAAGCGTGTCACCCACTTCCAGCAGCCGGACCCGGGCGTCAAAGTACTCCGCCCCCAAAAACAGCCGGGCCCGGGCCAGGGAAGCCTCGAAATCGACCAGGTGGGCAGCCCTGTCACAGCCCTCGCAGGCCAAGCGCTCAATGAGGAGCTTGCCGGAAAGCGCCAGGGAGGCAAACAGCTCCCAGGGGATCATCCCCAGACACCAGGGCGCGTAGTCGTTGTCACTGCCTGATTTTTCACAGGCGATGGCGCGGGTTTCCCGCTTGGTGGTGACCAGCCTGAGCACCTGCTTAAAATCCTGGTAGCTGGTCGCGATGGCGGCAGAGGGGCATTTGAGGACGCAGAGGTTGCAGCCGGTGCATTTATCCCAGTTGGCCTCCTCCCCAGCGGGCTTGATGAGGGCCCCGTCAGGGCACACATCAACGCACAGCGTGCAAGGGTACTTGCGCTGCTTGGCATTGAGGCACTTGGCCTTGATAAAGGTGGGGTTATCCTCCGCCGTCAGGCCCTGGACGGCCATCTGGACAAGTTTTTTCTCAAGCATGGACATTCCTCCCGGGGATTGGTACCATGGGGTATGATAGCAGAACGCCCGGCACAGGGCAATCAGCGGAAAGGAGGCGCGGCGCATGGAGGCGAAAAACACAGCCTTTGCCATCCTCTGCGGCGGGAAATCCCGGCGCATGGGGCAGGACAAGGCCTTTATCCGCCTGGGCGAGGAAAGCCTGCTGCGCCGCCTGGCACGCATTGGCGAGGGCTTTGGGGAGCGCCTGGTGGCGACGGACCAGAGCCTCATGGCCAGGGAAACGGGCTTCCGCCTGGTGCCTGATATCGTAAAAGGCTGCGGGCCTGTGGGGGCGGTGTATTCGCTGCTGAGCGGGATAACAAGCGACGCGGTCCTCACCCTGCCCTGTGATATGCCCTTTTTCCCGGCGGCGCTGGCCCAGGAGATGTTAAAAACCATCCCCGAATCGGCCCAGGCCCTGCTGCTGGTGAACCGGGACGGACGCGCCTACCCCCTGTGCGCGATTTTCCGCAAAAGCTGCCTTGGTGTGGTGCGGGAGCATGTGGAGGCGGGCAAGCTCAAGGCCATGCCCATGATGGACTTGCTAGGCGCGGTTCACATGACGCTGCCGGCGCGATTTTCTGAGCGGGCGCTCATGAACCTCAACACCCCGGAGGATCTGGAAGCCGTAAAAAACACCTTGCAGGAGAGCAGATAAGGATGTTCAACATTGGCGCGGGCGAACTGTTTATCATATTTCTGGTGGCCTTTTTCGTTGTAGGCCCCAAGGATTTACCCAAGGTGATCAAGGGCATCAAAAGCGCTTTGCAGACGATAAAATCCCTGGTGAAGGACCTGAAGGCCGAAACCGGCTGGGATGATATTGTCAAAGAGGTCAGCGAGACCAAGGACGACCTGACGGGCACCTTCAAATCTCTGGATGTCACCAAGGACCTGAAGGACGCGAAGAAGAGCATCGAGGGCAGCGTGAAGGACCTGGACATCCAGAAGGATTTCCAGGAGGCGAAAAAAGCGCTGGAAGGCGGCATGAATGCCATCAAAAACCCAATCAAGGCCGCCACCACTGCCCTGACAGACGAGCTGAACCCCAAGGCGATTGTAAGCCAGGCGACAGCTAAACCACAGTCGGAACCAGCAGTTGCCGCCGTCCCTGACGCGGCGCCTGCTGTGGATACCAATTCCGGCCCTGAGGCCGAAAAAACGGAGGAAAAGATATGAGACTTGGCGTATGGGAAATCGTACTGATTCTGGTGCTGGCTCTGGTGCTTTTTGGCGGCAACAAGCTGGCTGGCGTGGGCAAGGCCCTGGGCCAGAGCATCCGCGACTTCAAAAAAGAAGTGCAGCCTGAAGACGCGGAAACCAAACCTGAGGAAACCGACAAAGATAAGGCATAAGTTATCCTATGTCTGAAAAAGCGATTGCCAAAGAAAAACCCGCGAAGCCCAAAGAGGTGAAGGACGTTCAGCCCATCATGCAGCACATCATGGCGCTGCGGAAGGTGCTGTTGGTAAGCGTGGGGGCCATTCTCCTGGCGTTTATCCTCACCTTCTACTTCCTGGGCGACGCGCTGGTGGACCTGATGACCCGGCCGATTGTGAACCGCGGCATTGTGATCATCTACACGGCGGTGTCAGAGGCGCTGCTGACCAAGATGAAGGTGTCCCTGGTGGCGGCCATCGTCTTTGCCAGCCCGGTGGTGCTCCACCAGTTGTGGAGCTTTATCAGCCCCGCCCTCTACCCCAAGGAGCGCAAAAGGTTCAGCCTGCTGTTTGTGGCAGCGCTGTTCCTGTTCCTCCTGGGCATCGCCTTTTGCTATGGGGTGGTGTATTCCATGGCGCTGGACTTCTTCCTGGTCAGCGGGGAGGGCCTGGCCACGCCCATGCTCTCCATTGACAAGTACATTGGCTACCTCTTTGGCTTTGCCCTGCCTTTTGGCATCTCTTTTCAGGTGCCGGTGGCGATTTATATCACCACCTCCATGGGGCTGACCAATGCCAAGGGTCTGTCCAAGGCGCGCAAGTTTGTGATCTTGGGCATTGCCGTGGGCGCTGCCATCCTGACGCCGCCCGATGTGGTAAGCCAGGTGCTGCTGGGCATTCCCATGTGGATTTTGTATGAGATCAGCGTGGTGATATCCCGCACGGTGAAGAAAAAGGAGCGGGCTTAGGCCTATCTGACAGCATTTTCCGGCTGATGCATTTTCGCATCAGCTTTTTTATTTTAATGGCGAATAAAACGCGCCTGGTTTCCGTATAGAAGGGTGAGGGAGGTGAGTGCATGGGGATGAGCCGGGAGGAGCGGCTGATGGACTGGATGGAGCGCTACAGCCAGGCTATTTTGCGAACCTGCTTTATTTACCTGGGCCGCCGCCAGGAGGCGGAGGACGCCATGCAGGACACCTTTCTCAAGGCCTGGAAAGCCATGGACAGCTATGACAGCAGCCGGGGAGCCAGTGAAAAAACCTGGCTGATGAAAATCGCGGTGAATGTCTGCCATGACTATCACCGCTCCCGCTGGGCACGATTTATCGACATGAGCCGGGCGCTGGAGGACCTGCCGGCGCGCTACCTGAAGCTGGAACCCCAGGAGGAAAGCCTGCTGATGGATGTGATGCGGCTGCCGGAAAAGCAAAAACAGGTGATATTGCTCTATTACTACCAGGAGATGACCATGAAAGAGGCGGCGGAGGCCCTGGGCGTGGCGCCGTCCACCGTGTACCAAAGGCTGAAGAAGGCCGAACAGACGCTCAAAATGAACCTGACAGAAGGGAGCGGCCATGGCAAGGAATCAGATTAAGCATGTGATAGACTGCGGCTTCTCCGAGCTTCGGGTGGATAGGCAGCGGATGGAACAGATTTTGTCCAAAGCCAAAGGAGGAGAGCAAGTGAAACGCAAACTGCCCCTGATGCTGGTGGCGGCGCTGGTGGCGCTGAGCATCGCACTTACGGCAGCCGCGGCGACGCTGCTGTGGGAGCACTATGTGCTGGAAATAAAACAAAAAGAAAAGAACCAGGGACACTATGTGAACTGGCCGGTTTCAGACAAGGTGGCCCTGGTCAAAAACCTGAGCGAGATGGACTATATTGAAGAAAGCGAGCAGGTGAACCAAGTCCTGGCCGAGGCGACCCCGGAGGAGGAAAAGGGCGCCCTGGCGGACGCACTGATGCTGGAACTAACTGGGCAAAAGGATGTACGGGAGATCCACTCCAACCTCATCACCTATGCCCTGCTGGGGCCGGAGGACTTCTGGACCAGCGCCCAGCGGGTGTGGTGGACCGAGGCCATCAACTCTGTCAGGGATACATCACAGGATGTGGATCAACTGGTGCTGCCCCTGGGGCATGAGGTGCCCGAGGCGGAAGCCATCGCAATCGCCCGGGCAGCCATTATCCAGGCCTTTGGGATGGCACCGGACGCGCTGGACCAGGCACAGCCGGTGGCAGACCTGTACATCACCAAGGCCCGGCCTGATTACAGGCGCTGGATGGTGCAGTTCAAGTTCTATAAGGAAGGCACAAGCGACTGGACGGAGCGGGTGTTGTTCACCGTGGTGGATGAAAAGGGCGAGGTGATCGCCGACCCGGATGTTGGCACGCCTTCACTGGAGGAGATGGCAGCCAGCCACCATGCATTGGAGGAACAAAAAAAGGCGTCCAAGCCGCCCATTATCCAGGCCTATATCAACTATGTGACACAGGCAAATTACGCCCTTTTCTGGGACTGGCCCCTGGAGGCCAAGGCAGCCTTTTCCAAGGAAATCCGCCCCATGATGGCAGAAGCGGAGCAAAAGGGAGAGCTGATACAGTACTTTACAGAGGAAGGCAGGGTGATTGCGGGTGCTGACCTCCGCCTGTACACCGCCTTTGCATACGGCCTGCCGGGGCCGGAGGATATCCCCCAGGAGGCGGCCATTGAAAAAGCAAAGCAGGCTCTGATGGATGAAAGCGGCGCAAGCCGCCAGAGCCTGGAGGGGGCAGGCAACGTTCTTGTGTATTTTGATGTGAGCGATCCTGAGAAGCCCCTGTGGAAGTTCTTCTTTGGCCCGAACTGGGAGGAGGACACGCAGCCCCGGAAAGCCTACCGGGCCCAGATTGATGCCCGAAATGGGGAGGTTGTGCTGAGCGAGGCAATCAACTGGAAAGACATGAA
Organism: uncultured Christensenella sp.; assembly: GCA_964609415.1. Classification (GTDB taxonomy): domain Bacteria; phylum Bacillota; class Clostridia; order Christensenellales; family Aristaeellaceae; genus UBA6115. Next base: position 9,410 of record CAZSSU010000021.1, on the reverse strand, counting down.
GGGGGATGATCTGCGCAGGTTCTAACTAAGGCCGCGCCAGCAGATCCCTGGCCTGGGCCAGCAGCTCCTCCCGGTCGTTATCCACCAGGCCTGAGAGCACCTGCTCCAGGAGGAAGTTCAGCGTCCTGCCGATGTCAGCCCCTTCCTGAAAGCCAAGGGCAATCAAATCCTGGCCGTCAATGGCCAGGTCCTTAATAAAAAGACAGCTGCCGGAACGAATCAAGGCCTCCGCCTCATCATAGAGGCGGAGGATTTTATGCGCTTTTTCAGCCACCTGGGGGGCGTGGGTGACTGCATCGGCATACTGGAGCTTGAGCATTAAAAGCCCTGCTTCCGGCCCCAGGCGGTTGAGGGAATGCTTCAGGTTGTCAGGGCCGATGCGGTCATCGTGCTGGCGCACCAGGGTGAGCACCATGTCCCTAAGCGCCCTTGGCTGCTTTAAGCGCCGCATGATGCCCTCTGAAATGGCGGCGGAGATTGCCGCGTGGCCCTTAAAATGGCTGGTGCCATCCGGGTCGTGGGTGGCGGCGGCAGGTTTGCCGCTGTCATGAAGGAGGGCGGCCCAGCGCAGGGGCAGGTTCGCCTCTGTGGCCTGAAGGGTGAGGAGCGTGTGCTCCCACAGGTCATGGGCGTGGAAAGGGGTGCGCTGGGGCGTGTGCAGCATCGGGGAAAGCTCCGGCAGCGCCAGGAACAAGACCCGGGGATAAGCCCTGAGGGCCTGGACGATGTGGGGGGATAGCAGGGCGCGGTTTAGCTCCTCCGCGATGCGCTCGGCGGAAATATGTTGCAGGGCATCACCTGAAGCCATCATGCCTTCCAGGGTACCTGGTGCAATCTCAAAGCCCAGCTGGGCTGAAAAACGCAGCGCCCGCAGAATGCGCAGGCTGTCTTCCCGGAAGCGGGCCAAAGGATCGCCCACAGCCCGGATCTGCCGGGCTTTCAAATCAGCCAGGCCGCCCACATAGTCAATCATCCCCTCATCCGGGTGCCAGGCCAGGGCGTTGATGGTGAAATCCCGCCTGAGCACATCCTCTTTGAGCGAGCGGGTGAAGGTGACCTGGTCGGGGTGCCGGCCGTCGCTGTAGGCGCTGTCCTGGCGGTAGGTGGTGATCTCAATGTGCTGCTGGTCCTTGACCAGCGTGATGGTGCCGTGCTTCAGCCCGATGTCCAGCAGCTTTTCGCCCTGGAGGGCGGATTTGATTTCCTCCGGGGTGGCCTGGGTGGTGATGTCATAATCCGTGGGGGTTTTGCCCAGGCAGGCATCCCGCACGCAACCGCCCACCAGATAGGCTTCAAAGCCGGCAGCATTAAGCCGTTTGAGCGCGAACCGCGCGGGCTGGGGGAGGCTGAAAAACGCTGTTATATTCTCCATATCGCTTGCATTGTAGGGGGGCGTGGCTTGCTTGTCAAGAAAGGCCTGGCATGCTACAATTTGCTTAATGAACACACCTGATTTTACCGCTTCAGCCCTGGTGAAAGCCAAGGAGAAGCTGCTTGAGCCGACGCCCCTCAACCGCGACTGCGGCAAGCTTTGTGACGCCGCCTGCTGCCAGGTGGATGAGGATGGGCAGGGCGGCATGCTGCTGTTTCCGGGGGAGGCAGGGCTGTATGGCAATCAGCTGCCGGAAGGCTTTGATATATTGCCTGATCACAGCGTGATGCCGGAAGGGCAGCTGCTGACGTGCGAGGGCTTTTGCCGCAGGGAGGACAGACCCCTGGCCTGCCGGCTTTTTCCGCTGATGATCTGGCTGGAGGAGGCGGGGGAGCTGCGCCTGGCCCTGGACCCGCGGGCCTGGCCCCTCTGCCCGCTGATGCCCTCAGGGCTGTCCGGCCTGTCGCCCGCCTTTGTGGCGGCAGCGGAGGAAGCGATGAAGCTCCTGGCAGGAGACCCGGAACAGCGGGGTTTTCTGATTAAACAAACGGCGTTTCTCAAACGCTTGGCACAGCCCTTATGGGAAGGCGGGGTGAGGACATGATCTGGCAGCGGGCGGATTGCTTCCGGGAGATCAATGACCGGCGGGCGGAAGGCGGCTACCTCATGCTGGGGGACGCGCTGGAGGCTGACCTGTCGGCTTTTGAAGGCCAGGTGCAGTGCGTGTACCTGGACCCGCCGGGCTTAAGCGGCGGCACCTTTGCCAGCCGGGTGCGGGTGGGGGACACTGGCTGGCAAACAGGCAAGCGCTATGTGGATATGCCCGCCTATGGGGATTTTGACCCGGGCACCGCGGCAGAATATGAGGGTTTTCTGGAGGCGCTTTTGCGCCGGGCGAAGGCGCTGCTGTCTGAGAGCGGCTCCATCTTTCTCCATGCTGAGCAGTCCACCGCGGCCCGGGCGAGGCTCATGATGGACAAGGTCTTTGGGGAGGAAAACTTCCGCAACGAGATCATCTGGCACTACCAGACCGGTGGGCGCAGCAAGCGTTATTTCAGCCGGAAGCATGACAACATCTTTTTTTACGCCAAGTCACCCGCCCAGTATTTTGACATCAGCCAGGTGCCCGTCAAGAAAAAGGCGGAGCGCAGCAACCACATGAAGCGCCAGGTGGACGAGAAGGGGCGCAGCTACCGCAGTATCACCACCGGCGGGAAAACCTACATCTACTATGATGATGAGCCGGTGTATCCTGATGACGTGTGGGACGATGTGAGCTCCATGCAGCAAAAAGACCCCCAGCGCACCGGCTACCCGGCTCAGAAACCCCAGGCCCTGCTTGACCGGATGATTCTGTCCACCACCAGGCCCGGGGATTTGGTGGCGGACCTCACCTGTGGCTCTGGCACTGCCCTAGCCTCAGCCGCCGCATCTGACAGGCGCTTCCTGGGCCTTGATAAGAGCCTGGCCGCCCTGGCTGTATGCCGGAAGCGGCTGGACGGCTACCGGCTGATCACCCAGGCCCCCCTTCAGGCCAGCGATGCGCTGGTTGATGCCAGCGCCATGCCGGGCATCGGTTTTTACACGGTGGGCCTTCATGCCTATACCCTGCCATCCAATCCCCTGGACGGTTTGTTGAGGAAGCCGGAGAGCCTGGACTTGCTGGGCCTGGATGGGGTGGATCAGTGGCACGCGGGGCTGTTGAACAATGGGGTATTCACCGCCTATGCCTCCGCCCTCCGCCAGAAGCAAACGCCGGAGTTGCCCCGGGAGCTGGAGGTGCCCCTGCTGCGGGGCACGGTAGCCATCCTGATCATTGACGTGATGGGCCGCCGCAGCCTGTGGACCGGCACCCGCGCTGAGTAAAAGTGGGGGACGGTGCATATTGACAGCAAATTCCATGCAATTATTGACTTTTATGCGCGGTGATCGCCCCGGTCATCGGCTTTACTTCAGGAAAAGTGGGGGTCAAGGCGCGTTTTCCCGCTATTTTTACAAAAATAGTGGTAATTGTTACCATTATATGATATACTGCGTAAAATCCAATGCGAAGTTGTAACAAAATTTGGCGCTGGGTTGGCAGTTTATGCATCAAGGGGTGATCCCATATGGCAGCGGTTGGCGATATCGGTATTGATCTGGGTTCTTCCAACGTCCTGATCTGTGAACGGGACAAGGGCATCGTGCTTAACGAGCCGGCAGTGCTGGCGGTGAACCACGATACCCGGAATATTATTTCCATCGGTACCGAGGCCTATCAGATGATGGGGCGGGAGCCCGCGGGCATTTCCGTGGTGCGGCCGCTTCAGAAGGGCACCATCCAGGACTTTGACATGCTGAGCATTCTGCTCAACTATTTTGTGATGCGCGTGGTGGGCAAGCACCTGTTCAACCGCCCCCGGGCGCTGTTGTCCGTTTCCGCCACCGCCAATGAGATTGAAAAACGCCAGCTGATTCTGGGCATGCTGGAGGCGGGTGCCAGGCGCACCCAGCTGATTGAGCGGCCCCTGGCCGCCGCCATTGGGGCGGGGGTGCCCATCAACGATGTGGCTGGCCGCATGGTGGCTGACATCGGCGGCGCCACCACCGACATCGCTGTGATTTCCTCAGGCGAAATCATGGCCCGCAGCATCCAGGAAAGCGCGGGGGACCAGATCACCGATGCCATCATCCGCTACATCCGCCTCAAGCACAACCTGCTTATCGGCTGGCGCACGGCGGAAGACGTGAAAAGCGCTATTGGCTCTGTGGACCCGGAGGATCAGACAGCCCTTTCCCTGCCGGTGGCCGGGCGCAACCTGGTCAGCGGCCTGCCCCGCCAGGTGGATATCACCAGCGACGAGATTGTGGAAGCGGTGGAGGAGCCCCTGCGCCTGCTGATTGAAGGCTTTCACAGTGTGATTGAGCGCATCCCGGCGGAATTGGCTAACGACGTGTTTGACGATGGCATCATCCTCACCGGAGGCGGCGCCAGCCTGAGAGGGCTATCCACTGTGCTCCAGCGGGAGATGCAGATCCCCGTTTTTGTGGCGGAGCATCCCCAGGAGTGCATTGCCCTGGGCTGCGGGCTTGCCCTGGAGCGCCCGACTGAATACCAGCGCATCCTGGGCGACGCCCGGAAGCGGCGATAAGATGCGGGGAAGCGATGAAAAGCTACCGAAAAGAGCTGACCTTTAACCTTCCGGCCAGGCGGGGGCTGGTGAACATCACCCCTGAGGTGCAGCAGGCCGTGGACGAGAGCGGGGTGATGGAGGGCCTGGTGCTGGTGAACCCCATGCACATCACGGCCAGCGTGTTCATCAACGATGATGAATCTGGCCTCCACCATGATTTTGAGCTGTGGCTGGAGAAGCTGGCGCCCGAAAAGCCCCACAGCTAGTACCGCCACAACGGCTTTGAGGACAACGCGGATGCCCACATCAAGCGCAGCGTGATGGGCCGGGAAAGCGTGGTGGCCATCACCCGGGGACAGCTTGACCTGGGCACCTGGGAGCAGATTTTCTATTACGAGTTTGACGGCAAACGGAATAAGCGGGTGCTGATCAAGGTGATCGGCGCTTAATCCCGTTCTTTTGGGTTGATGAGGGCATACCAATATAGGTCTGCCCATTTATTTTGGCTGTCTTTGCTGTGTTTCCGGAAGACGCCTTCTTCTTGCATGCCCAGTTTTTTCATCAGCGGCACGGATTTTTCCCGGTCGATGGTCTCGGCGCATGGCGTTTCCTGCTGATATAAGCCGCCCCTGTCAGCGCGATAAGCGCCAGGGCCATCAGCGCCAGCGGCAGTGTCAGGTGGTTGTCGCCGGTGGCGGGGGCTGCCGCTTGGTTCACAAAGCGGATGTCCCCGGCATAGGGGGTGCCGTTCTTCAGCCAGTCCACCCGGGCTGTGAGGGCACCGCCCTGGACGCTGAGGGTGATTTTGGCCGTGTACACGGTGCTGTCATACTGGATGCCCGTTTTATCGCCCTGAACTTCCTGGATGGTGTACAGGAAGGTGCCGGTGCGGCTGAAGCCGCGGGGGGAGAAGCTGAAAGCGCCGGCGGCATCGTGGGTGACGGTTTCCAGGGCTTTCCCTGAGCCGTCGCGGATCACAAACTGGTAGGCACCCGCTTCCAGCCGGTGGTTCACCGCCTGCTTCTGGCCAGACAGCGTGACATACACCGGGTCATAGCCAGGGGCGGGGGTTGGCCGGGGCGTGGGGGCTGGTGTGGGTGTCGGCGTGGGCTTGATATAGGCGTTTGTAAAGACAGGGCTCTCCTCCGCATAGGGAGCGCCGTTCTTTAGCCACTGGAGGCTGTGCGTGAGGCGGTTTTCAACCTCATTCAGTGTCACCTTCACCCGGGCAGTGTACAGGCTGTCATCATAGCTGATGGTGTCGTCAGTGCCGGTGGTTTCCTTCAGGGTGAAGGTGTATTCGCCTTCTTTTTCCAGAGCGAAATCCGGGAAAAGGATATGGCCTGTGGCGTCATTGGCGGCGGAAAGGCTGATGCCGCCCCCTTCCAGACTGAAGGAGAACTGGTTCGCGGTCAGGGTGGCTCCCTCCAAGCGCTTAACAGCGCTGATGGATAGCACCACCCGCTCCGGCGGCAGGTAGGTGTTGGTGAGGGTAATCAGGCGTTTTAGGCGCGCGCGAGTATTGTCTTCAAGATCCTCCACCTGCGTGGTGGAACGGTAGCCAGCAATGGGGGCTTCCTCGATGGTGTACACCAGCGGATTGCCCTGGGCATCCTGATAGCTAAGGTTTGCCCAGGTATGCTCTGTCTGCCCATCTGCCAGGGTGACTGTGTAATGCTCGCTGATTTGCTGGGCCAGCGTTTCAAGGAAGGTGGATTCCAGCGTGAAGGTGGTGGTGAAAGTGGGGATAGGCCTTGTTTGGCCGGGGTAATAATCGCTGACAGGCGCACCCGGCTCCCAAAGTGCATTGTCATTTGCATTGCGCCACAAAGCGGCCAGCTCGCTCTGGATGAGGGGGCTTAGCTGCGGGTATTTCAGCATCAACTCCTGAACCCAGGCATACACAGTGCCAGGCAGCACCAGGGCCTGATTATGGACAGAATCCCGTTTGATAATAGGGAAGACAAGGTCGGTCCCCGGCGTGCTCCCTGCGGCTTGGTACAGGGCCTCAAGCACGCTGTCCTGGGTCACCGGCACGCCATTTAGCAGCAGGTTCAAGGTGATGGCTGGCCTGGGGCTTGTGCCGCCATGCCATGCTTTGACGGTTTTCAGGCAGTTGTATTCCCCGGTAAAGGTGGCGCCCAGGGGATAACGGACACCAGGGGCGGCGGTGGGGGCGGTGCCTTGAATATACAGGAGGAAACCGCCATTGGCAGGCAGAGAGCCAGTGGTAAGCGTGATGGTTTGATCAGCTGAGTTATAGATGGCTGGCGTGCCGGTTTTGTCGATGATTTTTGCGTTAATCCCGTTTAAGCCGTTGTGGTTGTATTGGTCATGCCAGAACTGGCTTTCAAAGACGATGCCGTCCGTCACGCGACCCTGCGCGTCCACGGTGATTTTCGGCACCCAGCCCAGGGCCATCGCATCCTTCATGTGGATGACCAGACGCGTGTTTTCCATGGCGTAATCTGTGCTGATTGGAATGCGCCAGGTGAGCGCGCCATAGTGCTGAATTTCCATTTGCCCTTTATGCGCAGGGAAATGGTAATGGTTGACCTTGTAGGTCCAATTCTGATTGGTCCAGTCTTTGCTTGTGTTATCGGCAATCGCTTCGGCGTACCACTCAAACTGGCAGGGGTCATCCTGCATCACGCCGTCTTTCACCGGGAAATGGGTGTTGGTGACATTCAGGCCATCCTCAACCTTGGTGAATTGGCCCAGTGTCAGCGGTCTGCCATTGGGCCACACTTCCCGCACAGCGTACGCTATCGGGTTTCCTGCCTCATCGGTCATGGGCATAGCTGGCCATATGACCGACTGGTGATAAGGTGGTGCTGCAGCGCTGCCATCCGTTTGGGTGGGGAAGGAGACGCGCAGAATGGGCTGCCCGCTGACCGCCGTGGGTTCTGACCCGCCGACGGATGAATAAAGCTGGAACCACACATCCAGGTAAGGATCCAAAAGCTCGCTCTGGCCGGCATATAGCTGGAGGAAGCGGTTGGCTTCGGCTTGATCCAGGTTCGCCCAGGTTTTGGTGGCGGTGATGACTTTATACTGCCGGTTGGTGATGCCCAACAGCAGGCGGTGTTCGTTTGTGCTGCGGCTGATCTCGCCCATCTGCTGCCAGCCATCGCTAAGGGCAGTTTCCACCAGGCTGTATCTATCCGGTGTGAGCCAGTCCAGCTGTGCAAAGGTGTGGGTATTGTCAGGAGCTGCGCCTAAAGTCACCTCATAAAGGGGCAGGAAAGCTGCCAAGGTTCGCTCTGCTTCGGCCTGGGTGAAGGCATAGGTTTTTCCGGTGGGCTGCCCCTGGAGATCAATCCATTCATGGAAGGTGAGTTCGCCGGCCAGTGTGTAGAAAAAGCCGGGCAACTGCGCATCCACACCGCGCAGCCATTCGCTCATCTCAAAGCGATCAGTAAAGGATGCCCCCACCAGGGTGGGCAGCAAATCCTTTGCCTTTTTCGCGATATTTTCACCGTCTATGGTCAGGGCGAGGGTTGCAGTGTCTCCGCTGCCGGGGCTGCCCTGCCAGGTCTTTTCCACGTGCACGCAGCGGGTGTCGGCGGTGAAGTGGGTGTCCATATAGTAGCGGGTGCCATCCAGGATGGCGCCGTTAAAGCGGGTGCCATAGTAGTCTGTGCTTAGCGCGGGCTGTGCCTGGGTGGGCTTAAAATCGGTGATCACCTCAAAAATAATGGCGCTCTGGGCAGGCAATTGGGGGATGCTCAGCTCAAGCACCTCGTTAATAAAGGTAGTTGTACCCTGTGGGTTGATGGGGGTAAAGCGATTGTGGTAAGCGGAGTCGAGACCAGCAGAGGTGTTGAGCCACTCCTTCCAGTCGCGATATGTCACGCCATATCGGAAGTCAAGCGCAACCTCCCCCGTCAGGGGATCTGGCGCCAGCCTTGGGATCATGCCCTGGTCAATGAGTTTGCTGAAGTCGATGGTGATTAGCCCGTTATGCAGTTCATGGTCGCTGCCCAGCACCACACGCCAGATGATGGAATTGCCCTCCATCACAGCCTGGGTCACCATAACGCCGGGGCTGTGCACCTCCCGGTATTCTTCCCCGCTCCAGGGAAAGACGCCGGAAACCTTATAGCGGTTGTAATCATAATCCGATGCTATGTGCCAAAGCGTCCTGTCCATGGCGATCTGGTTGTACCAGTCAATCTGGCAGGGGGTGGAATTGTCGCCGTTTTTAAGCGGCGGAAGCTCCGCCTGGCGGGTGTTGGTGATGGTGACGGTGACGTAGCCCTGGGCATCTGTGCTTTTGGTGCTGCTGCGCAAATAGCCCGGCGGAGCAATGAAATTTCTATTACCCGATGCCACGGGATCTTTGATCTCCACCACCGTATAGTCAATGGGTTGATTGTTATCCAGTTTGGGCAAATTTTCAAACACATGGGTAAAGGTGTTTTGGGCTAGCGGGATGGCCTGGATTTGGCGTGGTTCCACCAGGGTTAATCTATAGCCAAGGGGATCAAGGTTATCCGGCACGCGCCGGGCCAGCGCCAGCCAGACCGGACTGCGCTGATCGGGGGTGTCATCGGCCCAGACGATGTTGCCTGTGACGCTGACAAGATCAAGCGGCGCTGCAAGGGCGGGAACCACTGCGATTAGAACCAATAAGGCTGCAATGAGAAGGAGAGGAAATTTTTTCATCGTCATACATCTCCTGGTCATCAGAATACAGACACAATATCGTATTTTTACAATATTGTATACAGTCAATTATTCGATATTTGTTGGTTTTTATTGATTTAGTACAACAATTGTACGATACACAGCGTTTCAATATGAGGATGGGGAGCCTGCGTCATGCAGACTCCCCATCGGGCCGTCAAAAAGCTTTGGCTTTTTGACGGGAAAGGAACGATGGGCCATCCGCCTCTCACTTCGTTCCCGGGCGGCGGATGGCA
>CAZSSU010000020.1:3330-17135 GCA_964609415.1 uncultured Christensenella sp. | reverse complement strand
TCGAACCCCCGGTGCCTTTCAGCATCACCAGTTTTCAAGACTGGCGCCTTAAACCGCTCGGCCATCTCTCCCCGGTTTGCTGGCGCGTTTGCAAAACGCTTGAACAGTATAGCAAGGGGCATGACGGATGTCAAACAAAACTTATACACATTGTGTGAACGATGTTCCGCCGCCCTTGCTATTCCCGTCCTTTAATGTATAATTCATAGATGGAACGCTTAGGAAGTCATGGAGGCAATCAGATGGCAATGCTCGCAACGCTGACGGATCAGCAACTCACATCTAAGACCGATATCGTGATGAGCAACTGGTGGACAGAACAGTTCGCACGGTTTACCCCCATTGACGTGGTGCAGGTGCTTTTGTTCGCCCTGATTGTCAGCGTCATTATTTCCCTGGTTTACCGGAAAACCTATCGGGGCGTGTTGTATAACCCCTCTTTTTCCACCACCCTGATTCTGCTTACCCTGGTCACTTCCCCGGTGGTTATGGCCATTGGTTCAAACGTGGCGCTGTCCATGGGCATGGTGGGCGCCTTGTCCATTGTGCGTTTCAGAACCGCCGTCAAGGACCCCATTGACACCGCCTATATGTTCTGGTCCATCACCATGGGCATCCTCATTGGCACCCGCTCCTACATCATTGCCCTCATTGTGGTGGCCCTCATCAGCGCCATCATGATTGGGCTGTCATTTATCAGGATGCGCACCAATGAAAACTATCTGCTGGTGCTTCACTATGATCCGGCAGCAGAGCAGGAGATCGATGCGGAACTTCACCGGGGCGTGAAATCCTACCGGGTCAGAAGCAAAACCATCACCCGGGCAGGTGCTGAAATGACGGTGGATCTGCGGCTTAGCCAGCGAGCGGACATCGTCAGCCATATGCTGGATATCCGCGGGGTTTATGACGCCACACTGGTATCCGTCCAGGGCGAAAACGCGGTCTGATTGAGACATGGCAGCGCTTGTCAGGCATGAACTGAAATACTACATCAGCCAGAGCCAGTATCAGATACTGGCCCGGCTTTTACGCACCTTGCTGACGCCGGACGAAAATGCCGACGAAAACGCTGAATATCATATCCGCTCCCTCTATTTTGATACTGTTTTTGACGATGCCCTTCATGATAAGATTTCGGGTGTCAAGGACAGAAATAAGTACCGGATCAGGATTTACAATTTATCTGATAAATTTATCCGCATGGAGTGCAAAAGCAAACTGGGTAACTATATCTCCAAACGCCAAGCAGTTATCACCCGGGATTTATGTGAGCAGATGATGACCGGGGACCCCAGCGGGCTGGAAAACACCTCCTCAGGCCTCCTGCGGGAGGTGTTCCGGGAGATGCGCATCAACCTCCTGAAGCCCGCTGTCATTGTAGACTATGTGCGTGAGGCCTATATGCACCCGGCAGAAGATGTGCGCATCACATTTGATAAACAGCTCAGAACCGGGCTTTTTTCCCATGACCTGTTCAACGCCCAGCTACCCACCATCTCCCCACTGGAGGACCCAGATCAGATCATTCTTGAAGTCAAGTTCAACCGGGTTATTCCGGATTTTCTGTCAGAGATTCTGTCCCTGGCCGCTAGCTGGTCATCCCGCAGCGCAATCTCGAAATATGTGCTTTGCCGCCGCTTTGAAGGGAAGGATTTTTAGCATGGACAGGCCTATCCCAGAAAGCACGCTGCGAAAAAATATGGAAGTCACCTGCTTGGTTCAAGCCTTAGGCTCCCAGGGGGAAGGAATCTGCCGCGGATTGGGGCAGGTTCTTTTTGTGCCAGGTGCATTGCCGGGAGAAATGATCCGGGTTCGGGTGCAAAAGGTCACCAAGTCCATCGCCTATGGGAAACTGTTGGAAGTGCTTGAAGCCAGCCCTGATAGGATTTCCCCGCCTTGCCCCCACTTTGGCCGCTGCGGGGGCTGTTCTTTGCAGCACCTAAGCTATCAGGCTCAGCTTGAAGCCAAAGGCCGCCATGTGCAGGATTGTCTTCAGCGCATTGGCAAGCTATCCATTACCGTGCCCCCTGCAATCGGGATGGATCATCCCTGGCGTTACCGCAATAAAACCGCCTTGCCGGTTCAAAGCCTGGAGGGCCAGCCGCACGCCGGCTATTACGCCCCGCGCAGCCACCGCTTGATTCCCGTTGCCGAATGCCTGATTGCACACCCCGCCTGTGACACTGCCACCAATACTGTGATCTCCTGGATGCGGGCACAGGGTGTCAGCGCTTTTCAGGATGAGGACAGACAAGGCTTGGTGCGCCACATCATCACCCGGGTTAACACAAAAGACGAGGTCATGGTCACGCTGGCCATCAACGGCCAGCCGCTCCCCCATGCCGATCTCCTGATCTCTATGCTTAAAAGCAGCCTGCCGGGCTTCCACTCCCTGCATATCACCCGACAAATCGCTGGGGACAATGTGATATTGGGCGAGGACAGCCACAAGTTATTCGGCGCTGAACCCTTTTATGATGAAGCCTGTGGCTTGAGGTTTGAGCTGTCCCCCCTATCATTTTTTCAGGTGAACAGCCTCATCAGCCAGCGGATGTATCAGGATGCCATCGCAATGGCTGAGCTTTCTGCGCGTGACACGGTCATCGACCTGTATTCTGGCGCCGGCGCTATCACCTTGTTAGCGGCAAGGCACTGTCATAGGGCTATGGGGATTGAGATTGTCCCTCAGGCCGTTGCAAACGCCAGGGTTAACGCCAGATTGAATGGCATCAGCAATGTGTCCTTCCTCCAAGGGGCTGCGGAAGAGCTGCTGCCCCGGATGCAAGCGGAAGGCCTCCATGGTGATGTTATTTTTTTGGACCCGCCCCGTAAAGGCGCGCACCCTGATGTGCTCAATGCCATCGTCCAAGCCCAGCCTCGGCGCATCATCTACATTAGCTGCCACCCAGCCAGCCAGGCCAGGGACGCAGCGCTACTTGTTGAAATGGGCTACCAACTCGTTTCCTGCCAGCCATATGACATGTTTTGCCAGACAGCAGAGGTCGAAAACCTGCTGTGCTTTGACCGGGTGAAAGGAGAATAAGCCATGGACACAGCTTTAGAGCGCTTTTTACGCTACGTCAAAATCGATACCACCAGCGATGAATCAACCGGAACCACGCCCAGTTCAGATGGGCAGTGGAACCTGGCCAGGATGCTCCGGGATGAGATGACAGCCCTGGGGCTTCAGCAAGTGAAGCTGGATGAGCACTGCTATGCTTATGGCTTGATCCCGGCTAACACGCAGGGACAGCCGACCATTGCCCTTATCGCCCATCTGGACACTGTGGCAGCTGTCCCAGGCCGTGAATTCTCCCCCAGCGTAAAACGCTACACTGGGGAGCCACTGCTGCTCAATGAAAGCCTTGGCATTTACTTGTCTGAGGATGACTTCCCGGCGCTTGCCAAATACAAGGGGCTGGACCTGGTTGTCACCGACGGCACCACCGTGCTGGGCGCGGATGACAAGGCTGGGGTGGCCGAGATCATGAGCCTGGCGGAAGCGCTGATGGCTGATCCATCTATCCCCCACGGCGATATCTGGCTGGTGTTTACCCCCGATGAAGAAATTGGCAGCGGCGCTGATCTTCTTGACCTCACGCACATCAACGCTGATTTTGGATATACTGTTGACGGCGGTGAACTTCACATCATCTCCTATGAAACCTTTAACGCCGCTTCCGCCACTGTTCATATCAAGGGACGGAACATTCACCCCGGCACCGCAAAAGGCCGGATGAAAAATGCCGCCACCATTGCCATGCGCTATCACAGCCTGCTGCCCGAAAAAGAAATCCCCGAGAAAACAGAGGGGTATGAGGGCTTTTACCATCTGAACAAAATGTCCGGAGAGGAAGAAGAAGCCAGCCTGTTTTACATCCTCAGGGATCATTGCGCGGACAAACTGGAAGAAAAGAAACAGAAAATGCTCTGGGCGCAGGAGCAAATCAATGGACGCTATGGCCCCGGCACTGCCACGGTCACCCTGAGGGATTCCTACCGCAACATGGGCGAAATCATCAAACAACACCCTCATATTATTGAGCGTGCCAGGCGTGCCATCACCGCCTGTGGCATGCGGCCTGAAACCGTCCCCATCCGCGGGGGCACAGATGGGGCCCGTCTCTCATTCCGTGGTCTGCCCTGTCCAAACCTGGGCACCGGCGGGGAAAACGCCCACGGCATCTATGAATTCTTGCCAGTTGAAGCGCTTGATAAAATGGTTGAGGTGCTGAAAGAAATTGTCAGAGCTTAATCTCTTCACGCGGGATAAAATCAAAAAGCTGCTGATTCCGCTGATATTTGAGCAGTTTATGATTGTGCTGGTGAGCCTGGTGGACACCATGCTCCTCTCCCATGTGGGGGAGTCCGCCCTGGCCGCCTTTTCCCTGGTGGATAATCTGAACCTGTTGCTCATGCAGGTGTTTATGGCGGTGGGCGCCGGTGGCTCCATCATTGCCGCCCAGTACATCGGCAAAAGAGATCGCCAGGGAGCAGAAGGCGCCGCCAATCAAACCGCCATCATGGTGGTATCCATATCGGTCTTTATCGCCGCCATTGCCATGATTTTTAACCATGGCATCCTTAACATGGTCTATCCGGCAGTTAACCCCGAAATCATGAATTTCTCCCGGCAATATTTCCTGCTTTGCGCCCTTTCCTATCCAGCCTATGCTCTTTATAACGGCGGCATTGGCCTCCTGTATGCCCAAGGCCTGAGCAAGCTGTCCATGATGACTTCGGTGGTCATGAACGTGGCCAAAATCGGGCTCAACGTTTTATTTATCAATGTGTTCCACATGCAAGTTCAGGGGGCAGGGCTGGCCACCATCATCTCCCGCCTTATTGGCGCTGGCATGGTGGTTATGTTCCTGCGGGATTTGCACATCCCCATTCACTTCAGCCGTCCCTTTAAGCTCAAGTTTGACCGGGACATTGATCAGCGCATCCTGACTGTAGCGCTGCCAAGCGGCATGGAAAACATCTTTTTCCTGACCAGCAAGCTCATTGTGGGCATCATCATCGCTGGATACTCCAGCACCATGATTGCGGTGAATGCCGCCGCCAACACCATTTCAACTTATATCAGCATCCCCGCCAACGCCATCAACCTGGCCACCATCACCATTGTGAGCCAATGTGTCGGCGCTGGTCGCCCGCAGGAAGCCAAAAGCGCCGCCAAAAACCTGTTGCTTCTCACCACCGGTTCTTTGGTGGCGGTGGGGGTCTTGATGATCATCTTCATTGATCCCATTGTGGGCATGATGCGTCTGAGCCCTGAAGCCACTGCCATCACCAAGGAAATGATCATCGTCTATTGCTGCGTTTCATTCCTGCTGTGGGCACCGGCTTTCGGGCTGCCCAACAGCCTGCGGGCAGCCGGTGACAACCGCTTTGTGATGTATGCCGCCTCCCTTACCGTGGTGGTGCTCCGGGTAGGCTTTTCCTACATCCTGGGCACGGTGGCAGGCCTTCAGGTGCGGGGCATCTGGTATGCCATGTATCTGGACTGGCTGGGCCGCGGCCTTTTCTTCCTGTGGCGTTACCGCAGCGACAGGTGGCTCAATCATCGCCTGATCTAACTAAAAACGCCTGCCGCGTCAAGCAGCAGGCGTTTCACGCCCTCAAAAAACTGCGGTTTTTTGAGGGATGAGGAAGAACGATGGGCCATCCGCCTCTCACTTCGTTCCCGGGCGGCGGATGGCAAGGAAACCCTTGCTACGCAAGGCCTTCCGCCACACCGCACATGTCGCTGTGGCGGATTTCCATCAGAGGGCTCCGCCCTCCGATACCTCCCTGAATATGCTTTTTTGACAGTCTAAAAACGCCTGCCGCGTCAAGCAGCAGGCGTTTCATATATCTATTAATCCAAATCAATCCGGTTCAGGTCATTCCCCTTGATCTTCTCTTCTTCCCCTACCAGGCCCACCAGTAAATAGCTTTCATCGGTTGTGTCATACTGCAAGTCCGGCAGGAATCGGAAGTTGTCCACCTTGCCGGTGGAGGACACATGCATCCGCGGCCCGGTGCAGCGGTGCAGAATGCTGCCAATGTAGATATGCAGGTTATCCTTATAGGTGATGGGCATGTCGTTATCTATCATCTCCTGCACTTCCTGACGGATGGCTGGGATGTCCAGCATCACCGCCCGGTCAAAACGCAGCAGAAAGCCCCGTCGCACGTCTCCATGGGTATATTTGCCCACCATGCGCTTCATCAGCACGTGTTCCGTCAGGTCCTCCGCCGTGTGCGCCATGCGGCGGTATTTGATGGAGGCAAACACCGTGCGGGCGATGTCATTGGGCTCAGGCCCAAAAATTGTAGGCCGACACACGATGATTTCATCCCCGATGCCAATGAGTAAATTGGCGTTCATCTGAAGCAGGGGATATATTAACTCAAAGTGCTCAATAATCACCCGCTTGCCCTTTTCAAGGGCGATCAGCACCGCTTCTGCCAACTGGGGCATCTGGGTAAAGGCTGACTCAAACCGCACATCCAGATGGAAGGTGTGGGCCTGGTAAAAGCCAGTTTCATCAATATCCAGGATAGGCAAAGGCCTGACATTCACCCCGTTGTCATCGTTGGTGAGCTCGAGCCCCGGGAACATTCCCCGGATGAGCAGACTTTTTCCGCTACCAGCGTCGCCTATGATGCCAATGAGGTTATCAAGGGCAGTCAGGTGACGCTGGGCAATCACGCGGCCAATCTGCACCATCCGGGAATAGCCCCGAGGCGCGAAGTATACACTGTATAATGGGTCCAGTTCAGTTTGGCGCATGGCACCTCCCTGTGCCTTTTTGTTATTTGGCCGGTGTCTGGTAAACCCCGATACCAACAGCCCTCAGCGCAAGAATGCGCTGCATTTCATTAAAGCAGATCATCAGCCCTTCGTCTACCCCCATGCCGGGCTTGGCCAGAATCTGATCGGCGTTTGCAGCCATGGCACAGTGGATGCACACCTGGGCAGAGCGGTCTGTTTCGTTGCAGGTGCCGCCCATGTAGGCGCCCACGCCCATTTTCTCACAGTACAGCAGGGCTTCCATGGTGTTGTGGATGGAGCCCAGGTCAGGGGTTTTCACCTGGATCATGTGGCCTGCTTTGTTATCGGCGAAATAGATCACATCCTCCAGCGTGTTGCACCACTCATCGGCCACCAGTTCCACATGGATGCCCCGGCGGTCAAGCTCCTCCCGGAGGCCTCTCATGTCCTGCATCTGGGCTTCCCGGCCATCAGAATCCATAGGCCCTTCAATGCGCAGGTGGAAAGGCGCGGCGGCCTGCTCCAGCTGGGAAAGGTAATCAGCCATGGCGGTGTAATTGCTGGGGCCAAAGATCTGCCCAATGGTGCCGTAGCAATCAATGTGAAACAGGGGATGATAGCCTGAGTAGGGGGCGTGGTCCATCACCCGCTGACGCAGCCAGCGCACATAGTCCAGCAAATGCTCGCCCTTTTCCCCCGTCTTTTTAACGCTGTTGAAAAGCCCATGGGGCAGCACAGAGGCAGCTTTCATAATCATCTTGTCAGCGTTGTTGAAACGGTCATCCCCAGACTGGCTGAAAATAGGAATCCGTTTTTCTGATACCTTGGTGCCGTATTCCTTGGCCAGCAGGTCGCACTTGTTCAGCCCCTGCACTTTGGACACCGCATCCAGAATCGCTTGGGAAACGCCATAGCGGATGGCTGTATGCAAGCGCTTGCCGTCCACTTCCATCTCATCGACTTCTTTGGCCAGACGGACAAAATTGTCCGCTTCCTGACCTATCAACTTGGGGGCTACCTGGTTTTGGATAATGGGAATAAAGGCATCCGCTAAAAACAGCGGGTCCCTGCCGCCTGCGCCTGAATACTGCACAGCCGCGCAGTCTCCCCAGCCAATTTCGCCGTCCTCCAGCACGATCATCACCATGATGGCTTCACCTGCCTGGCGGATACGGCTGAAACCCTTGGTCATTGGCTCCCCGATGTAGGCAACCCCGTCCTGGGAGGCCCCCGCCTTGATGGCGCGCTGATCGTCGAAATAGAAACCTGTGAGGCCCTTGGCGCAGATGACTTTGGTGATTTTCATGTCCTTCTCCTTTATTTATTGCCGGGGCCTGCCCACTAGGCGGCCCTTTGAAATCGCATAGATATCATCGATAACCATCTGGAAGGAGACGCCCCGGTTCTCATGCGCGCCACGCTGGGCAATCTTCTCCTGATGGAATTTCTTCAGCTTATCCGAGAAAGGCAGCATGCCTGTTCCCAGCAGTCTAACCGCGCCTTCATTGTCCCGGGCGGGCATGATCTTGCCGGCATTGTAGCGGCTGGGCGCAAAGGGCACATCGATAACGCCCGCTTCAAAAGCGCGCACGGTGCCAAGCGCTAAATCCCCATCGCCCAATTCCAGGGTGCGCTCCAGGATGCAGTTGGTTTCTTCATCAATCACGGCAACCTCGGTTTCAAGCGCTGTATCGTCCACCATTTTCTGGTCTGCCAGCATCATGATGGTTTGCTTGGTGGCTCTTAAGCCTGCCGCGTTGGCTTCCTTGGTGGGCACGCCCATGGCCTCATGGGGGGATTTCACGATCACCTTGGTGGCTTTAGCCAGCGCCGCCACAGCACTGCCCCAGCAAATGACCGCAAAGGCCTTAGCCTCATCCTGGGGGAATCCGCCCATCCACTGATGCAGCACCGTGGTCACGGTGACGCCTTCATAGCCAAAGCGGGCCAGGTAGCTGTTCACCTGTTTTTCCAAAGACTTGATGGCCGCCACATCCTGCACCAGGTTGCCGCACTGGCCGTAGCCGACTGTGATGTTCCTGACCCCTTGTTCAGCGGCCAAGAGCGCTTCAATCACCGCCACGGAGTTTGAAATGCTGGGGGGAACCAGGGTACCTGTGAGCGGGCCGAAAGGCTCCCGGTTGATGGATACACCCCGATCCTCATACAGGCCAATCAGCCGGTCACAATACTGCCAGTTGCGCACCGTCTCCTGCAGGGTGGCGTTTTTGGCGTAGGGAATGTTATAGGAAATGCCGCCGCCCTCAAAGCTGGTGAAACCGCCGGCCAGCGTTATCTCGGCGAGCAGGCGCGCATCGGGCGTGCCATGGCGCACCTGAACCGGGGTGTTCAGGGCGGAGGTCACCATCCGGCAGCCCTTCACCCCATGGTTGACAGCTGGAAAACCGTTCAGCATCGCCTTCCCGGTGGATTTGGATTCTTCAATGCCGCGCTGCGCTTCCTGGTAGCGATTCAGCCTGGTATAGGAATCAATGGTGGTGGGCAGAAGATCCGCCTCCCCTTCCGTTTCCAGGTGCTTTAATAGGGTGATGTGCTCATTAATCAGCGGCACACCTGCCCGGGGCTGCACAAGGGTCACCTGCTGGGCTTTGGCTTCAGCCAGCTTGGTGACAAAACGCTGTTTCAGGGGGATGGCCTTCTGATAGGCAATGCCCTCGTCCAGATCCACCTCTGCCCCCGTGGGCCAGGCAGCAAGCACCGACTGACGCTCAGCCATGAATTCATCCAGGGTCCATTTTTTGTTAACCAGCTGCATGTTCTTCTTCCTTTCCAAAAGCTCCCAGCAGGAGTTCTAAGGCAGTGTCCTGATCGTATTTGGCCAATAAACCCATGGCCGACAGGATATACCCCCGGTCACAGGAATAACTTGCTTCTTTGGGGGTGAGCATCAGGGGATCATCGCAGGCAAGCGCGATGTCAATCATTCCGGGCAGTCCCTTGGCGTATATCAAGGCGCCGCCAGTCACAATCAAGCGTTTAACACTTGTCAGGTCTTTCCCGGTCTGCTGATACATAGGGCCTACAGGGGTGTATACCATTTCAAGGTTTCCTGCGTGCCGCCTGAGCGCTGTGCGCATAGCCAGCGCCGCCAGGGCAAAGTCCACCTTTTCCTCGGTTTCATTCTGAGGAAGCGCTGAAGGGTTAAGGCTAAAGCGCTTAATGGTTTCCTCAATCACTTCTTCTGGTAAACCCGTGATTTGGGTAAAAGCTTCTGGCCCTGCCGCTTCAAACACGCCACCCGCGCTAAAGCGCATGCCGATGTCCCCTTCCACCGTGCGCTTGACCCGGGGCTCCATCAGCCCCCGAAGCACCGTGTTGGGCCCCACCGGGAAGCCGTCTGCGATGGAATAAACATCGGTGGTGGCGCCTCCCAGGTCAATCGCGACCAAATCGCCTATGCCCGCCCGTTTCCGGGTGCCCATGGACAAAAGGCTCAGCCCTTCCAGCACCGCCGAAGGGGTGGGCATCAGAATGCCGTCAAGCAGTGAACGGGTTTTGCTAAGTCCTTTGGCAATGACGATGCGTTCCAAAAACACCTGGCGGATGACCCGCTGCACAGGCTCTGTGACCAGGCGATTCATCTCAGGCATCACGTTGTCAGCCCGGAAAACCGGGTGTTCGCTGCCTTCAAACGCCTGAGCGCAGGCTTCCTGCGCGGAGCGGTTGCCCGCAATCACCACAGGGAACTTGCTGGGTATCTCTGCCACCCGCTTGGCGTTGTGAAGAATCACCTCGCTATTGCCCCCGTCGGTGCCACCGGTGAGGAGCAAAATATCAGGCTTGATTCTGGTAATCTCTTCGGCGTCTTCCCGGGTGAGCTGGTAAGAATAATTCTTGATGACCTTGGCGCCAGCCCCGAAGGCCGCCAGCTTGGCTGCTTTTGCGGTCAGGTTGGGCACCAGGCCAGACGCCACCATATTAAGCCCGCCAGCAGCGCTGGAACATGCCAGCCGCGCCTCATAGGATAGCGGCCCGGTCTTTTCTTCCAGCGCCTCCAGCCCGGCATTGAGCCCGGCGGACAGATCTGTATCGGCTGTGGTGCGTGTCTGCGTATGGGCAATCACCCGCGCCTCATCCAGGTCGACCGCGGTAAGCTTGGTATAGGTGGAGCCGAAATCAATCAGCAAAACCGGGCGCATCACTTGACCCCCAGGTCTTCTTTCAGGGCTTCAATGCCCACTTCAGGCGCTGTGCCAGGCCCAAAGACGCGGTCAAAGCCCATTTGCTTGAAGCGGACTTCCACCTCTTCAAAGGGCTGTTTGCCCACCACGATGTTGCCGCCCACATACAGCAGGATGCCCTTAAGCCCCGCCTCATCGCATTTATCCCTGAGGCCCTGGCAGTCCAGTTCTCCATGTCCGTACAAGGAAGAAACGACGATTGCGTCGGCTGCCGCCTCAATCGCCGCTTCGATAAACTCCTCCTGCGACACCATGACGCCCAGATTCACCACATGAAACCCGGCATCAGTAAAGGCGTAATTGAGGATTTGATTGCCAACTGCATGAACATCTGCCCCAATAACGCCCAGGATGATGGTTTTACCATTCATATGACAAGGCCCTCCGTTATCTGCTTTGTTAAGCATAGCGCCCAAAAGGGCGCTTGTCAACCATTGTTCTTTGATTGTATTTATTTTTCCCGCGCTCCTCATTGACGATTCTGGGAGCGCCTTGTCATGCAAGCAATAAAAACCTATAATGCAAATATGAAACACAGGACGGACCAGGACAGGAGGGCTCCATGCGCATTGCCCAGGTAACCGATACCTTTTTACCGGTGGTGGATGGTGTGGGCCGCGTGGCGGTTGCCTATGCGGAGACATTGGCCAAAATGGGCCATGAAGTCACTGTATCTGCCCCCCTTTATAACACCGGATACCGGGGCGGCTTTCCCTATGAACTGGTTGATTACACCGGCTTCAAAGTTCCTACTGCTCCCCAGTATAAAACCGGCTCCCCCATCATGGACGACCATTACCGAAGACGCATGGCCATGCTTGATTTTGATATTGTTCATGCCCACAGCCCCTTTGCAGCAGGCCGTGAAGCCTTGAGACTGGCCAGGGAGCGGGATGTTCCATTGGTGGCCACCTTTCACTCCAAGTTTTACGATGATTTCCTTAAGGTGACCAAAAGCGAAACCTTGGCCAAAATGGTGGTTGCCAACATCGTCAAGTATTTTGAGCGCTGCGCCGAGGTGTGGGCGGTATCCGCCACCAGCGGTGAAGTGCTGCGCAGCTATGGCTATACAGGCCCCATGCGCGTGATGACCAATGGCACCAGCATAAGGCCTGAAAATCTTGAGGCAGTTGCCCAGACCAGGTCGAAGTGGCAGCTGGGCACACACCCGGTATTGCTTTTTGTGGGCCAGATGGACTGGAAAAAGAACATCCTGCGCATCCTGGAAGCCGCAGCCCGGCTTAAAACCAGCAAGCCCAATTTTCGCCTGGTGCTGGCCGGCCAAGGCGGCGATGTGCAAGCTATCAAGGACAAGGTTAAAGATCTGAATCTGGAAGAGCAGGCAGTCATCACCGGGCATATCGGCTCAACCCAGGAGCTGGACGCGCTTTACAAGGCAGCCTCCCTTTTCGTTTTCCCCTCCCTCTATGACACCTTTTCCCTGGTGGTCAGAGAGGCCGCTGCCATGGGCACACCCTCGGTGGTGGTGCGGGGCAGCTGCGCAGGAGAAAGCATCCAGCATGGGCACAATGGTTTCCTCTGTGCGGATGACACAAAGGACTTGTATCACGTAATCCAGCTGGCACTTGATGACCCGGAGGGCACCCGCCAGGTGGGTGAAACAGCCCGGCAAACCCTTCCCGTCACCTGGGAAGGGGTCATGAGGGATGTGGTGGCACGCTATGAAGAGCTGATAAAAGCCCACCGCCCCAGAAAACGCACAACGGCGGCCAAACGCCGCCTGGAAAGCAGAAAACAAAATCTATGAGCACACATACATCCTTTGATTTGATTGTCATCGGTGCCGGGCACGCCGGCTGTGAGGCGGCGCTGGCCGCCGCCCGCCTGGGCCATGAGACACTGCTCATGACCCTCAACATGGAGGGCATCGCCCTCATGCCCTGCAACCCCTCCATCGGCGGCACAGGCAAAAGCCAGCTGGTGCGGGAAGTGGACGCTTTAGGCGGAGAAATGGCTCTGGCCATTGATGAAGCCACCCTCCAGAGCCGCACCCTCAACACCGGCAAAGGCCCAGCGGTTCATTCCCTGCGCGCTCAGGCTGACAAGCGCCGCTATCAGCAGCGCATGCAAAAGGCGTTGTTTAATGAGCCCCGCCTCACCATCCGCCAAGGGGAAGCCGTTGATATCATCACCCAAAACGAACAGGTTACCGCGGTTAAAACCCTCACCGGGGACCTGATTCCCTGCCGCGCTGTGGTGGTGGCCACCGGGGTGTATCTGAAAAGCAACATCATCATTGGGGATGCACGATGGGAAGGCGGGCCTCAGGGTCTGCTGGCTGCTGGTCCCTTCTCCGAATCCCTCTGGGGTCTGGGGTTTGAGCTGCGCCGTTTTAAAACCGGCACCCCTGCCAGGCTTGATGTGCGCAGCATAGATTTCTCAAAGATGGAGATTCAGCCAGGCGATGACCCGGTGTCCGCCTTCTCTTATATGACGGATGTCCCGCCCCGGAACCTGAGGTCTTGTTACCTCACCTGGACCAACCCCAACACCCATGCCATCATTCAGGAAAACCTGCATCGCTCCCCGATGTTCTCAGGCGCCATCAAAGGCACCGGCGCCCGCTATTGCCCCTCCATCGAGGACAAAATCCACCGGTTCAAGGACAAGGATCGCCATCAGGTCTTCCTGGAGCCAGAGGGGCTGGACAGCCCCGAATGGTATGCCCAGGGGCTTTCTTCAAGCCTGCCCGAGGATGTGCAGATCAAGTTGTACCAGACGATATCCGGGCTTGAAAATGCCAGGCTCATCCGCTTGGCTTACGCCATTGAATATGACTGCATTGACCCCACGGAGCTGAGCCCCACCATGGCTGC
>CAZSSU010000020.1:0-3320 GCA_964609415.1 uncultured Christensenella sp. | reverse complement strand
TTTCGCCGGGCAAATCAACGGCACCTCCGGCTATGAGGAGGCAGCCGCCCAGGGCCTCCTGGCAGGCATCAACGCCAGCCTGTTTATCAACAACAAGGAGCCCCTTGTCATCACCCGCAGCCAGGGCTACATGGGGGTGCTGGCCGATGACTTAAGCAGCAAAGGAACGGATGAGCCCTACCGCATGATGACAGGGCGAGCAGAGTTCCGGCTGTCACTGCGGCAGGACAACGCGGATTTGCGCCTGACGGCGATTGGCCATGCCCTGGGTCTGGCCACAGATGAGCGGCTGCACCGCATGGAACAAAAAGCGAAAGACACCCAGCGCCTGGTTGATATCGCCAGACAGCAGCAGCTGATTTCCCCCATCAAACGCGGGGAAACGAGCCTACATAGTGCGGGGCTGGCTGAGGGCATCGCGGATGACGCTGTAAAGCAAGCAGAGATATTAATCCGCTATGACGGTTATCTGCAAAAGGAAATGGCCCAGGTCAGACAAGCCCAGGCCATGGAGGATTACCGTTTGCCGGATCATATCCAATATGAAAGCATTCAAGCGCTTCGCATTGAGGCGCGGCAAAAACTTAACAAGCACAGGCCCCTATCCCTGGGCCAGGCGGGGCGCATCCCCGGGGTGTCACCAGCTGACGTAGCGGTGCTGGGGGTATGGCTTAAACGTCACTCAGACAAGCGCTGAGACAAAAGCTTTGAGCCTGGCCAGCGCCTCATCAATCCGCGCCTCGCTGATGGCATAGGACAGGCGGCAGGTGCCAGGCGCAAAGAAGGATTCACCCGGCACCACCGATACCCCCTGGTGCGCCAGCAGCAATTCAGCAAACACCGTATCATTTGTGATCACCTGATCATGATAGCGTTTGCCAATCAGCCCAGACACATCCATCATCACATAAAAGGCCCCCTGGGGCGGGAAAAAGCTGATGCCGGGAATAGCGCCAAGCCCCGCCAGCATCCGCTCCCGCCTGCTCACAAAAGCGGTGACAATCTCCTGTGCTAGGCCTACATCCTCCAGCGCTGCCAGGCCCGCATACTGGGCCAAGGAGTTGGGGTTGCCAGCGGCATGGCTTTGGTAGGCATCCATGGCCGCAATGACTTCCCTTGGCCCTGCGGCGTATCCCAAACGCCATCCTGTCATGGCGAAAGCCTTGCTGAAACCGGAGATGGTCACCGTGCGGCTCATGGCGTCCTCTCCCAGGCTGGCAATGGGCACATGCCGGGTGCCCTCATAAACAAAAGCCTCATAAATCTCGTCACTGATAATCACCAGGTCATGAGCCTGTGCTAATTCCGCAATCTGACTTAAGCGTTCCTTGCTATACACAGCCCCGGTGGGGTTGCTGGGCGAAGTAATCAGCACTGCGCGGGTTTTGGGGGTCAGCCTGGCCTCAAAATCTGAAATGTCCGGCACATAGCCTTGGCTGGCAGTTGTCCCTACCAACACAGGCACCCCATCCGCCATGCGGATCAGCTCCGGATAGCTCAGCCAGCAGGGAGTAGGAAGAAGCACCTCATCCCCCGGGTTTAAAACAGCTGCCAAAGCCCCCAGAAGTGCCTGTTTAGCCCCGCTGGCCACCATCACTTGAGAGGGGGCATATGCCAGCCCGTAACGCCTTTTCAGGCTGTCAGCAATGGCTTGACGCAAGGGGAGGATGCCAGCCGTGGCGGTGTATTTGGTTTTCCCTTCCTCCAGCGCCTTGATCGCCGCGTCCTTGATGGATTTGGGCGTATCCATGTCCGGCTCCCCAGCCGCCATGCTGATTACATCCCGCCCCTGGGCCCGGAGTTCCGTCACCAGGGCATTCAGTTTAAGCGTCGCAGAGGGGCTGATGCCCGCGCATTTGTCTGATATTCTGATCGCCATATCCCTATCCCCCGTTTATAACTATTTCGTCATCCTTTAATTTCGTCCAGTGCCGCCTGAAGCATGATGGCGCATTCCATACGCTTTTTGAACAGCTCACAGCCAAAGGCATATACCCCATCCAGGCTGCCTGTGGCATGGCAGGCATTGGCTGCACAGCCTCCAGCGCAGTACAGCATGGCCCAGCAATCCCGGCAGGCCTCATGCTGATAGACATTATTCTGCTGGAAGGCTGACTGCAACGCATGCTGGGTGATTCCCTCATCCAGATTGCCGAGTTTGAAAGCATCATCCCCTACAAACTGGTGGCAAGGGTATAGATCCCCCGCCGGTGTCACCGCCAGGTATTCTGTCCCGGACCCACAGCCTGACAAGCGCTTGTATACGCAAGGCCCATGGGCCAAATCCAGCATGTAGTGATAAAACTGGAAACCCTTGCCTTCTTTTTCCCTGGCCAGCATTTCCATGGCCAGCTTTTCATACTGCTCAAAGAGTACCGGTATGTCCTCATCCCTGAGGGCCTCAGGGCTGCCAGGCGCTGCCACCACCGGCTCCATGCTGAGCTTGTCAAAGCCCAAGTCCGCCATGTGCAGGATGTCCTGCAGGAAATCGGTGTTGCGCCTCGTGTAGGTGCCACGGATGTAGTACTCCTTGTTCCCCCGCTTTTTCACAAAGCGCTGGAAGCGGGGCACCACCACGTCATAGCTGCCTTCCCCGCGGTGATCCTTGCGGTAAAAATCATGCACCTCGCGCCGTCCATCCAGGCTCAGCACCACATTGTGCATTTCTCGGTTGCAAAAGTCAGTCACTTCATCATCCAGCAGCACCCCATTGGTGGTGAGGGTGAAGCGGAAGATTTTGCCGGTTTCCTGTTCCAGGCTTCTGCCATAAGCCACCAGCGCTTTGACCACATCCCAGTTGAGAAGCGGCTCCCCGCCAAAAAAGTCCACCTCAAGATGCTTTCTGCTGCCGGAATGATGCACCAGGTAATCCAGCGCTTTTTTGCCCACCTCAAAGGGCATCAGCGCCGCCTCCCCCTGGTAATGCCCTTGCCCCGCAAAGCAGTAGCTGCAGGTCAGGTTGCAGGCATGCGCCACGTGCAGGCACAGGGCCTTCACCAGGCCTGGATCCTTTTTCAAGTGGTCAGCGCTTTGCTGGTAATGATCTTCGGTGTACAGCGTGCCATGTACGCGCATTTCGTCCAGGGTATCAAGCAAATCGGCGATGGCTGCTTCAGTCACTTCCGCATCATTTGGGTAGGCTTTCATCAATTGATTGGCAGTCGCCTTCCGGCTATTATGCTCATACAGCCTGATGGCTTCCAGGGATACAGGGTCGCACACATGCACAGCGCCGCTATACACGTCAAGGGCAATGTTAAAGCCATTCAGGGAATAGGTATGTACCATGCTCTCTCCAAAAAAGCCGCCTCATGGGCGGC
>CAZSSU010000019.1:0-18156 GCA_964609415.1 uncultured Christensenella sp. | reverse complement strand
AGGCCGCCCAGAAACTGGACAACACCATGCCCATGCAGGCCAACGAAATGGCCATCGCGGTGGAAACGCTGAATGTGGATTCCGCTTCCTTCACCCAGATCAAAAACGCCTGCGGGGGCGACGCTGACAAAATGGCGGATATGATCATGGGGATTGTCGCTGAACGGGGCAAGATGCAAAACCCGGTGACTGGCTCAGGCGGGATGCTGCTGGGCAAGGTAAGCGATATTGGCAAGGATTTTCCAGGCGATATCAAAGTGGGGGACCCGATTGCCACCCTGGTGTCCCTGTCCCTGACACCACTTCATATTCGCCGGATTAAGAAAATCCATATGGACACTGACCAGGTGGATGTTGAGGCGGATGCCATTCTGTTTGAAACTGGCATCTATGCCAAAATCCCCCAGGATATGGACCGGAAAGTGGTGCTCTCTGCCCTGGATGTGGCAGGGGCGCCAGCGCAAACCGCCAAACTGGTGAAGCCAGGCGACAGCGTGATGATTTTGGGGGCATCAGGCAAATCCGGCGTGCTCTGCGCCGCTCAGGCGCGCATCAGCGCTGGGGATAAAGGCAACATCATCGGCGTGTGCTATGACCCGGTGGAAACAGCGGAGCTTGAGGCGCTGGGCGTGTGTGACCACATCATCATGGCGGATGCCAGGAAGCCGCTGGAGGTATACCACAAGGTGCTGGCATCAAACGGCGGGGAAAAGGTGGATGTGTCCATCAATGTGGTGAATGTGCCCGACGCTGAAATGGCTGTGATCCTGCCCACCCGGGATGGGGGAACGGTTTACTTCTTCTCCATGGCCACCTCATTTTCCAGGGCAGCCCTGGGGGCTGAAGGCGTAGCCAGTGCCGCTCACATGGTGATAGGCAATGGCTACACAAAAGGCCATGCGGATTTCACCTTGAACCTGCTGCGGCAAAGCCCGGCACTTTTTGACCTTTTTAAGACCCGTTACGGCGGAAAGGATTAAGATATGCTCATCACCAATGACAGCTACCTGGAACGCAAGGCGAAGTATTATCCCAAGGTAACCGATGAACAGTGGAACGACTGGCAGTGGCAAATCAAGCACCGCATCACCAAGGCGGAGGAGTTGAAGCGCTTCATCCCATTAACTGAGCAGGATGAGCTGGATATTAAGGCAGTGCTGGAGAAGTTCCGCATCGCCATCACGCCCTATTACCTGTGTTTGATTGACCCGGAGGACCTGAATGACCCGGTCAAGCTGCAGAGCATTCCCTCCATCGAGGAAACCCATGTGGCCAGGAGCGACATGAATGACCCGCTGGATGAGGACAAGGATTCGCCGGTACCCGGCCTCACCCACCGTTACCCGGACCGGGTGCTGTTTCTGGTGACAGACATGTGCGGTATGTACTGTCGCCACTGCACCAGGCGGCGCTTTGCCGGGCAGAAGGACCGGGAATCCTCCACCGAGCGGATCAAAGCCGGCATTGAGTATATCCGCAAGACCCCCCAGGTGCGCGATGTGCTGCTTTCAGGGGGCGACGCCCTGCTGCTGTCTGACAGCCGACTGGAATGGATTATCAGCGAGCTAAGGCAGATTGAGCATGTGGAGATTATCCGCATCGGCACCCGGACGCCTGTGGTGCTGCCCTCCCGGATCACGGAGGAGCTGGTCACGATGCTGAAGAAATACCAGCCCATCTGGATTAACACGCATTTCAACCATTATAACGAAATCACCAAGGAAAGCGCTGCGGCCATTGCCCGGCTGGCAGATGCGGGATTCCCCCTTGGCAATCAAAGCGTGCTGCTGCGAGGGGTAAACGACTGTGTGAATATCATGCGCACCCTGGTGACACGCCTGGCAGCCATGCGGGTGAGGCCTTATTACCTCTACCAGTGCGACCTGTCAACCGGCATTGAGCACTTCCGCACGCCGGTATCCAAGGGCATTGAAATCATTGAGGGGCTGCGCGGGCATATCTCTGGTTTTTGCATCCCCACCTTTGTGGTGGATGGCCCTGCTGGCGGCGGCAAAATCCCGGTAATGCCCAACTATGTGCTGTCCACCTCCCCCTCCCGCACGGTGCTGAGGAATTATGAGGGGGTCATCACCACCTATACGGAGCCGGATGAATATGTGGATAGCTGCGACTGTGAAATGTGCGCCGAAGCCAGGCCCCGGGAGGGGGTGGCCGCCCTTTTATCAGGCAGGCAGCTGGCCATTGAGCCTAAGCATCTGGAGAGAAGGAGCCGCGCATCAAAACATTAAGGGCGCTGTGTGCGCCGTATCAGGTGATCAGCATCGCCGGTAACGCCAAAAATGCCGGAAAAACGACGGTGCTCAATGCCCTGCTGGCTGCCCACCGGGAGGATGTGGTGGGGCTGAGCTCCATTGGCCTTGACGGGGAAGCGCTGGACACCGTCTCCATGCTGCCCAAGCCCAGCATCATGTTGGAGGCTGGGAGCCTGGTGGCCAGCGCCAAGGATTGTATTGACGCGTCAGAGGCGGCGCTTGATGTGGTCGGCCACAGCGGGGTTGAAACCGGGCTGGGGGAGATTGTCTATGCCCAGGTAAAGAAGCCTGGCGCCTGCCTGGTGGCAGGCCCCTCGACGGTGCAGAGTATGGAAATGTCAGTGGCTGCGCTCCAATCCCTGGGCGCCCGGAAGGTCTTTATCGACGGGGCATTTGCACGGGCTTCCCATGCGCTTTCAGCTGATGCGCTGGTCTTTGTGGTGGGCGCTCATGACAGCACACAAATGGACCGGGTGGTGGAAAACGCGCAGCTGCAAATCCAGCGCTTTTCCCTTGAAAAAGCGGATGAGGGCCTGATGTTTCTGGGAAATGAGGAGAACATAGGCTGGCTGGAGGAGGATCTGACCTTTCATCCCCTTCATTTGCCCTCTGCGCTGGGGCATGAGGAGCGCTTGCTTGACGCTTTGCCCATGGAGGCGGCGTGGCTGTGGCTGCCAGGGGCTTTGAGCCCGGCTTTTGCGCGTGCTTATGTGAAAAGGCGGGCGGAACACAGTTGCGGGATTGTGATGAAAAGCCCCCTTTCCCTGGTGGCGGAGGGGCGTGAGCTAAAAAACCTTTTTATTCTGGGCCGCCCCCTGAGGGTGTTGGCGGAAGTACGGCTGGCCTTTGTCGCAGTGAATCCTTTTTCCCCAGCGGGGCACCGGTTTGACGCCGCTGCGTTTAAGGAATCGTTGGGACGGGTGACTAGGATGCCGCTGATTAATGTGATGGAGGATACAGACTTTGGAAACCATCAATAAATTGGACCTGAACCAAGCCTTGATTGCGAAATGCCGCCAGGACGCGGAATTGATCGCCGCTGAGGTACAGCGCCATATTGATGCACGCAGTACCTTGAGCGTGGAGCGCAGCGTTCTGCGCCTGGCAGGGGTGGATGGGGTAGATGCCTTTGGCGTGCCAATTCCCAATCTCATGGTGGAAGAGGTGCAAAAAGGCGGGGATCTGACCCGGGGCATCACGGTGTATCTGGCCTCGGCGCTAAAAGCCACCGGGCTTGATTGCAAGCTGTTTTCAGAGCAATTTGGCGTGGGGGAAGTCAGCCTGTTGGGTCACCCTCTGGTAAGCCCCAAGGAAGCTCTGGATATTTTGCGGCCATATATGGTCAAGTCATTTGACAGGATCAAGGAGAACCGCAGCCGGCGGGAGGCCAGAATAGCAAAATATGGACGGCCCAAAACCGCCATTTATGTGATTGTGGCCACCGGCAATATCTATGAGGATGTGACCCAGGCACAGGCCGCGGCGGAGGCGGGGGCGGACATCATCGCTGTTATCCGCTCCACTGGTCAGTCGCTGCTTGATTATGTGCCGTATGGCGCTACAATAGAAGGCTTTGGCGGTACCACCGCTACCCAGGAGAATTTCCGCATCATGCGCAAAGCCCTGGACGAAAGCGGGGAGAAACTTGGCCGGTTTATCCATCTGGTCAATTATGCTTCCGGCCTTTGCATGCCGGAGATCGCCGCCATGGGGGCTTTGGAAGGCCTGGATATGATGCTCAATGACAGCATGTATGGCATCATCTTCCGGGACATCAACATGCAGCGCACCTTTGTCGACCAGTATTTTTCCAGGTCCCTGAACGCTGTTGCGGGCATTGTGATTAACACCGGGGAGGACAACTACCTCACCACCTCTGACGCGGTGGAGAGCGCCCACACGGTGCTGGCATCCCAGTTTATCAATGAGCGTTTTGCGCTGATGGCGGGCCTGCCTGAGGAGCAGATGGGGCTGGGGCACGCCTTTGAGATCAGCCCAGAGGTGGAAAACGGCTTCCTTTACGAAATTGCCCAGGCGCAGATGGCGAGAGAGATTTTCCCCAAGGCGCCGCTTAAATACATGCCGCCCACCAAGCATTCCTCTGGCAATATATTTCACACCCATGCCCAGGACACCCTCTTTAACGCGGCGGCGGTGATGACGGGTCAATCCATCCATCTGCTGGGCATGATGACAGAGGCCATCCACACGCCCTTCCTGTCGGACCGGCATTTGGCCATTAAAAATGCCCGGATGGTGCAGACCACCATGGGTGACATCGCTGAGGAAATCACCTTTAAGCCAGGTGGTTTGATCCAGCGACGGGCCCAGCAGGTGCTGGCGGAAGCGGCGGAGCTATTGCGCAGCATTGCTGAAACTTCCCTGTTTACCGCCCTTGCGGAAGGGATATTCGCCGGTGTCAAGCGCAGCCAGGAGGGCGGCAAGGGGCTTGATGGCGTCTTTATGAAGCATCCGGATTACGTGAACGCCGCTATGGCATATATCAAGGAGGGCAAATGAATCTGATCAGACCTTATGGAGATACCCTGAATGATGGCAAAGTTCAGCTTTCCTTTACATTGCCTGTGAAAGCCGGCGCCAAAGGCATGGCCTGCGCCCGGGACATGGCGCGGCAAATGGGCTTATCTGATGCTTTGGTGGTAGACTGCGAAGCGGTGGGTGAGGGCTTCAGCCATTATGTGGTGTATGGCCGGGTGCCCTATGGGGTGGATGAAAGCACCATCAAGGTGGCGGAGGTGGACACGCCTGCCATGAGCATGGAGGAGATTGAGGCCCGGATTGCTCAGGAGTTTGACCGGAAGCTGGTATTTGTAGGCGCTTCCACGGGCTCTGATGCTCATACGGTGGGCATTGATGCCATCATGAACATGAAAGGCTATGCCGGGCACTATGGCCTGGAGCGTTATCAGGGGATTGAGGCGTATAACCTGGGCAGTCAGGTGCCAAACGAGGTGTTTATCAGGAAAGCCTTGGATGTGAAGGCGGATGTGCTGCTGGTGAGCCAAACGGTCACCCAGAAGGATGTGCACCTGAAAAACCTGGTGGAGCTGGTGGAGCTAATGGAAGCGGAAGGCCTGCGGGAGCGCGTGGTGCTCATCTGCGGCGGTGCCCGCATCACCCATGAACTGGCCAAAGAGCTGGGCTTTGACGCGGGCTTTGGCCCCGGGAAATTCGCCGAAGATGTGGCCGCCTACGCGGTTGAAGAACTGCTGAGGCGGGATAAAATGAAGAAGCAGGCTTAAAGCCGGAATTGTTTTATGTGATAAAAAGCCGTCTTCACAGGCGGCTTTTAAATAGCTCTTATGGGTCATGTGAGGGGATGAATCCTGCCCTACAATAGCCTTGGGTGAACATGGAATGATTGCATCTGCGGGGTGATCAGCATGGACGAGAGCATTCAGCACCTTGAGGCGATTGACGACCATCTGTTGAAACTGGAGTTTGTGGGTGGGAGCATTGCCATTGTTAACATGAAGCGGCGCATGGATAGCATGCGATTTCAACCGCTTAGTGACCCTCGCGTGTTTAGAACGGTGCGCTTAGCGGGAGACTTTGCCGTGTGGCAGACGCCTGTCGGGGAACTGCGGGCGTCTGTGCGGGAACTGCTGGATACGATGTTATAGCTAATTTTTTGTTGTGCGATTAGCCGCTGAAGAACCGTCAACCGGTTTCAACAGCGACACATTTAAAGGAGGCTCATGATGAAAAAATCGCTTGTTTCTCTTGTGGTTCTTATGATGATTCTTGCACTCCCCGGAGCCTATGCGGCCAGGGCTTCAGTTGGTTTGCCCAACCCTGTTCATGAAGCGACAGCCGAAGAGGCGGCTGAGATAAGCGGCACCTTTGGCATCACATTGCCTGAAGGTGCTGCTGACCCTCAGTACAGCTACATTGACATGAAGGAAGGAACGGCTATTTTCCAGGTAAAGTTTATTTGGGAAGGGCAGGCATGCACCTATCGCACACGCATTGCTAAAGAGATGGAGGATATTTCAGGCGTTTATGGGAATTGGGATCATTCAAAAAAGCTTATGATTGGCAACAGCTTAGGGCAGATCATGTATAAGCAGGATGGCCTGGGGGCTGCGATATGGCTTGATGCGCTCCAGGATCAGGTTTTCAGCGTGGTGATGGAAGGAGAGGCCAGCGTCATAAAATTGCTTACCCTGGCATATGCCAATGCAAACTTTGATCAGGAGATGCCTGATGAATCCAATCAAACGCCCTTTGCCTTCTTTGCCGGCTACCCTCATCAGGCGGATGATGCCAGGATCAGTGAAATATTGGGTATAGACTTTGCTGCACCGGAAGAGGCAAAAGACATTGCTTATTTTCTGGTGGGGGATGAGGACTTGAAGAACCCTGAGACACCGCCAAAGGGTGCTGTCTATTTCAAACTGGCTGACAAGGCGTATCTCTATACTGCCAGGCATGGAAATGAAGCCATGGAGCCTACGGGGAAAATTGAACGATGGCTTAGTTTTGACAGCGTCAAACTGGGCAAATATAACGCCGATGTTTTGACTAGTGAGACTGGCATGGGCATCATTGCCTGGTTTGATGATAGCCAGGGCATCAACTACAGTGTCGCCATGGAAAAGAATGCCAATCATGCCGCTTTGATTGCTGCTGCCCAGCTGTTTATCAAGTGAATATGGCTACGTGGAGGTGGGATGGAAACCGCTGGTCCAGCCAATCAGCCCGCGCAGATGATGTTGCGCGGGCTTCTATAATTTAAAGTTATTCTTGTCATGATATGCGATATACAAGTATAATAATTACAACAGGATGCTATAGACAGACAAACCCACTGGAGAATCCAATGGACGCCACAGAGCAGAAGCGCGCGGCTGGTTATTTCTCTTCCCGCCTGGATAAGAAGCTTCAGGCGGCTTTGGCGATGCCTGTGACGGTGGTGGAGGCACCTGCAGGATATGGTAAAACAACAGCGATCAGGCACCTGGAGGAAATGAGCCAGGGCCTGGCAGAGGCATTTTGGTTTATCGCTTTTGGTGAAGACACGGGCAGAGGATGGGAACGGCTGTGCCAGACAGTGACGGCCATTTCTCCTGCCACGGGATCCCAAATGCTTGCGCTGGGCCACCCAAACCGGGTCAACAGCCAGCAGGCAGTAGAGCTGTTGGGTCAACTCAGATGTGAGCGGGACACATTGCTTATTCTTGATAATTTTCAGAATTTATCCAAAGAATTGAAAGATATTCTTGTGTCAGCGCTGTTCACCTTATCCTGTGAGCATCTTCATGTCATCATATCCACCCAGTACCTGCGCCTGCCTCAGGACCTGGAGCATAGCGAGCAGCGGGTGAATAAAATCACCACCAGTGATTTGCTGCTTGGCGCTGAGGATATTCGCTCCTACTATCTATCCGTGGGGCGGAAGTTGGATTTGAGTGATTCGCAGGAAATATTCCGCCGCACAGAAGGCTGGCCAGTGGCTGTATCTCTTTGCCTAAGAGCAGACGGCGACATGTGTGTTTTGGCTGAAAACCACCGGGTGGACAGTTTGCTGGCTGAGGTGTTTTTTGACAACCTTAGCGATAAGGAGAAGGCCCTTCTTTTACCATTCGCGCTTTTTGACGCGATGTCTGATGGGCAGCTATGTCATATTATAGGCAAAGAGGAAAGCACCCGGCGCACAGAACTGCTGCACCGCAGCCCAATGATCAGGTATGACCAGGCGGCTGGTGTCTACTATCCTCATGCGATCATGCAGGATTTTTTGAAAATGCGGCTTGAAAGCGCTGATGATGAAACCCGGCAAACCATCTATTTACGAGCGGGTGAGTGGCAAGCTGCCCATGGGAACCTTTGCCAGGCGATTGCTTGTTACCATGTGGTGAAGGCCTATGAACCGATCCTGGCACTGCCCCTTGTTAATCTCTGCCTGACAAAAATCAATGGTGTTTCATTTGAAGCCCTCGCCAGAGAAATGTTGGCCGCCTGTCCGCAAACGCTGTGGGAGGCTTATCCTATATCCCTGCTCCGAATCGCATATTTTCTGTTTGCTGGGACAGATTTCTCAGCCTATCAGCTGGCCATGGATAAAGCCCGGCTTGTTGTAGATAAATGTGGGGATAAGGCCTTGCGCGGTGAATGGCTGATCATGGACGCGCTTTCAGTTTACCCTGATCTGACAGCCATGGGCAAACGCTGGGAGGAGGCATCAAGCTTGATTGCTGGCCGCTGCCGGGTGATAGCGTCTGAGGAGCCTTTCCTTTTTGGCTGCCAGTCCATCTGGTATATGTTTTACACGACGCCCGGGGCGGGGAAAACAACGGGGCAGGCACTTGAAAAAGCCTTGGGATTCTATAATGCGCTAACCGGCGGGCACGCTGGCGGCGCCGATGTGCTTTATTGGGGGGAACTGGCTTGTATCCGGGGTGATTATGAGGAAAGTCAGCGTCTGGCTTATCAGGCTGCGCAGTTGTCTGAGGATGCCAGGCAGCCGACCGTCACCTTTGGGTCAGCGCTGTTGCTGGGTCGCATTGCCATTTCACGATCAGACATGGCAGGGCTGGAAGCGGCGATTGACTATATGGAAAACAAGGCGGCAACCTATTCCTTCATGCAGGGAAGCGCGATGAACGCTTATATGCTGGACACCGCCCGGGCCATGATGCGTTCCATGATGGAGCAAACCCGGCAGGCTCCTGTCTGGGCGCGTAAAGGTGTCAAACGGGAGGAAAGCCTGTCACTCTCCACCCAGATGACGCGCCATGCCTACATCAGCGAAATTTTGTTGATAGGGGATTATAACCGGGCAGTGGGTATCCTGGAGGCAACGTTGCGGCTGGACAAGCGGCTGTGCAACACGGTGACTGAGTATTACCTTCATACGGGTTTAGCGCTGGCATATCTGGGTTTGCTTCGGCGGAATAAAGCCATTGAAGAATTGGATAAGGCACTGGCTATTGGCGCTCCTGATGAGATGGTATCCATTTTTGTGCATCATCGGCGTATTCTTTCATTGCTGTTTATCAATGCTCAGCTGCAAAAAAAGTATGGCGCTTTCATCGCGAAGATTCAAGGCATCAAGGCGGATTTCTCAGGGGCTTCTTATGCGAACCTGATTGGACTGTGCCAGCAGAACCTTCCTGATTCCCTCACGGAGCGTGAGCGTGATATTGCCCGCCTTGCAGCCCAGGGCCTTCGTAACCGGGAGATTGCCCAGCGTGAGTGCATTTCCGAGCACACGGTGAAAAACCATTTAAAAACCATCTTTTCTAAATTGGATATCGATAGGCGGGCTAAGTTGGTTGACTTGCTAAAACCATAAATAGCCCTTTTGGGCCATGTGACATAGCCTTATCCGCCCTATGATATTCATAGGGCGGCTTTTAAACGCCATGGAAAGAACCGTCACAGGCATCGTATCAAAGATTGAATAAAGGGAAGGAAGGACACCATATGATAAAACTGTTCAGCCTCATAACCGTGCTCATCTTGCTTGCGGCCATGGCAATGCTTCCTGCTTCTGCTTCCATTTATGACCCGGACGCTAATACCATGTATGTCAGAACGCCTGATGGCAAAAATCTAAATCTGCGTGAAGAACCTGATGCCAATGCCGCCATACTGGCGAAAATTCCATATGGGGTGGATGTGCTGGTGTACTCAGACTATGTAGGCCAGTGGCTTCATGTGCAGTATGGTCTATACAATGGCTTTGTAAAAGCACAATTTCTATCAGAATACAGGCCTGACCCCTATGATCCGCCAACACCCAAACCCACGCCCAAACCAACCCCCAGGCCAACCCCTACAGCACCGCCCACGCCGGAAGAATTGATTGCCCGGGAAATCGCGGCAGCCAGAAGTTTGGGCCTGGTGCCTCAGGGGATGAAATCAGAGGGAAACTGCACCTGGCAGGAGCTGGACGGGCTTTTGACCAACGCCATTCGCCTGAAGAACAAGAATTCTGCAGCCATCAGAAACCATGTTTACCTGACCCTGGATGATTATCAGACATCAAATGCCGGAGCAGCTTTTAACATTGTGCTGCGGGGTGTGGCAGCGGCAGAAATGTATGGCGCTTTGATTGACATGGGGGAATACGACCCGGCCTCTCAACATGCCAATGACCCTTATATTGCGGACGCCGCTGATATTGACCTGTGCCAGCAGTATGCGGGAATAAACGCGGTGCCTGACAGCGATTGGCACGCCATTCCGATGCTGGACATGGTGCTTACGATTCTAGACCATGTGGATGGAGCATCGGGCAAGCCTGTGATGAGCATCGATCTTGACCACGATTTCTTCGCGACCCATCCCATCACCCGCACCGAGGCTATCCTGGGCGTTTATCGGTTGTATCATTCCTTCCACACAGGCATTGGCATGGTGACTGTTACCCACTACCGTCAGGCCAACATCAGAGCGAACCCGTCCATGAAGGCACCAATTGTGGGCAAAGTGAACCCCGGTGATGTGTTTGAGGTGATAGACATTCCCCAGAACGACTGGTATCACATTCAATTACCCAATGGGGCCACCGCCTATATTGCGGCAGGTGTTGTCTCCTTCGCCATGAATTAATCAGATAATATCAACTGCAAAACCACCGGATAGATCCGGTGGTTTTGACATAGAAGTAGCGCTTAAATCAAATTTTTCTTATATAGGATCCTGGCGACTACCATGGTGATGGCGGCGCTGATGGGAATCAGCAGGCTGATAGCACTGGACAGACTGGGCTTAATCAGGAAGAGAACCAGCATCAGTATCATCGGGGTGAGGGCGATACGCCAGTTTTTGGATAAAAATACCACGGCCAGGCCGCCAAAAAGCGCCGGCAAGACATTAGCAAAGGCGGGGGCCAGGGTGGGGGATTCCAGGACAGGCCTTAGGGTGTTCAGCAGCAACATCCCCAGGACCAGAATCAGCGTGGTGACAATGGAGGAGGCGGCAATGGCGATGGTGGAAATGACCTCGCCTTTTTCGCTGTTAGGTTCAACATCAGCAATCTGCATCGCCCGCAGCGCTGCCGGCACCTTCATGGCGGTGAGGTTGCCGGTGACAAAGCCCAGGTAGGCACCGCCAGAACCCAGCATCGGCCCAAAGGTGAAGGCTTCGATGGCGCCTACCGTCCAGTATACAGGGGCAACAGCAAGAAGCCCTTGAAGAACCAGGGTAAAATCAGGCGTCACCTTGAAATAGATGGAGGCAATGAAGGGATAGGCCATGAACATCAGGATGGCAAGGATCAGGGAAATACGGCCCCAGGTATGGATTTTTTGCTCATATAAGGATGGTTTCATCTTAGCCTCCAATCCAATTGGTCAGCGGGATGGCAAAGGCCATGGCGCTTAACATGCTGATGGGCATGGCGTAGTTTTCCAGCCATTTCCAGTCAAGCTTTTTGATGAGAAGGCCACATGCCCCCATCACCAAAGCTGAGAATATCATAACAAACACGGGGATGAACCCAACCAGCCCTGTGTGCACATCGGCGAACACCATGCCCAGGAAGGTGGCGATCATGCCCACAAACAGGGAATCCATGAGGATAGCGCTCCACCTGGCGTCCTTTTCTTTCATGCGCTGAAGGCGAGCCTGCATTTTCTTCTGGAAAAACAGGATAATGAGGATACCTGACAGGATGCCAATGGTCATCACCCAGGCGATAGAAACATAGACAGCCGGGTCTGCCACCGGCTGATCCATGGGCATGGCAAGGATTTTCGCCACAGAGGCTGCGGCAGGCAGCTCATAGGTGAGGGCACCCAGCACCGACAGCCTTAGCCAGGGCAGGGGAATGCCCAGAAAGCGAGACAAGCTGATGAGCCCTAAGAGGATGCCAATGGCAGGGGCCACGCTGAAAAGCGCGCTGCCCGTGAGGGTGCCTTTAAGGGTTTGGGCGGTGATACCCAGCTCAAGTGCCCGCTTCCAGGCCTTCACTAAAAAGAAAACTGATTGGCCCAGCACATAGAGAATCACAAGCCCCGCTAAAAGAAACAGGAAAGGGTCATTCAGGTTAAACGGCATCTTGGCCTCCTATCCAGTGGTTCAGGAAATGGTTTTAAGAAACAGGGTATAAAATGCCATCATGCTTTCCAGGTTTTCCAGGCTCAGGTATTCACCCCGGCCATGCATGAGGGAGAGCTCCTGCTCTGTCACCCTAGCAGGCAGAAAGCGGTAAGCATTGCGGCTGACCTGGCCATAATGGCGGCAATCGGTTCCCCCCACCATCAGGTAAGGTGTGATTACCGCATCAGGGAACACCTGGGCAATGCATTGCCGCAAATGGGCCATAGCCGGACTATCCAAATCCGATGCTTTTGTGGCTTCGTTCAGCAAGATGGGTTCTGCCTGGAAAGGGATTCCAAAGCTGCTAAAACGTTTTAGCACCTCCTCAGCGCTATCCCCCTGCAGAATGCGGACATTGACAGTGCAGGATGCGGAGGTGGGCAGCACATTATGCGCACTTCCACCTGAGGATTGGGTGAAGGCGGTGGTGGTGCGTGTCATGGCGGCGGTCTGGCGGTTTTTGAGCAGGGTTTTTATGATGACTGGCGCGAAAAGCCGGGGATGTGACAGCACAAAGCGCTGGATGCCTGCGCGGTGGGGGGCAGTGGCCTTGAGCATGGCGGCCACTGTTTCTGTCAAACGTGGCTTAGGTGGATTGGCTTCCACAGCGCTGATAAAGCGCGCCATCCTTCCTAATGCCGTGCTTGCTGGCGGGGTGGAGGAGTGGCCTCCCTCCCCCTCAAAGGTCAGCTTGAAGCTGGTGTTGCCTTTTTCCGCCACGCCGATGACCGCAACCGGTTTTTTGATGCCCATCATGGCGCCATCAGCCACAGCGCCGCCTTCATCCAGCACAAAATCAAACATCAGCCCCTGGGCTTTGAAATAAGCGGCTATCTGCTGTGCGCCTTGGGCACCGCCCACCTCTTCGTCAAAGCCAAAGGCTAGATAGACATCCTGGGGCGGAACAAAGCCCACTGCCAGCAGTTTGGTGACGGCTTCCAACATGGCGATGAGGGAGCCTTTGTCATCGAAGCTGCCCCGGCCATAAATTCGTTTGTCAACAATTTCACCAGAAAAAGGCGGGTGAGGCCAACCCTCGGTAGAGGCCGGCACCACATCATAATGGGCGGTGAGGAGAATGGGCTGCTTATTATCTTTGCCCTGCCAATGGAAGACCAGGCCGTGCCCATTGATCACCGTTTTGCGGAGATGCTGGTGGACTTGGGGATAAGCTTGTTCCAGAAAAGCCTCAAAGGCTGAAAAAACAGACAAATCCATTTGCCCCGCATCCTGATAGGACACGGTGGCAAAGGAGACGGCTTGGCTAAGGCGCTTGGCAGCCTGAGAGATATCCGTCATGATGCGTTCCTTTCCTGAGTCAAGCGGACAGATTTTCGATGGCCCTGATCAAGCTGTCCACATCCTCGCTTTTTGTGGCCCAGCTGGTGCAAAAGCGAACCGCACAGTGGCTTTCATCCGTTTGCTGGATACGGGAGAAGACGAACTGGGGGAGCAGGCTTGCGATTTGCACCTCTGAAAGGATGGGAAATTGCTGGTTGGTATTGGACTGCCCCAGGAAAGCGATGCCCCGGGCAGCAAACGCCGCCTGGATGCGCAAGGCCTGGGTGTTGGCATGACGGGCAAGTGTCATGTACAGGTCGTCTTTCAGGATGGCCTCAAACTGCAGGCCCATGAGGAAGCCCTTAGCCAGCATGCCGCCACGCTGTTTGATGTGATAGCGAAAGTCCTTTTGCAGACCGGGCTTGGTGATGACCAAGGCCTCGCCAAAAAGCAAGCCTTGCTTGGTGCCGCCGATGGTAAAGGCATCACAACAGGCGGCGACGTCTGAATATGACAGCCCTTCTGCCGCTGCCATGGCATAGCCCAGACGGGCGCCATCCAGATACAGGGGCAAGCCCAGCTCCCTGCAGCAGGCGGAAATGCCTTGAAGCTCGTCCTTGCTGTACACGGTGCCCAATTCTGTGGTGTTGGAGATATAGACCATGCCAGGCTGAGGGGTGTGCTCCCTGGTGGGGTCAGCCCAGTGGGCCGCCACATAAGCCCGGATTTGTGCCGGGGTGATTTTACCATTTTCCTGAGGCAAGGCCAGCACCTTATGGCCGGTGGCCTCAATGGCACCCGTTTCATGGGCATTGATATGCCCGGTATCGGCGCAGAGCACCCCCTGATGGGGGCGGAGGACAGAGGCGATGAGGGTGAGGTTGGCCTGGGTGCCGCCGGACAGATAATGCACCTCAGCCTCTGGCGCTTGGCACAGGGCTTTGATCAAGGCGGTGGCGTTTTGGCATGCCTCGTCTTCGCTATAGCCGGGAAATGTTTTATCCTGGGCGTCCGCGATGGCTTTAGTAACAGCCTGGTGGGTGGTCTGCCCATAATCATTCATAAAAGAAATCATATCGCCGTTTCCTCCTCTGCCTTATCCTGGCTGTCCTCAGGCGGGGTCAGGTCTTCCGTCTTTAGCAGCATCAGTTCATCCCGGGTGACGCTATCCTGCTTTGCCAGACGGTTAGCCTGGCGGGAAATGGCCTGCTCAAACAAATTGCGCACACCCCGGGCATTGCCAAAGCCAATGTTGTCCTCGCTTTCTTCCGCCAGAATCTCTGCCAGCTCATCCCGGGCGGATTCCTCCAGCCTATAGCCCGCCTTTTTGCAGCGCATATCAAAAATGCCCAGCATCTCTTCCACCATGTAATCAGGGAAATAAAGAAAGCGGTTAAATCGGCTTTCAAGGCCGGGGTTGGAGTGGACAAAATCGTTCATCAAATCCACATAGCCCGCCACAATCACCACCAGGTCATCCCGGTGATCCTCCATGGCTTTCAGCAGGGTTTCCACCGCCTCCTGGCCATAATCCTGGGGGCCTCGGGTGGTGAGGGCATAGGCCTCATCAATAAACAGCACCCCGCCCAAGGCTTTCTGGATGACTTCACCCGTTTTGATGGCGGTTTGCCCCACGTAGCCTGCCACCAGGCCGCCCCGGTCCACTTCCACCAGGTGCCCCTTAGACAGGATGCCCAGGCTATGGTAAATGCGGCTCATCAGGCGGGCAATCATGGTTTTGCCGGTGCCGGGGTTGCCGGAAAACACCATGTGAAGGGACAAATCCTCCGTTGGCAGCTCATGCTCTTTTCTGAGTTTATTCACCTTCACCAGGTTGATCAGGCTTTCCACCTCTGCCTTAACCACCGTGAGGCCGATGTAGGAATGCAGCTCTTCCTTTAGCTTCTCAATGTCTTCAGGGGGCGGCGCCTCCTTGCTTTTTTCTTCGGTTTTCTCCTGGGGTTTTTCTGCAGGTTTGGCAAACACATCCGGCACCGGCGGGAAGCCAGGCGGCGGGGTAATTTCCTCAATGGGCTTGTATCCTGCAGTAGGCATTCTGCCCCAAAGGTCATCGCCGATGCTTTTCAAATTGTGATCCGTCATCTGCTTGATGATCTCATTTTGCAGCCGGATGATCTCCTCTTTACGGTCTGCCATCCTCATGTTCTCCCTTTGCGTATTGTTCTTTGGAGATTATAGCACAGATTATGGTGTTTACCAGATTTGACCACCATCAACCAGGTAGCCTTTCGGTGAGGGATTGAGAAAAGAAACACAATGCCGCTCATGATGTTAAATCAAACTCGTAAAAAAGTGTGGTGTTTCAGGGACTTAGATATAGAGTTGGAACCAAGTTAGGAGAAAACGGCTGTATTTGTTGCGTTTATCAGGGCTATATGATAGTTTATCCATGCTGTGCGTTATGCCGCTTTGAACGATAAAGGGAACTCAAAAACTCTTTCGTGACACCCAGCTAAGTGAACATGCTTCTGTGAAAGATAACAAACAAACATACTGTGGAGATGGACAATGAGAGAAAGCGATGCATTAATCAGGTCCTTAAACCAATATCTGAATGAAGTGCTGCATTGTGAGTCCCAGCTTTATACTTTGCGTGAAATTGTGGAGAGAACGGAAAATGAGGTGAATGTGTTAGGGCAACAGCTTCCAGAGATTGTAGCGCCCTCAGCACCACCCGCTGAGCCTTTATCGACTTCAATCTCCAAAGGTGCAAAAACACTTGGCCGATTAGTTGGTGCTTTCTTCATTGGTATTTTATTAGCTGGTCTTGCAGCCTTGTTTAATATCACATCGGATATTGTTATCATTGGCGCTTTTGTGGCACCATTCATTTATATCTTTAGTAATGTGCCCAGTGATAAGGAGTCCTCAAAAAAGAAAAAGCAGGATTACCAGAATAGGGTGCAACAATATAACAATGAGCAAGCGAAACGTTGGCAATTGCAGCAGACAAATGCTGAGAAATTGAACAATCTACAAATCCAACTGCCACAATTATATAGCTTGATATATGAGATGAAAAATGCGCTGAACCAACTTTACAATGAAAACATCATCCATCCGAAATATCGTAATCTTACCGCTGTTTCTTCATTTGTTGATTACTATTCTACTGGGAGAACAAGCTCACTTGTTAGAATGGGTAGCGATCCTGGTGCGTATAACTTGTTTGAGGAAGATGTGCGAGCAAATAAGATTCTCAATGCTATCAACCATGGGTTTTCAAGATTATCAATGCAGCTTTCAGAGATAAGTCAAAACCAATACAGCTTGTATACTGCCGTACGCGAGGGGCAGCAAGTGATGGAAGGCGTTTCGAACATGATCGAGCAAAGCAATATGCATTTTAACCAGTCCTCATATTACTTGAAGGAAGTGGCTAATAACACAAGAATTCTTGTGGATGTAAAGCGCGACCGGTGGGG
The DNA here is from genome assembly GCA_964609415.1 of uncultured Christensenella sp. Classification (GTDB taxonomy): domain Bacteria; phylum Bacillota; class Clostridia; order Christensenellales; family Aristaeellaceae; genus UBA6115. Next base: position 1,085 of record CAZSSU010000019.1, on the reverse strand, counting down.
AGCCCTTCGTGACCTTGGTGGGTACCGCGTTCATGAATAAAGCGGATCCTATTGTTGTATGATCAGCTAAGCATCAAGAGTCAATGTAAGCAAATTTCATTCAAACATTTCCTGCAATTGTATAATGCTAAAAAACTTGACAAACGCAGCTACAAATGCTAAATTCTACTTCGGCTTGAAAAAGCCTGTGCCAAAGACAGCAGGTCGCGCGCAAGCGCGGTAAAGGCAGATGCCGCCAGCCGAGGTGCGAGTGCCAATACACACGTATTGCCCTTGTGCCGCGCACAGGGGCTTTTTTAAATCCTGGCCGGAAGGATGGTGAAACAAGAACGTGGAGCAAAAAATGAACAAGAACCTACAGAACAAGGTGCAGAAGGTAGCGGAGATCACTGAACGCCTGAATAACGCCAAGTCCATGGTGATGGTGGATTTCAAAGGCATTACCGTGGAAGAGATCAACGCCCTGCGCGGCAAGTTCCGTGAGGCGGGCGTCGATTATGTGGTGCTGAAAAACACCCTGGTCCGCCGTGCCATGGATGAAGCCGGCATCACCGAGCTGGATCATCTGCTGGTAGGCCCCTCTGCTTTTGCCTTTGGCATGACAGATGAGGTAGGCCCGGCGAAGGTGATCAGCGAATTCATCGAGCAGAGCAAATCTGACAAGATGACCATCAAAGCCGGTATCGTGTCCGGCAAGGTGATTGACGTCGCTGGCGTCACAGCGCTGTCGAAACTGCCGCCTAAGGAGGTCCTCATCGCCAAGATGATGGGCAGCCTGAACGCGCCTGTCACCAACTTCGTTGGCGTGCTGAGCGCCACCCTGCGCTCCCTGGTGTACGCGGTGGATGCCGTGCGCAAACAGAAAGAAGGCGCGGAAGCCAGCGCATAATGCGCAAAATCCCGGCCTGAGGCAGGCCAAACATCAACAAATAAAAGAAATTATTGGAGGAATTAACCCATGAGCCGTGAAGAAATCCTGAGCGCAATCGAGTCTATGACCGTGCTTGAGCTGGCCGAACTGGTCAAGGAACTGGAAGAGAAATTTGGCGTGTCCGCCGCTGCCCCCGTGGCCGTGGCCGCTGCCC
>CAZSSU010000018.1:0-19180 GCA_964609415.1 uncultured Christensenella sp. | reverse complement strand
GCACCAATCCTTGAACTGAGCATGCTGAGTGACTCACTGGAAGATGTGTTTTTGCGTGCCTCTAGTGCACCTGGCATGGAGGCCCGGTCATGAGTGCTGTTTTCCGCCGCGAGCTAAAAGGGTACTTTTACACCCCAACCGGGTACTTATTCCTGGTGATTGCCTTGTCATTAAGCGGGCTGCTGTTCTATTTGAACAACCTTATCCCCCGCGCTTCAGGGCTGACACCCTTGTTGTCCATGTTAAGTTATGTGTGGATGCTGCTCTCCCCGGTGCTGGTGGTCAGGCTGCTAGCAGGCGAGCGGCAGCAAATGAGCGATCAGCTCTTGCTCACCTCCCCCCTATCGTCTGCCAGCATCGTGGTGGCAAAGTTTATGGCTGCCGCAGTGATCATGCTGATTTTCGTGTGTCTCACCTTCATCTACCCCCTGTTGGTAGCTGCTTATGCCAGGGTGTGGCTGGGCGAAGTTTTTACCGCCTACCTGGGCTTTATCCTCCAGGGCTTTGCATTTATATCCCTGGACCTCATGGTCACAGGGTTTATGAAGCGCAGCGCAAGTGCTGTAGCTGCCGCTTTAGGGGTCAATCTCTTCCTCTGGCTGGCAGGCTTGCTATCCGCAGCCCCCTTTATTCCAACTGGTATCAGCCGCATGATCTCATTTTTCAGCTTATATGATCGCTTTGTGCCCTTCCTCTCAGCGCAGCTCAGTTTTGCGGCAGCCCTGTATTTCATCCTGTTTACTGCCCTGATGCTGGTCATCGCCATCTGCACCATGAAATTAAGGCGGGTGAAAACAAAGTGAAACGGATATTGAAGCTATCAAAAAGCACTGTCATTGTTCTGATTGCCTTGGTCTGCACAGTTTCAGCCATCGGCCTCTCTCTACTGGCAGACAGTATCGAGAGAAAGCATGCACTCCGCCTGGATTTGTCTTATAACAGCATCACTACCCAGTCAAACGCCACAGATGAAGTGCTGACTTCCCTCCGCCATCCCGTACATGCCTACGCCTTATTCACCCCAGGCAATGAGGATCAGGCGCTGCTGGGTCTCCTAAACCGCATGGCTGCGAAAACAGACAAATTCAGTTATTCAGTGGACAGCCTGGTCAAAAACCCACTGCTGGCCAACCGTCTATCCTCTGATCTAAGGGATCAGGTGGTGAGCGCTGACAGCCTGTTAATCATCTGTGAAGCAACCAATCGAAGCCGGGTGCTTGATATGACGGATTATGTGAGCCAGAGTTTCGACACCGCCAGCCAATCCTACTACATCTCCGGTTTCCAGTATGAGAAGAAGATCGCCGAAGCCCTGGTGTATGTGACCACCAATCAGGTGCCTATGGTGCAGGTGCTGGATGGACACGGAGAGCTGGGTGCCGGCCAGACAGCGGCCATGGAAACGCTGCTAAAAGACTACAATTACCAGACAGTGAGGGTTGATCTCATGCGGGCGCAAACGCTTGACCCCGCATCCCCTCTGATGATTCTCTCCCCTCAAAAAGACCTGTTGGCCAACGAACTCTCTGAGATCCAGGCCTTCACCAAAGCCGGTGGATCCCTCATCATCACCAGTGACTATGGCGATCCTGATGTTTTGCCAAACTTTGACGCGCTGTACAGAAGCTATGGCATAGAAAAGATTCCAGGGATTGTCGTGGCGGATGAGGATGACAAAGCCTCCTTCATCAACAGCCCCATTTACCTGACCCCTTACATGGCGGATACTCACCTGACAAGCGATCTGGTAGCGTCCGGGCACACCATGCTGATGCTTCCTGGTGCCAGAGCCTTTGAGATTCCAGATGTTAAAAACAGCAATCCCCTGGTAACACCCCTTCTCACCAGCGGCGTTGCCTATATTAAAGACACCAAAAAAGAAGGGGCCACCCTGCTCCCTGAGGCTGGCGACCGCCAGGGCACCTTCACGCTGGCTTTGCTATCAAGCCTGGCGCAGCCTGATGGCACACGCTCCCAGGCATTAATGCTGGGTAATTCTGGAATACTCACTGACAGCTGGCTATATGAGAATACCTACAGCCGTGAATTTTTCCTACACGCCCTATCTTATTTAGGCAATGGAAGCACCATCAGCCTTGATATCACCCCCAAAACAGCCACGCGTCCGCAGATGGTCATGCCGGGCTTAGCTATTCCCCTTGCCATCATTATCCTGCTGCCCCTTCTGGTGTTGGCGCTTGGTATTGTCGTACTGCTCCTGCGCAGGAGGCACTGACATGCAGCCTGTCCGAAAAAGAGAAAAACGGAATAAGGCCTTTCTCATCATTCCTTTAATCGTCATCCTGGTATGTGGTGCTGCCTTATATTGGCAGCATATGCGCATAAGCGCCCCCTTGCCCAGCCCCTCTGGCAACATAAATCCGCCAGAGCAGGTAAAACTTGTTAACAAGCTGCCTCAGGATTTATCCGCTTTTGAAGTCTTTCCTCAAGGCCATGAAAGCTATCGTCTGGTTCGCGGGGAAAATGGTTTTATGGTTGAAGGAAACCCGGCCTTCACCCTGAATGAACAGATGATTACCACCATGACAGAGGATCTGACTACTATAAACGCGGATAAAGCGGGTGACATCAACGAGGTGCCGGGAGGTGTTGAAGCACTGGGCATTGACGGGAAGCATTTCCATGTTACAGCAGAATATGCTGATGGAAGCAAGCTCAGCTTTTACTTTGGAGACTCTGCTTACACAGACATCCCCTCTGATTATTTGATGCTTTCTGATGATTCTACGGTTTATACCATCTCTCCTCAAATTCGCAGCAACCTGGACCATCACCTGGGTGCTTTGCATCCGATCCCCCGCATCGATTTTAACAGCGACCTTATGAGCAGCCTGGAGATAATCATTAGTAAAGATGACGCTTTTAGCCTGACGCAGCAGGGCGCCTTGTGGCAAGTTTCCTCCCCTTTCATATACCCTGCAAGTCCAAGCGCTGTTGCAGCCATCAAAAAGAACATCAGTGACATGCGGCTGGCGGTATACATCGGTGAAGCTGATGCCCTGGATTTACAGGCATATGGCCTGATTCAGCCACGCCGTACCGTCCGTTTCAACCTGGCTGAAAGCGTCATCATCACACCAGCCCAGGATGACATCCCCGGTAGCAGCCGGCAGGTTCCAGCTCAAAGCCTGAGCTTCGCCGTAGGCAATGACATTGACCGCATTGGTTTTTATTGCCTGTATGAGGGCGCTGTGTACCAGGCCAGCTATGCTTCCATGGGCTTCCTGACCACGCTCTCCCTGGACGGTTTATTTGCTAATAACCCAGTAACCATCCCCATCAATCAATTACACTCGCTTGAAGTAATGAAGTCTGGAGAACGCCGACAGTATCAGGTAGAGCTTATCGAACGCATAGAAAAAAATAACGCCCTGGCATATGATGCGACGGGGCAGCAAATCTTTGATCCAGTCATTACGCTGGATGGTGAGAAACTCAATTCAGATGAGTTTATTCAGGAATATCTGAAACTAATGGACATAACAAGCAGCGGAAAACTACCCCCGGGGTTTAAGCCAGAAGGCACCCCCATTGCCATTTATGTGCTGAAGACGGAGCAATCATCTCTTGAATTAGCTTTTTACCCCTTTGATGCCTTGCACCTGGCCATGGTGGTCAATGGGCAAACGCTATATTATACGACGAAAGAATCCGTTGAAGGGCTGAAGCTATAGGGCAGCTGTCACAATTCCGCCGCCCAGGCATCTATCTCCCTGATAAAAAACCGCGCTTTGCCCCGGCGTTACAGCACGCTGGGGTTCTTTAAACATCAGGCTACCGCTTGTCCCATCAAATGAAAGGACAGCCGCCTGATCAGGCTGGCGATAGCGCAACTTCACATGCACATCACATGGCGTTTGCAGCGTATCATTGACCCAGGTAATCTGCTCAAGCACAGCCCCTTTGGCATAAAGGCGGGGATGGTCCTCCCCCTGCACCAGAACGAGCTGGTTATGATCTAAATCCTTTTCAGCAACAAACCAGCTTCGCCCATCACCCCGTCCCCCAATGCCAAGGCCTTTTCGCTGACCGATGGTATAGTACATGAGCCCGTCATGCCGGCCAATCACTTCGCCCGATTCTGTGACCATGTCACCTGGCTGGGCGGGGAGATACTGCTGTAAAAAGTGCTTAAAATGGCGTTCACCGATAAAACACACACCCGTGGAATCCTTTTTGCCAAACACAGGCAACCCCGCTTCCTGGGCTATCTGTCTAACCTCCGCTTTTCTTAAGCCGCCAACCGGAAACAGCGCGCGTTTCAACTGATCCGCCTTGGTCATGTAAAGAAAATAGCTCTGATCTTTATTGAGATCGGCGCCTTTAAGCAAATTCCCTGCTTCATCCCGGCTGACAAAGTGGCCGGTTGCCATATAATCTGCTTCCAGCTTCATTGCGAAATCAAGAAAAGCGCTGAACTTAATCTCCCGGTTACATAAGACATCGGGATTGGGCGTTCGGCCCTGGCGGTATTCTTCAAGAAAATGAGAGAACACCCGCTCCTCATATTCTTTTGAAAAATTCACCGAATAGTGAGGGATGTCAAGGACATGACAGGTTTCACGCACATCCTCCCAATCCTGCTGGGCGGTGCAGACACCATTTTCGTCTTCTTCCTCCCAGTTATTCATAAAAACGCCAATGACCTCATGCCCCTGGCGCTTTAAAAGCAGAGCAGCCACAGCAGAGTCAACCCCGCCAGATAGCCCCACAACCACCCTGCTCATAGAATGCCGTCCCTGCGCAGCCGTTCCATCACGGCCTGATAAACCTTCTCAGCGGTCTCCTGCTTTTGCCCCGTGGCCTGGATCACCAAAAACCGATCCGGGTCAACGGCAATGATTTCCTGATAAGCGCTGTTAACCCGTTGGTGAAAAGCAGCGCCAGCCAACTCTAGCCTATCCTTGGTGCGGGCATGCTGCCTTTTTTCAGCATCCTCCGGGCTAAGCGCCAGGAAGACGGTGGCATCAGGCATAACACCAGAAACAGCAGGCTGGTTCATCTGCCTGACCTCATCAATGCCCAGTGCCCGTCCCGCTCCTTGATAAGCGATGCTGGAATCAACAAAACGGTCGCTGATCACAATCTTACCCGCCTTTAGGCCTGGCATAATCACATCACTGACATGCTGGGCCCGGGCAGCGGCGTATAGCAGCGCTTCTGTGACGGCGGTCATATCCGTGTTTTCGTTTGAAAGCAGTATTTCCCGGATTTGTTCAGCCACCGGGCTCCCGCCCGGCTCACGGGTGGTCAGCACCGGGTAACCGCATTGGGTCAGTTTCTGGGCCAGGAGCCTGGCCTGGGTGGATTTGCCTGCACCATCGTTTCCTTCAAAACTAATGAAATACCCTTTTGCCACTGGCTTATCTACCCCTAACAAAGAAAACAATGCCCAGGGATCCTCCGCAACAGCATCTGGCTGGACTTGTAGAATCTCCTCCCGGCTGCCATAGCCAAAGGTGACCCCGATGCTGGCAATGCCCATGTCTTTGGCAGCGGTCAAGTCCGTTGCTCTGTCCCCCACCATGACAGCATTCTTTCCCTCAGGCAGCACCCTTCTAATCATCTCAGCCTTGCTGACCAGCGGGTCATCATGCTCCAGGGGCCCTGAAACTGCGCTGAAATAGCGGGCTAAATCCAGGGCTTCCAGGATTTTTTCGGTGGCATTTTGAGGCTTTCCAGTGGCAATAGCCAGATAACAGCCCTGGTCGCGCAATGCTTTTAACAGTTCCCTGATGCCGGGAAATACAGTGTTCTCCAAATATCCGCGCTCATGATAACGTTCTCGGAAATGATGCACGGTTTCTGCCGCTTTTTCCCCTTCTAGCCCAAAATAATGATGTAAGCCTGACAAGAGGGGCGGGCCAAGAAAAAACTCCCGTACGATTTCATCCCCAGGCAGCGTCATCTGCATCATCTCCAGCGCATAGCGCAGACTGCTCGTTATCCCAGGCGCGGAATCGGTCAGCGTTCCATCCAGATCAAATATCACTGCATCATATGTCATGGGCTTTCGTTCATTCCTTCTTTAATCAGAGCACTAATAAAGCGCAGGGTACTCTCAGGGTTATCTGTGTAATGCGGAATGGACAAAAACATGTCCTCACGGTATAGCCCTAATAACTGCCCGATTTCCGGATAATCGGCCAGCGGGATACCATAAAGCATGCTTCGTGCCGCTGCTTTCTGACTTCCATCCTCCTGAGGCTCAAGCATGGTCAGATAGCCAGGGCGCAAATCCCCCTCTGGCTTAACAAGCAGGTCCCCCTTATCTACCGCTTCATCCAGGGCCATAAATGCTCCCTGGGCAGCAAAGCGTTTATAATCCTCTGTGCCCAGTACATAGATATCCCCCTCACGGGCTGATATGAAGGTCACCAATTGCACATTGGCGTAAATATCCTGCGGTGATGGCGGCATCAGGGCAATCACATTGACCTCTTCCACATCAGGCACCGCTTTTTCCCGGAATGCACTGAGGGCAGATTCCATTTGCTCATCAAATGCTGCCGCTGTCTGCACATAAAGGTCAATGCGCTTTTCCCCCGGCACCCGGTAAGCAGTCTGGACGAAAACAAGGTTCCAGATAAGAAACGACAGGAGCACAATCAACACATACTGCCACCAATGATAGCTGAAGTGATGCCTGAGCGTCCTGCCGTCTGGCCTGAGGTTAAATCTCATGGGTTCCCTGTTAATCAACCAGGGGTTTCATGGTGGGGAAAAGAAGCACATCCCGGATTGAAGCGCTGTCAGTTAACAGCATGATGAGCCGGTCAACACCCACCCCCAGCCCACCGGTGGGCGGCATGCCGTACTCAAGGGCGTTGAGGAAATCCTCATCCACCCGCGCATTAAGTCCACCCAGGCGATGTCGTTCTGCAACCTGACGCTCAAACCGGGCACGCTGGTCAATGGGGTCATTCAGCTCAGAAAAGGCATTACCAAATTCGCTCCCGCAGATAAAGAACTCAAAGCGCTCTGTCAGCCGCGGGTCATCAGGCTTCCGTTTGGCCAGAGGAGAAATCTCAACCGGGTATTCCGTGATGAAAGTGGGCTGAATCAATTTAGCTTCCACATACTCATCAAACAGTTCAGCCAGGCAATCCCCCCGGGTAAAGCCAGGTTCTACCTTGATGCCGCGCTCCTTAAGGCAATTGCGGGCATCCTCATCGCTATCCCAAGAAAAGAAATCAATGCCGCTTTCTTTTTTAACTGCATCCGCCATGGTAATCCGGGGCCACGGAGCAGCGAGGTTAATGATTTCCCCTTGATAGGTGACGCTGGTGGTGCCGCACACTTCCATGGCCACAGAAGAAATCATGTCTTCCACCAGGCGCATAATCTCATGGTAATCCACATAAGCTTGGTAAACCTCAACCGAGGTAAATTCCGGGTTATGTTTGGGGCTCATGCCTTCGTTTCTGAAAATACGGCCAATTTCATAAACTTTTTCAAATCCGCCTACTATCAGCCGTTTCAGGTAAAGCTCGGTTTCAACCCGCAGGAACATGTCGATATCCAGCGTATTGTGATGAGTTTTGAAGGGGCGCGCAGCAGCGCCAATTTCCAGCGTATGCAGGATGGGCGTATCAACTTCAAGGAATCCGCGGTCATCCAGGAAATGGCGAATCGCATTTATGATGCGTGTGCGCTTGATAAATGTATCGCGCACGGCAGGGTTGACAATCATGTCCAGATAGCGCTGGCGATAGCGCAGGTCCATATCCTGCAAGCCATGCCATTTTTCAGGCAGAGGCTTCAGGCACTTAGCCAGCAGGGTGATTTCCTCAGCATGGATGGAGATTTCACCTGTCTGTGTTTTAAACACCTTTCCCCTGATGCCCAGCATGTCCCCCAGGTCATACGCCTTAAAGGTTTGATAGGCTTCAAGGCCTAAATCATCCCGGCGCACATACACCTGGATTAACCCGGTGGCATCAAGCAGATGAGCAAAGGCGGCCTTCCCCATGACCCGGCGGCTTGTCATCCGGCCCGCGATGGACACCGTCTGACCGTCCAACTTTTCAAAGCTTTCCTTGATGGCGCTGCTAAGGACATCCACAGGATAATGGGTCAACAGATAGGGGCTTTGTCCCTGATCCACCAATTCCTGAAGCTTCCCGCGGCGAATACCTTCCTGCTCAGAAAAAACCTGTTGATTTGCTGCCTGCTCTGACATTTAATGCAAACTCCTTTATTAGCGGTGAATATCGAGTACTTTTAGGGTAACCAGGCCACCAGGCGCTTGAACCTTAACGGTTTGGCCCTTCTTTTTGCCAAGAAGTGCTGCACCCATGGGGCTCTCGTTGGAAATGCGGTTGTTCATGGGGTCGCTTTCGCGGGCGCCCACAATGGTATATTCCATCTCTTCCTTAAATTCTGCATCATACACCCGCACGGTGGTGCCGATATTGACCCGGTCGGTAGACACTTCGCTGTCATCAATCACAATAGCGGTGCGGATGGTGTTCTCCAGGTCGATGATTTCCGCCTCCAGACGGGACTGTTCGTTCTTGGCTTCGTCATACTCCGCGTTTTCGCTCAGATCGCCAAAACCGCGGGCAACAGCGATCATTTCCGCCACCTCGGCACGCCTGATGGTGGTCAGGTATTGGAGCTTCTCCTCCAGTTTCCTCATGCCGTCCACGGACACCACTGTTTTGTTGCTCAGCTCATGCTGTTTGCTGGCCATTGCACATTCTCCATTCGTTTTGTGAGTATTTTGATACAGGCTTCACTGCCTGTATGAAGTTCTTTTCATTGACTCTCGCAATAAAAAAACATGCGCTATCAAAACCGCAACCGCACGCGGGCTTCAACTGCGCGCGACAAGTATACGATAAACATGCCGAATTTGCAAGTCGTTTTGCGCAATTCGCGGATTCCTGATGGTTCTAATTCCCCAGTTTTTTCAGACGATATAAGCGGTAGATACACACCTCTCCCTCGTATGGGTGGGCTGCCGTTTTGATGAGGTCATATGGCATGCCTGGATATAACCCATCCAACTCCTGATTGTTGGAGATGATATAGTCAACCTGTCCTTCCATGATCATCTCCTTCCAGGCTTCAACACGCTCTTCATGATAAGTGTTGGTGGCGATAAAATACTTGTAATCCGGCACAATTTCAGCCACATTCTGGAAGCCATGGTCCATGTTGGCATGAGTCAGCAAGGTGGGATTTGGGGTTTCCCTGATAATATCCCGAAATTGATACTGGGGTAGGTCAGAGCGGCCATAGATTAACAGGTAGCCATTCTGGCTGGAAGCAAGCGAACGCGGCATGAGCACCGCCATGATCAGAAAGGTGGCAATGAGCGAACGCTTGAGTGTGATGGTTGACCAGGAGGAGCGTTCAATAAAGCCCAGAAAGTATAGAAAGCCCAGTATCGATAAAACACCCAGGGGCAAAAAGTAGTAATTGAACACAATGGGCAGTGTAATCAGCAGCATGAACATGCTGGTATACACACAGCGCACAGCAGTCCGCATTCTGGCATGTTGGTTGCGCTTTTTATAGCCCAACCCCCAAAATCCTGCCACTGCCAGGCCAGTCATCAGCGGACTGCCTAAAAATCCAAGCAGAATCCTGCCGAAATACAGGAAGGTTCCCTCGCCCCACCTTTGGGTAAACTGGGCACCAATGGTTTTATAAGCATCACCGGCGTAGCTGACGGTGTTTGAGACAAAATACACCTTGAATAAATCCTCAAAGGATCTTGTCAGCCCAAAATAGAAAAGCGCCGGCAAGGAACCGATTAGTATCCCAATAAACCAAAAGCCAGCTTTTGAGAATAGGCCCTTATAATCCTTCTCTCTGACCGCGGTGATGAGAATCGCAACACAAAAGCCGATGTGAAAACCTAAAATGGTGTACTTCGTCCAGAAGATTACCGCGGTGACTATGCCCTGAAATATCCAGGCGCTTTTGGGTAAAGGGCCATGCTCCTCTTCCCTTGACCATTGGAGCATTTTATATAGTGCATATGAAAGAAAGGGCAACATCAGCTCTTCGGCGCTGTCTCCGTGGGTTAATGCCAGAGAGGCTGCCACCGAGAAAACCAGCAGCGGCATAACGGGAAGGATTAACCTCAAGGGGAAATACAGCGCGAGGGTACGATAGGCGAAAAACAGGAAAAAGGTCATCGCTATCGTTTCCATCAGATACACGCCAAAAAAGGAAGGATAAGAAATCATGGTGGCAAGAATATGGAAGAGATATAAGTAGAGGCCTTTTTGTTCAAAGATATCGGCATAAAGAACCCGTCCATTCATCATCATCCGGGCCACGGTGATATAGGCATTGGCATCACCCCAGTCATTGATGGGGTAGATGAAGGAGGATTTTGAACAAACCGCAATAAAAGCTGCGGCTATCACAAAGCAGGCTAGCAATATCTTGTACGGAAACGGTTGACTGGCTGGCATCACCACGCCAGAGGGACGGTTCATCGACATCATTACTTCTCCATGTGACGCAAATTCATCAAATCATTCTATCATCACAAGACACATCATACCAGTTTTTATTGAATATGGGCAGTCTCGCATTTATCTCCGCTGATGGTTGGATAATCATTCACGCGCCCTTGTCCACCTCTTTAAAACTGTGCTATAATCATAAAAAACAGGAGGCTCATATGAATTCACAGAACAGCGGGAACATCATTCTGGATATCAACCATCTGATGGCTGACCGCGTTGGTTATCAATACGGTATCAGTAGAGAAGCGATTGATGATGCTGCTCCTCAGGCTGCCGATGCGTTCAAAGCGGTTGAGAAAGCCCGCGGCACAGGCTGGCTGGGATGGACAGAACTCCCCTATAACCAGGATGAAATCGTCCAGGATATAGAGGACACTGCAAAAGCCATCCGCGGGCGTTTTGAGGCATTTGTGGTGCTGGGCATCGGTGGAAGCGCCCTAGGCCCCATCGCCGTGCAGCAAGCCCTTAACCATCTGCGTTATAACGAGTTGCCAAAGGAAAAACGGGGTGGCCCCAAGCTCTATGTGGAAGATAACATCGATCCTGAGCGGATGCAGTCCTTGCTTGATGTGATTGACCCTGCCACCACCTGCTTCAATGTGATCACCAAATCAGGCGCAACTGCGGAAACCATGAGCCAATACCTGATCATCACCACCCTTCTTAAAAAAGCCGTTGGCGAAAAATGGCATGAGCATATCATCGCCACCACAGACCATGAAAAGGGAAACCTGATCAAAATGGCCCAAAAAGAAGGCTTTAAGCATTTCTTTGTGCCTTCTTCAGTGGGCGGAAGATTCAGCGAACTGAGCCCGGTTGGACTGCTGGCGGCTGCGGTGTGCGGCATTGACATCCGTGCCATGCTCAAAGGCGCTGCCGCCATGGATAAGCGCTGCAAATCAGCTGATCCCTGGCAGAACCCCGCCCTTCTTCAAGCCATTATTCAAGTCATTGCCATGGAAGAGATGGGCATCAATATCCAGGTGATGATGCCATACGCTGATAGTCTGAAATACATTGCTGATTGGTTCTGCCAGCTTTGGGCAGAGAGCCTGGGCAAAAATGTCACTCGCAAAGGCATGGCGGTCAATGTTGGGCAGACACCCGTCAAATCCCTGGGAGTAACCGATCAGCACAGCCAGCTTCAGCTATACACCGAAGGGCCTTATGACAAGATCGTCACCTTCCTGCGGGTTGAGCGTTTTCGCAGCGAGACAGCCATCCCCCATGGCTGCGAGGATTTCCCGGATGTGGCCTTCCTGGGCGGCAAAAGCCTCAACGCGCTCATTGAAGCTGAGTACCAGGGCACCCAATACGCGCTACTGCGCGCAGGCCGCATGAGCCAAACCATCACCCTGCCTGAGGTAAATGCCCACACCGTTGGACAATTGTTATATTTCTTCATGCTCACCACCGCTTACGCCGGGGAGCTGCTTGATATTGACGCTTTCAACCAGCCTGGCGTTGAGGAGAGCAAAATCGCTTCCTATGCTGTGCTGGGCAATACCGGTGAAAAATATCGTAAAAAGCAGGAAGAAATGGCTGAACAAAAAGACGATGTAGACGGTTATATCTTGAAATAACAAATATGGACACATGCAAAAAGGCTGCCGCTGCAGCCTTTTTGCATGTTTAGTTTAAAGTTATTCAGGAAACTGATACCTGACCTTGGGATTTCTGGCAGCCGCAACCTCATCCGGCCGCCCAATCGAGGTGGTCAGCGGGCAACGATGCAGCCTGTCCGGATCGTTCTTAATCATGTCACGAATGGTCAGGAATACTTCCGCCGCTTCATCCAATGTTTCCCGGTTTTCTGTTTCTGTGGGCTCTACCATCAAGGCTTCTTTCACCACCAGGGGGAAATACATGGTGGGCGGATGCATGCCATAATCAAGCAGACATTTGGCCACATCAAGTGCCCCAACGCCTGTTTCCTTCTTGATATTTTCAAGGGTCAGAACAAATTCGTGCATGCAGATGCGGTCATAGGCTACGGGGAATGAATCTTTCACCTTGTTCATCAAGTAGTTGGCGTTGAGCACTGCCATGCCGCTGGCTTGAGGTATGCCCTCCTTGCCCAGCGTCAGGATATAGGTGAGCGCCCTGACAACCACCAGGAAGTTGCCATAGAAAGCACGCACCTGGCCAACGCTTTGCGGTTTTTCTCCTTCCCAGATTCGGGACCCCATGTGGCTCATGGGCAAAAACGCGCTGAGCAGCTTTTTGCAGCCCACAGGGCCGGCCCCAGGGCCTCCACCGCCATGGGGCGTGGAGAAGGTTTTGTGTAGGTTTAGATGGATCACATCAAAGCCCATGTCCCCCGGCCTGACCCATCCCATAATGGCATTGAGGTTCGCGCCATCATAGTAGTTGAGGCCGCCAGCCTCGTGCACCAGCCGGGTAATCTCCAGAATGTTTGGGTCAAAGATGCCCACGGTGTTGGGATTGGTCAGCATGAGGCCTGCCACAGTGTCATCCAGGGCATCTTTCAGGGCATCCAGGTCTACACAGCCCTGGCTGTCTGAGGGGATATGGGTCACTGTGAACCCCACCATGGCAGCGCTTGCGGGATTGGTGCCATGGGCAGAATCAGGCACCAGCACCCGAACGCGCTTATAATCCCCCCGGCTGTGATGATATTGTTTCATCAGCAGCAGTCCCACATATTCACCATGAGCGCCGGCAGCCGGCTGGAATGTCATGTCATCCATCCCGGTAATCTCGCACAGTAGGCTGCGCGCTGTATCCAGCACCTCTTGGCAGCCTGAGACTGTTTCTTTGGGCTGAAGGGGATGCATCTTCGCAAATCCCGGCAATGCCGCAACCGCTTCGTTGATGCGGGGATTATACTTCATGGTGCAGGAACCCAGGGGATAAAAGCCATTGTTTACCCCAAAGGTCTGCTTGGCCAGCTCCGTATAATGACGGCCAATAGCCACCTCACTCATTTCTGGCAGCCTGGGTTTTTCAGCCCTTGCGAATGCCTGGGGCAGTTCTCTTTTCGGGAAACTGCTCTTTGGCATTTGATGTGTCCGGCGTCCGGGTACACTGCGTTCAAACAAGAGTTTCATAGCCCGCACACCTCCTTGATCACAGCAATGACTTCATCAATCATCGTTTTGTCCATCTTTTCTGTTACACACCAGAGGAGCTTGTCATCCACCGTCAGCCCACAGAGAATGCCCCGTTTGCCCATTTCCGTCTCAAAGGCGTGAACATCCATGGGGCATGTGGTCATAAACTCATTAAAGAACTCACCCTGATGAACCCTGTTAAAGCCCTTTAGCTTTGCAAGCTCGTCGGCAAAGTAATGAGCACCTTCATAACAGAGCTGGGCGACTTCCTGCATGCCTTGCGGGCCCATGGCTGCCATGTAAACAGCCGCCGTCATGGCACATAGGGCTTGGTTGGTACAAACATTGCTGGATGCCTTTTCCCGGCGAATATGCTGTTCTCTGGCTTGTAGGGTCAGCACAAAGGCTCTGCGCCCTTCATGATCCACTGTTTCACCGGCAATGCGGCCTGGCAGCATGCGCATCATGTCCTTCTTTGCCGTCATGATACCAAGGTAAGGACCGCCCCAGCTCATGGGAATACCCAGGGATTGCCCTTCCCCTACGGCAATATCAAAGTCCATTTCACCTGGTGTCTTGCAGATGCCCAGAGAGATTGGATAAAAGCCCATTATCGCTTTTGCCCCTGCCTGATGAGTCAGCTTTGCCACTTGCTCTGCATTCTCAAACAAACCATAGAAGTTAGGTTGCTGGATGTACACACAAGCCGTTTCCTTATCCAGGTTTTCCAGCGCCGCCATATCCAAAAGCCCGTCTTTTTGCGGAACCTCTTCAAATGCCACATCCCTCGCCCAGCAGTAGGTTTTAATGGTGTTGATCACCTCAGGATGGGCGGTTGATGCCACATAAACCTTAGAACGGCTCCTGGTCTGGGTCATCATGACGGCTTCCGCGGCAGCGGAGGCGCCATCATAAATAGATGCGTTGCTGACATCCATGCCAGTCAGCTCACACATCATGGTTTGGTACTCAAAGATTGATTGCAGCACGCCCTGGCTGATTTCTGCCTGATAAGGCGTGTAGGTGGTCAAAAATTCTTCCTTGCCGGTCACAGTGCTGACGATTGCTGGAATATAGTGGTCATAAGCACCAGCCCCGCGTAATACAGTATGGTAGGTCTGGTTTTTGGCCGCCATCTTTTCCATCTTAGCCCTGACAGCCATTTCACTCAGGCCTTCAGGAATATTGACTGAGTCGTGAAGCAGCATGCTCTCAGGAACATCGACAAACAAATCTTTTATATCGTTTAAGCCGATGGCTTTTAGCATCTCCTGCCGTTCATCGGGAGTTGTGGGGAGATAACTTCCCATATCAGCCCTCCTCTTTCAAAAATGCCTCGTATTCTTCGGCGTTAAGCAGTTCATCCATGTCACTGAGGTCACTCAGCCTCACAATCCAGGCGGCATATGCATCCTGATTGATGCGCTCAGGCGCGTCGCCCAGCTCCTCATTCACTTCAGCTACGGTGCCAGAAATGGGGCTGATAATGTCACTGACCGCTTTGACGGACTCGACATCAGCAAAAGCCTCACCCTTAGCCACAGCGTCGCCCACATTGGGCAGATTGATAAAGACCAGGTCGCCCAACTCATTCTGAGCAAAATCAGTAATGCCTACCAGGGCCGTTGCCCCGTCGAGCTTGACCCATTCGTGGGATTTGGAATAGCGCAGTTCTTTAGGATTGTTCATGATTATTCCTCCTGTTTTTTTATTTATAATGGCTCACTTGCCTTTGGGACGCTGATAGAAGGGCATTGGCACCACTTCTGCTTTTAGCTTCCTGCCTCGAACATCAATAACAACCTCTATGCCTGGCGCAGCATATTTTTTGTCTATCCTCGCCATGGCAACAGCCTTGTTCAGATATGGCGCTAAAGTACCACTCGTGGTTTCACCGATTTTCTGATCGTTCACATAAACATCGTTGTGTTCCCGGGCAATGCCCCGGTCAACAAGCATCAGCCCTACGCGCGTCAGCTCTGGCTCACCCTTTTCAACCAACGCAGATTTCCCAATAAAATCAGGCTTATTCATCTTCACAAAAAAGTCGAGTCCCGCTTCCAGAGGGGTAATCTCATCATTCATCTCATGCCCATAAAGTGGCATACCCGCCTCCAGGCGCAAAGTATCCCTGGCACCCAGCCCGCAAGGTACCAAACCCAACTCAGCACCAGCTTCCAGCAAGGCTTCAGCCAATTTCACCGCGTGGTCAGGGGCGCAGTAGAGCTCATACCCGAACTCACCCGTGTAACCTGTGCGGGAAACCAGACAGGGGACACCCGCCACCATCATGTCCGGAACAAAGCTATAGTACTTGGTAGGAAAGGCTTCCACACCAGCCACTTTTGATAGTATTTCTTTTGATTTTGGTCCTTGAAGCGCCAGCTGGGCATAGCTGTCAGACAAGTCATCCATCTGCGCGTCACCTACCAGGTGGCTTCTAATCCAGGCGGCGTCCTTATCCTTGTTAGCCGCGTTGACCACCAGCAAATAATCGTCATCAGCAAACTTGTAAACAATCAGATCATCCACTATGCCGCCTGCGGCGTTGCACATGGGGCTATAGCGCACCCTTCCCGTCTCCAAGTCACTAAAGTCATTGGTTAATAACAGGTTGATTGTGCGCAATGCATCTTTCCCGTGAATGCGCAATTCCCCCATATGGGATACATCAAAAAGCCCACAGGCTTCTCTGACTGCCTTGTGCTCAGTAATAACGCCTGTTTCATACTGGACGGGCAGCAGGTAGCCTGCGAAAGGCACCATGCGCCCCTTCAACGTCAGATGCAGGTCATAAAGCGGGGTTTTCTTCTCCATCATTATTCCCTCCTTTTTTGTTCAAAAGGCACGCAGTGCCTGCGTGCCTCTGTCTTTTAACCTAAAAGATTCCTCCTGGTGGAGTTGCTTTTTTGGTGCTCTCGCTTTCCAGAGTCTCGTCACAACCCAGTCTTGTCTGCCTGAGAGTTCTCGCTTCCCCTTCGGCGCCACCGGATGGCGGTCTCTCCCGGGTTGATCATCCGAGGATTTTTATTTTTTCGTTCCCCTGCGCAGGTAGGCAGGAACCCCCAAGTCGTCCTTTTCTGCCATCTGCGGCTGTTGTGGCTGCTGGATAGGCGGCTGATAGGGGCTGGGCGCGCCCTGCTGGGGCTGCATGGGCTGCTGGCCAAAGGAATAACTCTGGCCCTGCTGGAAGCTGGGAGCCATCGGCTGCTGAGGCATGGCAGGCGGCGGTACATTGGTCACCACAGGCCTGGAGCCTGTTGGGAAAAACGCACTGGTATCCTGCTCATAGATGTTTGCCACCTGGGGAGCTTCAAAGCTGGGCATATCCGCCTTGGGCACAGCAGTCCTATTTTCATAAGGGTTCATAGCGGCTGTCGCCATGCCGTAAGGGGTTGATGTGCGATAAGGCTTTTTCTTTTGTTCCCGGGTGGGGAAAGCATTCTTTTCAAAACCGGTGGCAATCACGGTGATGCGCACCTCATCCTTCAGATCATTATCAATACCGGCGCCAAAAATGATGTTGGCATCAGAATCAGCTGATTCCTGAATGAGCTTGGCGGCCTCGTTGATATCAACAATGCCCATCTCCTCATTGCCGGTGATGTTGATCAAGACAGCGCGCGCGCCATCAATCTTGGTTTCTAGCAGCGGGCTGGCCACAGCGTTCTTAGCGGCTTCAACCATGCGGTTCTCGCCCTTCCCAACGCCAATGCCAATGTGAGCCATACCGCCGGACTCCATCACCGTTTTCACGTCTGCGAAGTCCAGGTTGATCAGTGCGGGCAGCGCAATCAGGTCAGAAATGCCCTGAATGCCCTGGCGCAGCACATCATCAGCAACGCGGAAGGCTTCCACCATGGAAGTCCCCCGGCTGACCACCTCAAGCAGGCGATCATTGGGAATCACCACCAAGGTGTCAACAAACTGCTTTAACTCATTAACGCCTGTTTCAGCGTTACGCATACGCTGTTTGCCTTCAAACTGGAAGGGCTTGGTAACAACAGCAATGGTGAGGCAGTTAAGCTCCCGTGCAATGTCAGCTACCACAGGGGCAGCACCGGTGCCGGTTCCACCGCCCATGCCCGCTGTGACAAAAACCAGATCCGCGCCTTTGAGATGCTGGGAAATTTCCTCCCGGCTTTCCTCGGCGGCACGTTTGCCAATATCCGGTACAGCACCAGCGCCCAAGCCCTTGGTGAGCTTTTCGCCAATCTGGATTTTGGTATCAGCCTTAGAGGCAGACAGCGCTTGCCGGTCAGTATTGACGGCAATAAACTCAACCCCTTTTAGGCCGGCTTCAATCATGCGGTTAACCGCGTTGGTACCACCGCCACCACAGCCCACCACTTTGATGGACGCAAAAGATGTCTGCTGTTCAGGTTCAACCTGGAGTACAAGCATGGGAGGCCCTCCTCACAATAAATTAGACGCTGAGCAGCCCGCGGAAAAAGCCGCGGATGCCCGTTTGCTTTTCGTCAGCGTTGTTTCGTGTGTCAATAATCAAATCCAGCAGCCCCAGGGAGCTGGAATAAATGGCGCTGGACAGTTTCACTGCCTTGCGAGGCAATTCCCTGACCGGACGCTCCATTTTCTCAGATAGGTATTCGCGGCCGCCTTTGTTAATCGCCAGGCCACCACCAGTCAGATAAACCGGAGACCAGTTGCCAAGGCGAACACCTGAATCCTTCAATGCCTTGACGATGGCTTCACATATCTCATCCACACGGGGTTCCATCACAGAAGCCACCTTATCACGGGTAAAGGTCTGCGTGGTACCGTTTGAAAGAAGCACATCGAAGCTGTTTTTGGTGCTGCCCAGGCCAAACTCATAACCGCGTTTCACCTGCTCTGCCTGATCAAGCGGTATCTCCAGCCCATAGGCAAGGTCTGCTGATATATGTCCGCCGCCCAGGGGAAGCACCTTGTGGAAGATGATAGCATCCCCTTCCACCGCGATTACCTCGGTGTTCAAATAGCCTACATCAATAAGAACCGCGGTGCGGTCCCGGTCGGTTTCAGAAATGTACAGCATGCTCTCCCCCATCGGGGTTGAGAAAAAGCCGGCAGCAGTTTTGCCGATGGCAAGCAGGCGCTGCGTGATGTCTTCAATGAAAAAACGATCTGCGATGACATAGGATATAAGCGCGCGCAATTCATTGCCATGCTGGTTTAATGGCTCCAGGGTTTTCTTGCCATCATCCACCACAAACCATGCGGGGCTGCGGTGAATCGGGGTGCCGGGGATGCCGGCCACCTGCTCATCCGCTAAAGCGAATAAGGTGGCGATGTCCTTGCCGGACACCCGGGGATCAGCTCCCTGTAAATCAACCTTCACTTCAAAGGAATAAACCTTGGAAAATTGACCAGGCACTCCTGCATACACATTTTTTACAGAACTACGCGCCTGCTCCTCAGCGCTGGCGATGGCAGAGCTGATCGCTTCATTAACCAAAGCAGCGTTGTTCCAACGCGCATTGGCAAAGCCATCATAAGCTGCGGTCCCCGCGCCAATAATGTCGCAGCGCTGCCTGCCGCTAACCTCCGCAATCAGTGCAACGATTTTGCTCGTGCCAAAATCAATGACGCTGATAG
>CAZSSU010000017.1:0-19911 GCA_964609415.1 uncultured Christensenella sp. | reverse complement strand
CATCAGGCGCTGGGGCCTGATGCGCAACACCCTGCCCGAAAACGACATGGAGCATGCCATGCAGGCCGCCATGATCGCCCATGGCCTGGCCATCCTGGGCAACACCCGCTACCAGCGGAATTACAACCCGGAGCACGCCATGGCCATGGCGCTGTACCACGATGTCAGCGAGGTCATCACCGGCGACCTGCCCACCCCCATCAAGCACAACAACCCGCAAATCAAGGAAGAATACCACAAAATTGAGCGCATCGCCGTCAGGCGCCTATTGCAGATGCTGCCGGAAGACCTGCAGCCCGCCTACCAGCCGGTGCTGGAGGCCGACCCCAAAAGCCCCGAATGGGCCCTGGTGAAGGCCGCGGACAAGCTGTGCGCCTACATCAAATGCCTGGAGGAAACCAAGGCCGGCAACAACGAGTTCCTGGAAGCCCGCAACACCATCCTGGCTTCTCTTCACGCCAACCCCCTGCCCGAAGTGCAGGATTTCCTCGCCCAGTTCATCCCCGGCTTCGGCATGTCGCTGGATCAGATATCCAGATAAAAAAGCCCTCATCTTTTTGATCTGATGAGGGGGTGCGGGGGAGAAAGTTTTATCAGCTTTCTCCCCCATTTTCTTTGTCTTTTACTTGTTAAACTGCTTGTACGCCTCGTTGATTGCGTCAATCACGGCATTGCTGGTGCCGGTTGCGCCGGTGATGGCATCCACCAGATTCATAGCATCTGTCTCTCCTTGGGCACGGTACTTCAGTGGCGGCACCTTGCCAATGAACTGATTGATGAAGCCTTCCTCCCTGGCCTTAGCGCCCAAGCCGGTGGTTTCCTTGAACTGATCATCGCCGATTTCAAGCGCGGTGATAGCACCCTCTTGGTCAAAGGTCACGGTAACAGCCACCGGGCCGATTTCGCCCTGCTTGGTCACGGTGATGGGCTGGGAATCAGCAGGTGCTTCAGGAGCGTCCTTTTTCAAGGCCTCCAGCTCTGCCTCCAGGCTGTCCCGATCAGCCATGGCCTCCTCATGCAGCTTCTGGAACTCCGTCTCCCGGGCCAGGGCTTCATCGCGCTCGGTTTCAGCGGTGGCGAGGAGGCCTTCCAGCTCCTTCACCCGGGCCTGGGTGGTTTCGGACTGGGCTTTCAGGGTCTCATTTTCCTGGGTAAGGGCATCAGCGGTGGTGCGCATGGCGCCCAAGTCTGTGGTGGCTGTGTCCACCATGGTCATCAGCTCAGCCACTTTGTTATCAGCATCCGTCTTGCTGGTTTCCAGGCTCGCAACAGCCTCGTCCAGCTTTTTCTGGAGGCCATCCGCCTTTTCCGTCAGGGTGGTCAGCTCCTGGGTTTTGCTGTCCAGCTCCGTCTGCAGGGTAGTTGCCTTCTCCTCCAGCTCGGTCTGGGTGGCAACCAGGGCCTTTTCCTTGGTTTCATAGTCGCTCTTGGCTTTGCTCAGGTCGCTGTTCAGGCCGCTCTTCTGGTTCACCAGAACGCCGACAGCCACAGCAGCTACCAATAGCACGATGGCCAGGATCAAAGCTAATCTTTTCATGGGTTCCTCCTAATTTTTAAATATCATTTGGGTTCAGGCACCAGCGATGAGCGATTGCAACTGCGCTTCGTCAAAGCCGATGATTACGGTGTTGCCATCCCGGATGATGGGGGTTTTGAGCAGCGTGGGCCGCTCCACCAGATAGCCCAGGATGTGCTCCCGGTCGTTGGTGTAGGCGATGGGGTGGGATTTGACCGCCTCGCTCTCCATGTCAAGTGCTTCCCGCACAGAGCCGGCGGCTTTTAAAAACAGCTCTGCCTCCCTTTTCCCCAGGCGATGCTTTTTCAGGTCCACCATCTGGAAGGGTACCCGGCGCTCCTTGAGGAAACGCTCAACCTTCTGGGTGGCAAAGTTCCGCTTGTGCCAATATATCTGTATGTTCATACTTCCAGTGCGTCAGTTTCCTCTTCAAAGGGCAGGGCCAGGCGGTTCTGCCCGTCAGCCCACAGCCGCTCCAGGTGGTAGAACTCCCGCTCGTCCGGGCGGAAAATGTGCACAATCACATGGGCATAGTCCATCACCACCCAGCGCAAATCCCCCCGGCCTTCCACCCGGCGGGGCTCTATGCCCATTTGCGCCAGGCCGTTTTCCACATGGTCAGCCAAGGCCTGCACCTGCAGCGCCGAGTGGCCGGTGGCGATGACCAGGTAATCGGCCAGCACCGTCAGGTGGCTCACCTTCAGCGCCACGATGTCCGAAGCCTTCTTGTCGTAAAGAATCTGTGCCACCTGTTCTGCCAGTTGTTTTTCCGTCATGCCTTGTCCTCCTTTGTGTTGCGTGGGTGCGCAAGCTGTTCCTTCAGGTCCGCAATGGCTTGCGCCGACAGGGGGCTGTTCACGCCCCCTTTGATTTTGATGAAATCCTGGGTGCCAGTCAGCGCCGTGAGGGCGGCCAGCCGCAGGTTTTCCTGGGCCTGGGCCCGGATTGCCGCCAGCCCGGGAAAATCCTTCCGGCTGGGCTCAATGGCATCTGCTACAAATATAACCATTTCCAAGGCGCTCATACCAGCCCGGCCAGTGGTGTGATAGCGGATCGCGTTTAAAATATCCTCATCATAGATATGATAGCGCAGTTTCGAAATCAAGGCGCCAGCCGGCCCATGCAGGAGGGCGTTTGAGCCCATGGCCTCCGCCGGCAGCTCCAGTCGCCCCTTTTTAACAATGGTCTGAAGGCGGGACAGCTCCATGCACTTGGCGCAGTCATGCAGCATCCCCGCCACCCCCGCCTTTTGAATGGGGGCGCCATGGGCCAGCGCCAATTGCGCTCCCACTGCCCTCACCCCCAGGGAGTGGGCATATCGGCTGGCCGACACCGCCTGGCGCACCATGTGGGCATAATCCGGCTGATAAAGCCCATGGGCAGCGATGTAGGCCGCCACCTGGGGCAGCAGCATCCCCGGCACATCACTGAGCAGCCGGAGCTTGGCCCGCGCCTGGGATGAGGACATGTTGACTTCATCCCCCGCCAATTCCTCCACCCGGGCCCCCTGGGCGCGCAGTGAATCCGCCAGCGCGGACGTGTTAAAGCCCGCCCGGGGATACACCGCAAAGGTGCAGGCGGCAAACAGCGCCCTGGCTTCCCGCCAGCGGGGAATGTCGGGCAATTTATCCGCCCCGACGATATACACAATCTCCTGCCCCGGGTGGGCAGCCGCTACAGCCTTCACCGTGTCTACCGCGTAGCGGGGCATCTTCATTATCTCCGCCTCGCTGGCTTCCAGGCCCTTTTCTCCTTGAGCCGCAATCCTGAGCATCTCAAGCCGGTGGGCTGAGGACGCCTCCGGCTTTCTGATGAGCGGCTTGCCAAAGGGCAGCAGCAGCACCTTATCAAGGCGAAACTGAACAAGGCTGGCCCGCGCGAGCATCATATGCCCGATATGCACCGGGTCAAAGATCCCGCTGAGTATGCCAATCCGCCCCATTCAGACGCTCCTTTTCAGCTTTTCTTCATTATACACGATGGAAGGCGCCAAGGCAAAAGCTTTGACGCCTTCTTTTGACTGACAGGGGAAGGATTTACTTCCCCGGCGCAAAGAAGTTAAACTTATCTTCCCGTGGGTAAGTGGTGGCGGCGCTTTCGGCGTCCACGGTGTCCGATCTGCCCACCAGGACGAATTCAATGGGGGTATAGCCTTCCGGCACGCCATATTTCGCAAAGTCCTTGGTATCAGCCAGCATGCGGGCAGGCTGCCCGAAAATGTGGGTGCCATAGCCATGGGCCTGGGCCATCACATGCAGGAAGGCATAGGAAATGCCAATGTCGATGCCGCTGGCGGGCTGCTCGGATGGGTGGGAATAAATAAACAGCACCGTGCCCTTGGTGGGCTTGATTTCAGGCGTCAGGGCCAGTTCCATCTGGGTGTCATAGTCCTTGATGACAGTAATCCAGTAGGGCTGGCGGTTTAAGCCGCTGGGCGCTTTGAGGGCTGCTGCCAGCATGTTAAAAATCTCATCCTGGCTGGGCGGCTGGGCCTCCTGCTCATAGGTGAGGATGGTGTCCTCCATGCCCAGTATAAACTCCGGCAGGCTATTATCCTCAGCCAGGGCAGAAACACCCGGGAGCATCAAGGCCAAAGTAAGCAAAAAAGACAGGATTTTCTTCATAAATGCCTCCTGAAATAATAATACAAATATTGTATAAGAATGCGTTAAAGGTGTCAATCCACGCAAAAACATTATAGGATAAAAAAACAGCTGCCTGGCTTGATGCCATGCAGCCATTTATAAAACGAGCGTTTATTTCACTTTGGTAAAGACCATGGGCTTGCCGTCTATGGTGATGGTCAGCTTGTCGCCTTCCAGCTTAAAGTCCCCTGTGGCGGATTCAGCCTGCTCGCCCATCTTCATGTCCATGGTGATTTTGCTGCCGTCCAGCTTATAGGAAATATCCGGGAAAAGCGAATCAGGCATGGAGGCTTTTGCTTCTTCAGGCAGTTCCATCTTGTCAATGGCTTCCTTCAGCGCATCCTGGATAGGCTTGTCATTCACCAGGAACATCATCTTGCCTTCCTTGGTGAACTCAAAGGTGAAGGCGGGATTCTCTCCAAACATGGTCTCCATGCTGTCGCCGCCCATGCTACTGGCAAATTCTTCGGAATTCCATTTGCCCACGATGCTCTGGGTTTTCTGGCCGCAGCCAGTGAGGGTCAGCACCAGGATTGCCACCAGCAGCAGGGAGAGCCATTTCCAGTTCCTATTCATTGTAAGTCTCGCTTTCCGGGCAAATGCCCTGATCATAACGCCAATACATTTGGCGTTTCTTACTCAAAGCTTTTCAGGTACTCATCCATCATATAGCCATGATAGCCTTCATATTCCACGCTGGCCCAGCCATTTTCAATGCCCTTCACCACCACGGAGTTGCCGCTCTTGATGGAGGTGTAATAGGGGGCCTTGCGGTCGGCTTCTGCCCGCAGGCGCACATTGGCCGTGGTCTTGCCCTCGGCTGCCACCACCTGCGTCAGGGTGCCCAGGTTGTTTTCCGGGAACATCTCTTTCATGTGGGCGGTGAGGACATAGCCTTCCTTCGCCTCATGGCGCACCAGGGAGAAGGTTTTCCCCTTGGCCAGCAGCACCACGGCCCGGCCGCTGGGAATGCTGCCCAGGGCCTTTGACTTGGTGGTCATCTTCTGCCTGAGGGTGAGCTTGCCGCCCTTGGCGATCACCACCGCCAGGCCCGGCTGGGGAGAACCATAGCCAAAGCTCAGCGTGTAGGTGGGCACATAGCCTTCCTGGCCGGCGCTTTCCACCTTGGTCCAGCTGAGGCCCAGGGCCTTCACCGTCACCACGGTGCCTGAGGCGATCTGGGACTTAATGGAAGACTCGTGGGAGGGGAACTCAAACATGGCCGTGCCCTCTTCCGCTGTCACAATGGCCTCAGCCTTGGCTTCGGCATTGGGGGCGGGCATATCCTTGTCCGCGGTGACAGGCAGGGTAGGGGCCGGCGTGGGGGGCGGGGCGATGGTGGGGCTGGCATCCGGATCCGGCGTTTCCGCCAGCAGGGCCGGGGGGCCGCTGGGCTCCTCATCCTCAAAGGCGGGCGGGGCTTCAGGGGCGGCGCTGGCTTCCGCCGCTGCCGGGGTAGGCGGCGGGGTATTCACCACCACCGCGGCGGTGGGGCTTGCGGTGACTGTGGCGGCGGGGGTCGGTGTGCCAGCCGGCGCGGCCGTCTCCTCCTCATACATCATGTCATTGGAATCATCGTAGACAACCAGGTCGCCCAGGTCTTCCTCGTCCACATAATCCGCCGGGGCCGCCCAGGCGGCGGGGACAGAAAGCACAAGCAGCATGGCCAGCGCCAATGCTGTCAATCGTCTGATCCTCATCTCCAGGCCCTCCTTCACATTTGCTTAACACTTTAGCAATCATTGTGTAAATCATTTTACCGCCGATATGGGCAGGTGTCAATGATTATCATTAAAAAAGGGCTTGCCGCATGATGGCAAGCCCTCTGTGTTTTATTCTGCCGTGCTGTCCTCTCCCGGCAATTTCAAAAAAGCAGCCAGCTCCCCCGGCTCCAGCCGGAAAGCGGAGCCCTTGCCCTGGAAAAAGGCGTGCGCCTCAATGAGGTGGATGGATAAATCCGTCCAGTGCATTTTCTGCCCGGTTTTCTTGTCAATAACCAAGGTGTTGCGCTTGGCGGCGCGGCGGCTGTCCTTGAAGGGGCAGCCCAGCCAGCCCATGTATTCCTCAGCGCTCACCAGATAATCCCCGGCGTCCACCTCTTCCCCCATGCCTTCCATGCCGCGGCGGGTCAGCTTTCGCATGGCCCGGGCCAGTTCCACATGGCTCACACGGATTTCAGCCAGGGTGTCCAAATCCTGGGAAATGATATCGGTGATGGGCCGCTCATCCTCCCCCAGGAAGCCTTCCTTGATCAGCCGGCCCGCCTCCATGTCAATGCGCAGCAGGGCGTCCCTCGGATTTTCTTTCATGGCCCCTCCTTAAAACTTGTCAAAGAAGATGGTGTCGTCTGTGAAGCCCTTGTTCTTGAGGATGGTGATGCAGGCATTGAGCATGCCGGGGCTGCCGCAAAGGTAGGCCTCCTTGCCCTCGCCCGTGTCCACCTGTTCCTCCAGCGCCACCGTCACAAAGCCGGTCTGGCCCTGCCAGTTTGCCTCAGGCTCCGGCCTGGCCACGCAGGGGATGAAGGTAAACTGGGGGTAGTCCTTCTGAATCTGGGCGAACTCCTCCATATAATACAGGTCCTTCACGGTGTTAGCACCAAAGAAGAAGCGCATTTTATGGGGCAAGCCCTTTTCAATCACGTCATACACCAGGCTCCTGATGGGTGCCAGGCCTGAGCCGCCCGCGATCATGATCAATTCCTCACAGTCCCCACGCAGAAAGAAGTCCCCATAGGGGCCGGACAGGCGCACCTTGTCGCCAACGTTCAGTGCGGTATGCACATAGGTGGTGCAGATGCCCTCTGGCACCAGGCGGATCAAAAACTCCAGGTGGTCATGCTCTGAGGCCTTGGAAGAGATGGAATAAGCCCTGAACACCTCTTCCTTCACCTTGCCGTAGGGCTTGGTGTAAAACTGCATGAATTGCCCGGCTTTGAAGTTGATTTCCTCCCCCGGGGGCAGCTTCAGCCGCAGGCGCTTGATGTCATAGGTCATGTCCTCGATTTCAACCAGGTCGCAGATGAATTCCCTGATGTTGAACAGCTCCTCCGGGATGAGCAGCTTCATGTTGCCCTTCACCTTCACCTGGCAGGAAAGCCGCATATGGGCATCCCGCTCCGCCGGGGTGAGGTAGGGCTCTTCCGTCAGCAGCAGAGGGCCTGCGCCCTCCAGCACCGCCACCTTGCAAAGGCCGCAGGTGGCCTTGCCGCCGCAGGCGGAGGGGATAAATATCTTCTCATTGGCCAGGGTGCTTAGCAGCGAGGAGCCGCCTTTCACCGACAGCTTCTTGCTGCCTTCATTGATGTCCAGCTCGCAGGTGCCGTAGTTGTTGAGCACGCTTTCGGCAATGGAAATCACCACCGACAGCACCCCTGAAATGAGCGCCAGGCTGGCTACCGTTTTTAAGATGATGCCAAAATTCATGTTCGCTCCTCCTTACTGGATGGTGAAGATGCCCGAAAAGCCGATGAAGGCCATGGCCATAATCCCCGTGATGATAAACGACAGGCCAGGCCCCTTCAGCCCCGGGGGCAGCTTGGCATTGGCCATTTTTTCCCGGATGGCGGCCAGCATGTTAATCGCCAGCCACCAGCCAAGGCCGCTGCCAAAGGCATACAGCAATGACTGGAGGAAGTTGTAGTTGCGGATCACCATAAACAGGGTGACGCCCAGAATGGCGCAGTTCACGGTGATCAGCGGCAGGAAAATGCCCAGCTTGGCGTGCAGGTCAGGCGTGTAGCGGTCCATGCCCATTTCCAGAATCTGCACCAGGGCAGCAATCACCATGATGAAGATGATGTATTGCAGGTAAACCAGTTCCAGCGGCAAAATCACATAAGTGTACACCACCCAGTTAAGGACGGTGGTAAGCACCAGCACCAGGGTGACCGCCATGCCAAGGCCGGAGGCCGTTTTATACTCGCTGGATACCGACAGGTAGGAGCACATGCCCAGGAAGTTGGACAGCACCATGTTGCTGGTGACGATGGAGGCCAGGAAGATAATAAGTGGGTTAATATTCGGTGCCATAGCGCTCCTCCTTACTCGCCAGCCCGGGCAGCTTTCTTAGCCGCGCGGGCAGACAGCCACCAAATGAGGCCGCCGATGATAAAGAAGGCTGCCGGCGGCATGATCATGATGGTCCAGGTTTCAAAGCCGATGAAGTTGATGTTGAAGCCAAACACGCTGCCAAAGCCCAGCACCTCCCGGATGAGGGAGATGATTAACAGCACCATCGTGTAGCCCAGCCCCGCAAACAGGCCATCCAGCATGGAGGGGATGGGCGGGTTTTTCTGGGCATAGGCTTCCGCCCGGCCCATGATGATGCAGTTGGTGATAATCAGTCCCACATAGGGCCCCAACTGCTTTGAAATGTCAGGCATATAGGCCTGCAACAGCAGGTCCACAAAAATCACATAGGCTGCGATCACCAGGGTCTGCACCAGCATGCGCACCCGGTGAGGGATGGCATTGCGCATGGCGGAGAGGGTGAGGCTGGATAGCGCCGTCACAAAGCTCAGCCCCAGGCCCATCACCAGGGAGTTTTTCATGGTGTTGGTCACCGCCAGGGAGGA
Organism: uncultured Christensenella sp.; assembly: GCA_964609415.1. Lineage (GTDB taxonomy): Bacteria > Bacillota > Clostridia > Christensenellales > Aristaeellaceae > UBA6115. The sequence continues at coordinate 11,174 of CAZSSU010000017.1, read as the reverse complement.
ACAGATGCCCAGGATGCCCCTTAAAACCTGATTGTCAGAAAACAGGTTGCGGGTGATGATATCGCGTGGTTTTTCGCTCATTTATTTGCCCTCCCCGGGAAAGATTTCCTCCGCCAGCAGCTGATTGAGGGTGCGCAGCACAGCGGAAGAGGTCTGGGTGGCGCCGGTCACCGCGTCCAGGCTATAACCCTCCTGGCTGCCGTATCGCAGCTGGCTGCCAGGCCCAATGGGCAGGCCCCGGAACTGGGCTTTATACACATCCTCGTCAATGCGCCCGCCCAGGCCCGGCGTTTCGTTCTGATAGGTGAAGACCAGGCCGGTGGTTTTGCTCAGGTCAACTGTAACACCCAGGTAGCCCCGCAAAGCACCCCAGAGGGCAGCCCCGTCAAAGGGCACCGCGTAGGCCACCACCTGGCCGTTTTCCATATGGGCCAGCACCTGGCGGCCGCCCATGTCAGAAACGCCGTTAATCGTCCCTTCGGCGATCTTCTCTTGATATACGCCCGCGATCTCGCTGTCCTCAAGGCCTTCTTCAAGGCCCAGGGCATAGAGCACAGCGCGCTGTTCCTGCAGGGCTTTGTTCTGGGCGATGGCGGGCTTAAAGCCCTCATAGGACGCCGCCAGGGCGAAGGTGAGCACAGCGCTTAGCACCACCATGAACACCAGGGTGTACACATGTCCCTTTTTCATGCCGCCACCTCCTTCACTGCTTTCTTGCCCTTGGCCTTGCGCTGCTTAAGCTGCAGTTCAATTAGTGGCGTCAGGGCATTAACAATCAGAATGGCAAACATCATGCCCTCTGTAAACAAAGCGAAGCTGCGGATGATCACCGTGATAAGCCCGATCAGGGAGCCGGTGATCCACTGGGCTGTCTTGTCCCGGGGGGCGGAGACCGGGTCTGTCGCCATCAGCACCGCGCCAAAGAGGAAGCCGCCGGTGAGGAGGGTAAACAGCGGGGAGGGCAGCGCCACGCCATGGGCCCCCACCACGCCCGCAAAGTGCAGGATGGCAGATAGGATTCCGCCAGCCGCCACGGTTGACACCATAATCTGCCAGGAAGCCACCTTCTTATACACCAGATAGGCCCCCACCAGAATCAGTAGCAATGCGCTGGTCTCCCCCAGGGAGCCGCCCACAAAGCCAAACAGCAAATCGCTGTAGGAGGCCGCGGCACCGCCCGAGTTATAGGTGATGATGGGGGTGGCGGTGGTCACCGCGTCCACGCCCCAGGAGGCAAAGCCGCCCGGCAGCCCGCCAAAGGGCTGGCCCCAGGTCAAGGTCATCTGGGTGGGGAAGGCGATGTAGATGAAACAGCGCCCCACCAGGGCCGGGTTAAAGATGTTCCGGCCAAAGCCGCCAAAGGCCGCCTTGCCAAACACAATGCCAAACACGATGCCCACCACCGCAATCCAGAAGGGCGTTTCCGGGGGCAGGGTCAGCGTGAACAGCGCCGCTGACACCAGCGCCGCCTCAGACACCCGGGTTTTCTCTTTTTGTATGGTGCGCATCACCAGGTATTCGCTGATGATAGCCGCCAGGGCCACCACCGCAAACAATGGCACCACCCGCCAGCCAAATAAATAAACCGCCATCAGCGCCAGGGGAACCAGCGCCATCAGGACCGTCCGCATCATTTTCTGTTTTTGAAAAAGCCCTTTTATATTCATGCACATCACCTCATAGCCATTATATCGAAATGACACATATGCGCAAGGGGGAGTTGCGGGGAAACGACATGAGAACGCCGGGGATTTTCTTGAAAAGAAAATCCCCGGACCCCTTGGCATGAATCAAATCATGTCGTTAGTTTCATAGCCCTGTGAAGAATCGAACGGCTTCGCCTGTGTTGCCACCCTTATCTGTGATGCGGACGCGCAAACAATGCTCGGTCTTATCAAGTGACAGGTCAGGCCAATCGGCATGAAGCAGCAGCGCCTGCATGGTTTTACCCTCGCCGATGCCTTCCTGCACTGTGTTGTATGTCAATAGCTTTCTTTGAACGCCGTCCATCCAAACTTCCACCGATTCCTTAGCAATATCAGGGAACATGTCATGCCGGCCTGTCTGCTGCGCTTCCTTAAACATATGGAGCGCCATGGGGCGACAGTAGATGAACAGGCCTGGAACCCCACCCGCCACGCGGAAGCAGTTCAGGCCGTATAACTCCAATGTGTCCACCACACAATCAAGCACATATTCCCCGGTTGCCTGCATGCCGGCACACCAGAACTCCAGAAATTCGTCCGGATAATTCTTATATACCACCATGTAAGCAGCCTGGCCGGAATCATCACAAACGTAATAATGCCCGTCCGCATTCGTTAGGACCGCTTCGCCCACCGGCTCAAACCGAGGGCTTAAAAACAGCACCTGGGCCTCATGATGAGGCGTGCCATCCCGTTTCATCACCCTGCCGCTAATAATCACAAAATCCCACTCTTAACATTTAAAGTTCTTTGAGGTCTGGCACTTTCTTTCTCAAGAAAGTACCAGCGTCTCCTCCTCCGCCCTTACCGTTTCACAATATCATCCCGCAGCCTATACAAGGTCGCTCCTCTACCCCGCTGGCAGAAGGCGTCCACAAACCAGTCGATTTTTTTGACCGCGTCAAACTGGACATAGCCATAGCGCAGGCCATCCCGCTTGGTGCCGTTCATGTTGGAATCCGTCCAGGTGACGGAATCCGTGTCCGGGTTGTAGTCCTGGGTGAAAATCAGGCTGTGGGCGCCCACGCCGTACTGGTAGTTGGCGGACATCTGGAAAAAGTCCCCCCGTTTCACCTCCCGCATGAAGGCCAGCGCCCGCTCCCGGTTTTCCTGCTTGGACTGATTGCTGTCATAATAAAAGCTGTGGGCGGCCTCAAAGGGGTTGCCTGCTTCCGGGGCGATGTCCTCCCAGGCGATGCCATAGCTGAAGGGCTTGGAGGCGTCTTTGCTCAGGTTATTGGGAATCACCAGTTCTTTGTCGGGGAAGGCGGCCAGGCGGAAGTCGGCGCTGTTTTCCCGGAACAGGTGGACGGTGAAGTTTTTGCACACATAAATATCGCCCGAATAATGGGCGCGCTGGGGGCGGCCATTCGCCTTGTCAGACAGGGTCTGGGCCAGGGCAATGATGCGGTCGATGAATTCATCCCGGGCGGCGGCGTCAGGGGGCGCGGTTGGGGCAGGCGCGGGGCTTGACGTCAGCTGAGGGGCAGGCGTCAAAGCCATGGCAGGGCTGCCTGAAAACAGGGATACCTCTTCCTCCTCCCCCATGACCGGAAGGGTCAGCAGGAGGAGGGCAAGCAGAACAATCATGAAGCGTTTCATCAGCGTTGGGCTCCTTTTCAGGAAAGGGCTGGCCTTTCCCCTCTATTGTACCCGGCAGCGCTAAAAGGGGCAAGGCGCTGTTTCCGGTTTGGCTTCCAGGGTATATTCTAAGAGGTGGCCGATGTGCGCCGCCAGTGAAAAGAATGAGGAGACGGATACTTTGATGGAACGTGATGTTGTACAAACGGTGACAGGAAACCGAGCGATTGACGGCGCAGGCGTGCGCCTGGTGCGCGTGCTGGGGCGGGAAACCACCCAGGCCTTTGACCCTTTTTTGATGCTGGATGCTTTTGATTCCCATAACCCTGAGGATTATATCAAGGGTTTCCCCTGGCACCCCCACCGGGGCATTGAGACGGTGACCTACCTGATTGAAGGCGCCATTGAGCACCAGGACAGCCTGGGCAACGTGGGCATGATTGAGCCGGGCGGCTGCCAGTGGATGACAGCGGGCTCTGGCATTTTGCATCAGGAGATGCCCCAGGCTTCTCCCCGGATGCTGGGCTTGCAGCTGTGGCTAAATCTGCCCGCCGAGGGCAAGATGACCGCCCCCAAATACCGGGACATCAAGGCGGATGAAATCCCCGTGAAAAAAGGGGAGGGCAGCGAGGTGCGCGTGGTAGCCAGCGCCAACAAGGCGGTGCCCGGCGGCGCCTCCGGCGACTTTGTGCCCCTCATCCTGCTTGATGTGAAGCTTGATCCTGGCGCTTCCTTCACCTGGGAAACCGCGGAGGATGACACCCTCTTCGCCTACATCTTTGATGGCGATGGCCATTTTGGCAAGGGCAGGCAGGCCATCCCCGCCAAGCATGCCGTGCTGACCGGCGCCGGGGATAGCTTCAGTTTCACCGCCGGGGACAAGGGCCTGCGCCTGGTGCTTTGCCAGAGCGAAGCGCTCAAGGAGCCCATCGCCTGGGGCGGCCCCATTGTCATGAACACCCGGGAAGAGCTCCAGCGCGCCTTTGACGAGCTGGAAGACGGCACCTTTATCAAGAAATAAGAAGCATTAAAGGAGGCATTATGAAAACCAACCTGCGCAAAGAGGCAAGCCTGGGCATCGTCCTGCTCATCGTTTACCTGGTCATCAAGATTTTCTTCAATGGATCAGGCTTCTTCATGTTCCTGCTGGGCCTGATTGGCCTATTGCTGCTCGTGATCGGCCTCCTGCCTGAGGAACTGCACCAGAAGGTGCTGGACCTGAAGAACAAGATCATCAAGAAATAAAACGTACTAAAATATTTTTGGTTACTGCGTAAACGCCCGTCTGAAAGGGTATACTCACAGTGCAATCAAACAAGAAAGAAGGAACCCACCAATGATTAAAAAAGAAATCGCCAAGATGCTCAATGAGCAGATTAACATGGAGTTGCACTCCGGCTATCTGTATACGGAATTTGCCAACTATTATGAAGACAACAAGCTCTCCGGCTTTGCCCACTGGTATGTGCTGCAGGCAGGCGAGGAATATGGCCATGCGATGAAGATCCGCAAGTTCCTCATCGACGCGGGCGAGCGGGTCACTTTCTCCAAGATCGAAGGCCCCGTGGCCAACTTCAAGGACGCTAAAGGCCCCCTGATGGAAGGCCTGAAGCACGAGCAGATGATTACCCGCTCCATCTATGACATCTATGAGAAGGCCCTTGAGCTGAAGGATCACCTGAGCGCCGATTTCCTCCGCTGGTTCATCGAAGAGCAGGGCGAAGAAGAGACCAATGCCCAGGAAAATATCGACAAGTTCGAGCTTTGCGGCGGCGCCGGCAGCGCCCTGTACCTGCTGGATAAGGAAATGGGCGGCCGCCAGGGCTAATACCAGGCAGACCCCTCCCTCTCACTGCCCGCAGGCGCTTGCCTGCGGGCACATTGTTTATGCCAGCAGGCGGATGTGGTATGCTTAAACCAATCAAAGATAAGGCGGTTGCACATGCAAGAGATTAAATGCCCGAATTGCGGCGAAGTGTTTCAGGTGGACGAGTCCGGCTACGCGCAGATTGCGCAGCAGGTGCGGGATAAAGAGTTTGAAAAAGAGCTGGCGCGCCGGGAGCGGGAGCAGGCGGAAAAGCGGGAGAGCGACCTGGTCATCGCCCGGATGGAACAGGAAAAAGCGCACGAGCAAACCCTGGCCCGCAAGAACGCCGAACTGATGGAACGGCAAAGCCTGATTGAGCAGCTGAAGGCGCAAATCGCGGGCAGCGAAACCGCAAAAAAACTGGCCGTGTCAGAAATCGTCCAGGCCAAGGACAGGGAACTCTCCCAGAAGCTGACGGAAATCACCCAGCTGAAAGGGCAGCTCACCAGCAAGGAAACCGAGAACCAGCTGCGGGAAAAATCCCTCCAGGACCAGTATGAAAGCCAGCTGAAACAAAAGGACGAGCAGATAGAATACTACAAGGATTTCAAGGCCCGCCAATCCACCAAAATGATTGGCGAAAGCCTGGAACAGCACTGCCTGACCCAGTTTAACGCCATCCGGATGACCGCCTTCCCCTCCGCCTATTTTGAAAAGGATAACGATATCAGAACGGGCAGCAAGGGCGACTTTATCTACCGGGAATCCGCCGACGGGGTCGAGTTTATCTCCATCATGTTTGAAATGAAAAATGAGATGGATGAAACCGTGGGCAAGCGCAAAAACGAGGACTTTTTCAAGCAGCTGGACAAGGACCGCCGGGACAAGGGCTGCGAATACGCGGTGCTGGTGTCATTGCTTGAAATTGATAGCGAGCTGTATAACTCCGGCATCGTGGACGTGTCCTACCGGTATGAGAAGATGTATGTGGTGCGCCCGCAGATGTTCATCCCCATCATCACCCTGCTTAGAAACGCAGCGCTCAACTCCCTCCAGTACCAGCGGGAGCTGCAGGTGGTGAAAAACCAGCAGCTGGACCTCCTCCATTTTGAGGAGAATATGAACGCTTTTAAGGACGGCTTCGCTAGGAACTACCGCCTGGCCAGCGAACGGTTTAAAACGGCGATTGATGAGATTGACAAAACCATCACCCACCTGCAAAAAACAAAGGACGCGCTGTTATCCTCTGAAAACAACCTGCGCCTGGCCAACAACAAGGCAGAGGACCTGACGATAAAAAAGCTGACCAAAAACGCCCCCTCAGTCCAGGCCATGTTTGACGCCTTGGACAGCGAGGGCTAATTATATTGTCAACCCCCGCGCCACGTCAAAGCCCAGCGCCACCAGCAGCATCCCCAGCACCACCAGGAGGAGCAGCCTGATAAAGGGCGCTCCTTTTTTAATCGCAAGGCTAGCCCCCAGGGTGTTGCCCAGGATGCTGAACAGCGCTGCCGGCAAAGCCAGGGCATGCATCACCCGGCCTGCCAGAATCATGGTGATAGCGCTGCCCAGGTTGCTGCCCAGGTTGACAAGCCGCGCCGTGCCCGAGGCCGACAGCGCCGGCATCCCCAGGAGGGACACATAGCACAGCATCAGAAAAGTGCCTGTTCCCGGCCCCACCAGCCCGTCATAGCTGCCGATCAGCAGGCCGATCAGAAAGCTGGCGGGCAGGGTGAAGCGGGGCGGCACCAGCGCCGATGAAACGCTCAAATCCTTTTTGCGGATGACAAAAAACGCCACCAGGGGAAGCGCCAGCAAAACGCCGATTTTCACATACTGCCCTGGCAGCACCGTCAACAGCCAGGAGCCCATGGCAGCACCTGGCACCGAGCCCAGCAGGGAGGCAAGCCCACTTGGCCAGTCCACATGGCCTTTTTTGATGTATTTACCCGCCGCCACCGCTGTGCCAAAGACAGCCGACATCTTGTTGCTGCCCCCGGCCCAGGCCGGGTCCAGACCGGCCAGGTAGTAGGCGGGCAAGGTCAAAAGCCCGCCTCCGCCCGCGATAGAATCAATAAACCCGCCCAGAAACACCAGCGGGAACACAATCAGATAGGCCTGAAAACTAAGCGGAATCATAAGCCCTGCCTCATAGATGATTGGCATATCCTACCACAGCCATTCACCGGCTACAAGGGGCTGCTTTGATTGACAGCCCATTTCCCCCACCCTATACTGATGCTAGATTGGGACAAGGAGGGCAGCCAAATGTTGAACCTTGCGCTCTGGGGGGATTCCATCGGCCGCGCCATCGGCTTTCACGAGGGTCTGGGCCGCTACGCGGTCATCAAGCCCAACTACCGGGAGATGCTGGCCGAAAGCCAGACCGTCAACATCATCAACCACGCCCGCTTTGGCGCCACCCTGCCGGAGGGCTTAAAGGACTATGAGGAAACCACCACGATAGAGGCCGCCATTGTGGCCGTCCAGTATGGCGGGAATGACTGCAATTTCGACTGGGCTGCTGTGGCCACTGATCCTGACGCTGCCCATCAGCCCAGGACCCCGCTGCCCCAGTTTGAGGAAAAGCTCCGCCAGTTTATTGAGCTCATCAGGCGTCGGGGCCAGACAGCCCTTTTGGTGACGCCGCCTCCCCTTGATGCCCAGCGCTTTTTCGACTGGGTTACCCAGGGGCTAAACGGCCAGGCGGTGATGCGGTTCATCGGCGATGTGCAGCACATCTACCGCTGGCAGGAGCGCTACGCCGCCACCATCCAGCGGGTGGCCCGCTTTGCCCGCTGCCAGCTGTTTGACCTGCGGGACGCTTTTCTGGCCACTGACCTGCCCAGCCTCCTGTGCCGGGATGGCATGCACCCCAATGAAAAAGGCCAGCCGCTCATTGCCAGCGCCATCCGGGAAGCGCTGCCAGCCCTCAGGATAAATACGCCCTGAGCCCCCTATGACCAAAACTAAAAGAGGCTGTCGCATGAACGCGGCAGCCTCTTTTGATTCCCTTAATATTTTTTGCTGTAATATAGCTTGGCCAGCAACTGAAAGACCAGGGTGAAAAGCCCGCTGAGCATCACCGCCAGGCTCACCTGAATGTCATAAAAGGCCAGGATGGCGCCTGCGCACACAAGGATGAAAGCGCCGATGGTCATCACCGGGAAGCCGGCTTTTATCCTGATGTATTCATTGCGCTCATCATGCTCCTCCCGGTAGAGTTTCTCAATCAGCTCTTCGCTATTGGCTGCCCGGCGCACGCGAATCGCCTGGATCATATAGCCAATCGCCAGCACGGCACAGCCCATTGCAGCCCCCTTGACAAAGCCCAGCACAACATCTGACGCCGCGTTTTCTGCGGGCTTGAACACAAAAGTCGTCAGCACGCTGAGAATGGCAGCGACAATGGCTACGATCATCCCCCATTTTACCCGGCTGTCTAATTCTTTCTTAAACTGTTCCATGCTTTTCATCCTCCTGTGAAAAATCAAACACCTCTTCAATCGCCAATCCAAAGTGCCGGGCGATGCGGTAGGCCAGCGGCAGGGACGCCGTGTATTTCCCCACCTCGATGGAGGTGATGGTCTGCCGGGTGGTGCCCACGGCCATGGCCAGCTCCTCCTGGGTCAGCTTGTTGAGCCTGCGCAGCTCCTTGATGCGGTTATCGACCTGAATCATCCCCTTTCGCATTGCAAAGTTCGCTTTGCAGAAAAAGCATAGCGCACTTGTCATTTTTTGTCAAGCGCGCTTTGCATTTTTTATTTTAACTGGAAGCTCTCTAACCTTTTAAGCCGCCCCGGGCTACGCCGCCCACGATTTGCTTCCTGGCAAACAGGAAGAGGATGATGATGGGCAGCACCACCACGGTGGAGGCCGCCATGAGTAGTTCAAAATACATGCCGCCTTCAGTCATAAAGGTGTATAAGCCCAGCGGCAGGGTGCGGTTGGGGGTGGAGTTGATCACCAGCATCGGCCACATAAAGGAGTTCCAGGAGGAGATGGCGTTAAGCAGGATGATGGTGGTCAGCGCCGGCCTGGCGATGGGCACCATCACCTTCCACAGGTATTTCCAGTTGCTGGCCCCGTCAACCCGGGCTGACCAGTAGAGGCCGTCTGGGATAGACAGGAAGAAATTGCGCAGGATATAGGTGTAGAAGATGCTGCCCAGGAAAGGCAAAAACAGCGCCGTGCGGGTGTCTATCATTTTCCAGGAGGCGATGGTTTCATAGTTGGTGATGACCAGCATCTCAAAGGGAATCATCATCAGCGACAAGAGCAGTGTAAACAGCAGATCCCGCCCCCAGAACTTCAGCCGGGAAAAGGCAAAGGAAGCCAGAATGGTCACCAGCCCCGTGCCCAGCACGCTGGCGGTGGTAATCAGGATGGAGTTGAGGAAATAGATGCCAAAAGGCGCCTTTTCAAACACCCGGCTGAAGTTCTCCCACTGGGGCACCGCCGGCAGCCAGCGGGGCGGGAAGGTGGCCACCTCCTGGGCTGTTTTGAAGGCGGAGGAGAACATCCAGAAGAAGGGAAACAGCATGACCACAGCGCCCAGCGCCAGGAAGAAGTAGGTGCCTCCGCGGGCCAGGAGGGCGCGCGCCCGATAGGCAGGGGCAGTTTTAACGCTCATATCCCGGCTCCTTTCACAGGCTCCACTTGCGCTGAATCAGCTGCTGGAGCATGGTGATCACAAAGATAATCAGGAACAATATCATGGCAGCTGCAGCAGCCCGGCCCAACTTCCACTTCACATAAAACTGGTCGTAGATGTAGTAAACCACCGTGTACAGGTTGTAGCTGGGGCCAGGGCGGCCGTTAAAGAGCGGAAAAATCTCGTTAAACACCTTGGAGGTGGAGATGGTGTTGATGGTGAGCACCAGGCCGATGGTGGGCGCCAGCATGGGCACGGTGATGCGGAAGAAGATGCGCCCGCTCCTGGCCCCGTCCACCCGGGCGGCGGTGTAATAAGTTTCATCGATGTTTTGAAGCCCCGAGAGCATCAGAATGATGGTAAAGGGCAGAATGCTCCACACCCCATAGATAATCAGCGCCCACAGGCTCCATTCAGGCGCCTGCAGCCAGTTGACCTTGCCCACCCCAAACCAGGAGAGGATCTGGTTGATCACGCCAAAGTCCCGGCTGAACATGAATTTCCAGGCCAGGCCTGCCGCCGTCACCGAGGTGACCATGGGCATGAAATAGGCCGTCTGGAAAATGGCCATGCCCTTCACCTTGCGGTTTAGAAGGTTGGCAATGAGGATGGAGAGCACGGTGGACAGCGGCACCACCACCGCCACATACAAAGAGGTGTTGCGCAAGGCGCTGATAAAATAGCGGTCCCCCAACACATAGCTGTAATTGCCCAGGCCCACCTGGGTGAAGTTCCCGGTGAGCATGTGGTAGCCTTCCTTGAAGCTCATCATCACCACATTAATCACAGGGTACAGCGTAAACACCGCGATGGCCGCCAGGAAAGGCGCCAGGTAGGCAAAGGGCTCCAGCGCCCGCAGCAGCGGCCGGTCCTGGAAGGCATATTTCCGTTTTGCTGGCTGGCTCATAGGTAGCGCTCCCCCGTCTCCCGGTCAAAGAGGAAGGTGCCCCGGTTTTTAAACGCGATGGGCAGCATGGTTCCAGGCTTGGGCAGCATGTCCCCCTCCAGGTAGCAGCGAAAACTGTGCCCGCCAAGGACAAAGTAGCCCAGCACCTCCTTGCCCATGGCATACACGCTTTCCACCTGCGCTTCAAAAAGGCTGGGCTCATCCGGGTCTGGCACATGGGCGCTTTCAGAGCGCACCGCCAAAATCAAATCCCGCCCCTCGGGCGCTGCGGCTCCTCTGGGGAAGGGGAAGCTTGCCTTGCCGCCCTCCAGCACAAAGAGGCCATCTTCCATCCTGCCCGACAGGTGGTTGATGGGCGGTGTGCCCAGGAAGTCTGCCACAAACTGGTTTTTCGGCTCATTGTACAATTGCTGCGGCTCATCCACCTGCTGGAGGCGTCCGGCGTTCATCAGCACGATCTTGTCTGAGATGCTCATGGCCTCCTCCTGATCGTGGGTGACGAATACCGTGGTCACCTGG
>CAZSSU010000016.1:18673-20255 GCA_964609415.1 uncultured Christensenella sp. | reverse complement strand
TGAACAGGATGGCCGCCTTCTGGGACAGGAAGAGGTCGGTGCCCTTGGTGTCGGAAAGCACCTTGTAGTCAGGCATCACGCCATCTTCCATCAGCTTGAGCACTTTCTTGTAGGAATTGATGGTGCCGGGCTGGTCAAAGCCGGCTTTTTTGCCATCTTCGCTGATGACAAAGCCACCATCCTGGGGGATGAAGTTGAAGTAGGAGGGCTGGGCGTCCAGCTCCATCACAATGGGGTACTCGCCATCAGTGGCTTTTTCCTTCAGCTGGGTGGCAATGGCGACCATCTCATCCCAGGTCCAGCCTTCCTTGGGCAGCTCCACGCCATATTTTTCAAAGATAGCTTTGTTGAAGAACACCTGCATGGTGTCCATGCCCTTGGGCAGAGCATAGGTGGCGCCGCCGACCTTATAGGCATCACGCACCACGGCCACATAGGCATCCATATCAAGGCCGTCTTTTTCGATATAGGCATCCAGGGGCTCCAGCACTTTGGCTGCGGCGTATTTGGGCAGATAGGTGTTCATCCAGAACACATCGGCGGCTTTTTCCTGGCCCAAAGCGGCATCCAGCTTCGTCCAGTATGTGCCCCAGGGGGTGAGCTGCACTTCCACATCGATTGTGGGGTTTTGTTCTTCGAACTTAGCGATGATCTCATCAAAGACCGGTTTCTGGTTCTCATCCCAGAGAGCAAAGGTCACGGTGGTTTTGCTCTCGGCCAGCGCGGGTGCGGCAAAGGCCAGCAGCATCACGGCGGCAAGAAGCAGGGTTACAAAACGTTTCATCATCATTCCTCCTGTTTTTAATTGTTTCTTGAGCGGTTTTCCGCTTTTCAGCCTCATCTTAGGGGCATATAAGGTGCTTGTCAAGCACCAGGAGGGAATGGGCTTGTATTTTTTCATGTCAACCAAGCATGCTTCAATTCCTTTGTCATCCCTGACAAACAAACGGTTTTTGTCATCATTTCTGACACAAAACGAGAGTTATCCACAGGCGCTCTGTGGATAAATTGTGCACCGTTCTTTTGGCTGAAAATTCTTACAAATTTTCTGTGGAAAACCCTTGATGCTTGTGGAGAAGTCTGTTATAATCCACAATATATTGTATCGAGAGGCAGGGATGGCCATGAATTCTTTGGCTGTTGTCGGGTGCATGTCATGTGTATTATCCGCGGCCATCATGTTGCTATACAGCGGCAAGGCCGGCAAGGATGAAGCGGAGCGGTTGCGCAAATTGCGGCAAAGCCCGCTGTATATTGACTTATACCATAAGCTCACGGCCTTAAGCCGTTTTGACATCGACCAGATTCGCATCGAGTCAACCGGTGTCACGGTGACCTCTGTCTGCCCCGCTCACACGATTCTCACCTTCTCCTTCAAACAAAATGGCAACAGCAAGCGCAACGACGCCATGACCCGGCTGTTCGCGGAACTAATCGCCCATGATTTCCCCTTGTTCACCCGCAGGGGCGCCTATAAGCTGACCCGCTACCAAACCCACCGGCAAAATGGCCGCCCGGAAGAGGCCTATGCCTTCACCATGCGCCGCGGCTACAAGGATTTCCTGCTGGCGGAACGCTGCCC
>CAZSSU010000016.1:0-18573 GCA_964609415.1 uncultured Christensenella sp. | reverse complement strand
TAAAGCCAATGTCCCCAGCTTGGGTCGGCATATCAAGGTTTTTCATCAGCGCCAGCACCTGCTGATGCGGGGGCAGCTCTTCCTCCGCAATGCGCAGAATATCCGGCCATTTGGCCAAAATCCGCTCCAGGCGCTTTGCATGGTCGGCCTTGTTATTCCGTCCCTCCTGCCCGGCAGTCTTCAAGATGGCATCCGCAGTCTTGCCAAAGATGCGGCGCACCCGGGCTTCCCAGGCTGCCTCATCAAAGGTTTGGATAAAGGCCTGCGCCACTTCACGGCTGGGCCCCTCAGTTTTCAAGTGCTCCCAGATATTTAGCGTCAGCAGGGTGCCGATGCCCACCTGGATGCCATGCAGCTCTGTGGGCTGGCCTCGCTCCAGCGCCATCATCTCCCACATGTGGGAAAAATAGTGCTCCAGCCCGCTGGCAGGGCGTGACACCCCCGCGAAAGCCATGGCGATGCCCGCCAGGATCAGCCCCTGGGTCACCTGCTCCACTGCCTTAGGCGAACGGGCAGACAAACCCGGGGCGGCCTCCCGCACCCGCTTGAGCGCCTCCCGCATCAGGCTGGCGATGTCCTCGCAATAATACTCATCCACCACCAGCTGAGCGACGCGCCACTCACAGATGGAGCAGTATTTGGCCAGCATGTCCCCCAGCCCGGCTTGCAACAGCCGCATGGGGGCCTGGGTGAGGATGCTGGTATCGGCAATTAGCGCCTGGGGGCAGGCGTTATACAGCGATACCTTGACGCCGTTAAACACCATGGAGGAGGAGTCGGAAGCGTAGCCATCCATGGAAGGCGCTGTGGCTACACATATATAGGGCAAGCCCAGCGCGTGGGAGAGCACCTTGCCTGAATCGTTCATCACCCCGCTGCCCACCGCCACCACGCCGTCACACCGGGTGTCAAAGGCCATCAGCAGGCTGCCGCAAAGCTTCTCATCAGGCTCCGGGTGCGCCTGGGGCAGCACATACAGGGTGCAAGGCAGGCCAGCGTCCTTCAGCTGGGCTTCCACCGCCGCCCCAGCCGCCCGTATGGTGTTTTCATCACCAAATACAAAGGGCCGCTTCACCCCCAGGGCTGACAGGAAGGCCGGGAGCTGGTTCACAGCGCCTTCTCCCAGCGCCAGATGCCTGAGCCCCACCCCATGGTGGCGGCCGCAGGCGCAGTCAAAGCCCTGGGGGCTGAGCAGTTCATCCAAGGTCATCTTGGTAAAATCAGGCATATGGCTCCTTTATGGAAGCGTTGGGGGATTTCTTTTCAGAAATCCCCCAATCTTCATCAGATGTTTTGATTGATCAGCCGTACAGCGGGCCGTAGTTGGCACAGGCACGGTAGTCGGCAGCCTCCGGATCCTGGGTGCCATAGGCGGCCCAGCAATGGGGGCGGTAGACCTTTTCTGCCGGCACATTGTGCATGGATACGGGGATGCGCAGCATGGCGGACAGGGTCAGCAGGTCAGCTCCCACATGGCCGTACACGGTGACGCCGTGGTTGGCGCCCCAGTTGGCCATGACGGAGTAGACATCCCGGAAGGGACCTTCGCCTGTCAGGTTGGGGGCAAACCAGGTGCAGGGCCAGGTGCGGTCGGTGCGGTTCATGATGAGGTCATGGACTTCATCAGGCAGCCTCACGGTGTCGCCCTCAGCGATTTGCAGCACAGGGCCCACGCCATCCACAATGTTCAGCCGCAGCAGGGTAACAGGCATGGCGGCTTCGTTTTTGAAGTGGCTGGAGAATCCGCCGCCGCGGAAGTATTCATAGTTGGCGCGTTCCCAGTCAGTCGCCTCCAGGCAGGCTTTGATGTCCTTGTCTGTCATCTCCCAGAAGGGCTTCATGCAGCCTTCGCCCTTATCGTTCTTGGCAGCGCCGGTGCCGTCAAGCGCAGTGGCGCCGGAGTTGATCAGGTGGATAAAGCCCTTGGCGGCGGTGCCTTCCGGCTTCCAACCGCTCACCCGCTCAACCGCCTCAGGGCTCCAGTAGGTGCGCACATCGTGGAAGCAGGGGGCGACGTTGGTGATGAGGGTGCCCAGCAACATGGACAAACCATTTAAGGTGTCGTTCTCTGTGGCAAAGGCGGTGGGCTGACGGGCGCCATTCCAGTCGAAGGTGGAGGCCATGATGGCCTCTGTAAAGTCACAGTTGGGCAGCCAATCTGTCCAGGCGCGCTGCCCCTGGAAGCCGCCGGCCACGGCGTTCTTGCCCAGGGCTTCTTCATGCCAGCCCAGCTCGTCCAGCTTGGGATTGCCAAACATCACATCCCGCAGCACCAGGCTCAATTTGGCGATGAACTCCCAATCCTGATCCGGATGCACGGTCTTGCTCTTTTTGATGATTTCGGGCAGATCTTTGCCCGCGTTCACATCATAGCCCTCGGGGCAGTTTTCCTTGATCCAGGCCAGGGCCTTCTCATACTCAGCATGATCATAGATGCCCAGGTGGATGCGGCGGAGCACATCGGTCATGTCCATCCACTCTGGACGGATGCCAAAATACTTCTGCATGGTGTTCATGTCGCAGTATGCGCCAGCGATGCCCATGGAAACGCCGCCGAAGTTCACATAGCTCTTGCCCTTCATCCAGCCAGCGGCAATGGCAGCCCTGGCAAAACGGAGCAATTTTTCTTCCACATCCTTGGGGATGGAGGTGTCATTGAGATCCTGCACGTCCCGGCCATAGATGGCAAAGGCGGGGAGGCCCTTCTGGGCATACGCCGCCAGGACCGCCGCCAGGTAGACGGCGCCAGGGCGCTCGGTGCCGTTAAAGCCCCAAACCGCCTTGATGGTGTTGGGGTTGGTGTCCATGGTTTCCATGCCATAGCACCAGGAGCGGGTGACGGTCAGGGTGGCCACCACGTTTTCTTTGTTGAACTTGCGCTCGCAGGCGCCCGCTTCGGCACCGCCGCCGATGGTGGTGTCAGAAATCACGCACTGCACAGGCGTTCCGTCAGGATATTTCAGGGTGGAGATCAGCTTGGCGGCTGATTTCGCCATGTCCATGGTGGACTGCTCCAGGCTTTCCCGCACGCCGCCCCACCGGCCATCAATGGTTGGCCTGATGCCAATTTTTGGATATTCCATTTCTTTTCCTCCTTCACTCCCCGGATGAACCCCCGGGCAAGACGATGATGTAGATATTGTATTTATATTATCACATCCCGGGGCTTTGAACAAGGCTGGCCTGCCCGTATCAAGAGGTGCATTTCCCCTGTTTTAAGGGCTTATCGCTGTTTTCTTTCCTTGAGAATCCTGTGAAACAGGGCTATACTATGCAGCATCACGCGATTTTTTATGGGGGTGACGGCATGACATCAAGCCGCCGGCAGGTGTTCATCCAGGGGGCCAGGGACGCGCTGCCTGTGGCCCTGGGCTATTTAAGCGTATCGTTCACCCTGGGCCTGGCAGCACGCCAGGCGGGGATGACAGCGCTTCAGGCCGCGGTGATGTCTCTCATCACGGTTACCTCAGCCGGTCAGTTCGCCGGCATCGCCTCATATGCCAGCCTGTCCTCCCTGGCGGTCACCGCCTTTACCCAGGCCTTTGTCAACCTGCGCTATGTGCTCATGTCCCTGAGCCTCACCCAGCGCTTCCGGGAGGAGGAGCCCATGGGCCGGAAGCTGGCCGTGGCCTTCGCGGTGACTGATGAGCTTTTCGCCCTGGCGGTGTCTAAGGATAAGCCGCTTGACCCCTTCTATTACTTTGGTATGATGTCAGGGGCCGTCCCTGCCTGGACCCTGGGCACCCTGCTGGGCGCTGTGCTGGGCAGCCTCATGCCCCAGCCGGTGATTAACGCGGTCAGCGTGGCGCTGTACGCCATGTTTATCGCCGCCGTGGTGCCCCCAGCCCGGCACAGCGGGAAACTGCTGAAGCTGGTCGGCCTGTCGATGCTTTTAAGCGGCCTGGTGCGCGCCCTGCCCTTCACCGGCAGCCTGGCCCCCGGCCTCCGGGTCATCCTGATCGCGCTGCCGCTTTCCTATGTTTTCGCCAAGGGCTTTCCCCTTCAAGAGGAGGGCAGCCATGAATAAGGCCTGGGTATACATCCTGGTCATCTCAGGGGTCACCTTCCTGGTGCGGGCCATTCCCTTTGTGCTGGTGCGCAAGCCCATCCAAAACCCCACCCTCAAAGCCTTCCTGGCCTATGTGCCCTATGCCACATTGGCCGCCATGGCCTTCCCGGATATGCTGCTGGCCACCGGCTCCATCTGGTCGGGGCTGGCCGGTTTTGCCGCCGCCATGGTGCTGGCCTGGCTGGATCAGGGCCTGTTCAAAATTGCGGCCGGTGCCTGCGCCGCGGTGCTCATCGTGGAACTTCTTTTGTGAGGGAGGACATATGACAGGGGTATTGGTCAATGTAGCGCTGGTGATCCTGGGCAGCGTCCTGGGCTTGTTTTTTGGCAAGTTCCTCACGGAGAAACTGAGCAAAGCCGCCATGACAGCCATTGGCCTATGCACGCTTTATATCGGCATTTCAGGCACCCTCAAGGGCGAAAACCCCTTGATTCTGATTGCCGCCATGGTGCTGGGGGTTATCATTGGCACGCTGCTTGATATTGACGGCTTCGTCAAACGCCTGGGCGACAAAGCCCAGGCCCTTACACGGCAAAAGGGCGGCAGCGTATCCGAGGGCTTTGTGACAGCCTCCCTGCTGTTTTGCGTGGGAGCGATGGCGGTGGTAGGGTCGCTGGAAGCCGGCCTCACCGGCAACTACGCCACGCTGTATACCAAGTCAGCATTGGACTTTGTGGCGGCGTTAATCCTGGCCTCAAGCCTGGGCTTTGGCGTGACGCTGGCTGCGGTGAGCCTGCTGGTGTATCAAGGAGCCATCGCCCTGCTGGCAGGCCTATTGGCGCCTGTGATGACGCCCTCCGCCATCAATGAACTATCAAGCGCCGGCTCCCTGGTCATCGTGGCGCTGGGGCTCAACCTCATCGGCATCACCCACATTAAGGTGGCGGATTTCTTGCCCGCCCTCATCATCGCCCCTCTCATCGCCATCATCACGGCGCTTTTTTGAGCTTTCCCCTTTTCTATAGTCGCCAAACCGGGTAAGATAGCCTTATCAGCAAACCGGGAGGCGTTTTTTTATGAGCAGGCTGGGTGACTTGATCAGGCAGGAACGGACGCGCCGCGGCATCGCGGCCAAAACCATTGCCAAAAAATGTGGTGTCAGCGAGAAGTTTCTGCTGGAAATTGAATCGGGCACCCGCATCCCCAAGGATGATCAGGCCCAGCGCATTCTGAAAGCCATGGGGGCCGAGGCCCCGGCCCAAAGCAATTTCACCCTGGAAGATATCGCCGCCACGGTGGATCTGCAGTCCGCCCTGCCCCAGGTGCGGGAACCCCGCCCCCTCAAAAAAGAGGCTGGGCCCAAAGACAGCAGCAAGGGCATCGCGGGCTCCATCTGGCTGGACGCCCTGGCCGATGTGCTCCAGCGGGTCCCCATCTATAACGCCGTGATGAAAGAGGTGGGCAGCCGCCTGCTGCCCGTTAAGCAAGGCAAAGTGGAAGGCGCGCCAAAAGAAAAGGTGTTTTATTTCCAGGCGCCGGATGACAGCATGCGGGGCTTCCGGGTGCACCGGGGCGATGTGGTATTGGTGGTGCCCTCCAAATCCGTGGAGGACGGCGCCATGCTGCTCCTGGACACAGCCCAGGGCAAAGTGCTGCGCATGGCCAAGCTCCTCCCCCGCTATCAGGTGATGCTTCAGCGCTATGACAGCGCCTTTGAAAGCGACATCGAAAACATGAGCGACCTGCAGGTCGTTGGCCGCTGTGTGCGGCTGGAAGCGGAACTATGAGGCGCAGGCTGTTAGCGCTGGCAGGCATCGTTTCCCTGGGGGTGGGGGCCCTGGCGGCGGCTGTGCCGCTGCTGCCTTCCTTCCCCTTTTTGCTCATGGCCTTTATTTGCTTTGGCAAAAGTTCAAAGCGGCTTGAAACCTGGTTTTTAAACAGCAAACTTTACAAGAACAACCTGGAAGGCTACCTCAAAGGACGGGGGCTGACAAAAAAAGCCAAAGCCCGGGTGATCGTCACAGTCACCCTGGTGATGGGCATCAGCTTTTACTTCCTCAAAAACCTGCCCTGGGTGCGCCTCATCCTGGCCACAGTGTGGCTGGGGCATATGGTTTATTTTATCTTCATCGTAAAAAACGCCGAAGAAAAAAGCCCGGCAACAGATGCAAACTGTGCCGGGCAGGGCTTGTAATAGCCAGTCTATTGGTCTGGGTCTCTCTCTTTCATGGCATTCATGGTTTTAAACAGCTTCATCGGGCGCAGTTCACCCGCCATTTCCCTGGCTGCCTCCTCAGGAATGCCGCATTGCAGCGCCTCCTGCACAAAGCACCGGCTAAAGTGCCTGTGGCCGCGGGTGAGGTGATACATAGCGCTGGGGAGCAGCTTCATGCCCAAGCCCACGGCCCTGAGGCCCTGTCTTAAAAGACCCGCCACTTCACCCCGGCTTTCCTGCTGCGCCATGATTATTCCTGCCCGTTATCATCGCGGGGCTCATAGCGATGCTTTTCGCCAATCTGGGCACTGAAGTTCTTGCTGACCAGGTCCTTGATGGAGATGGAATAGGATTTGGCCATTTCCAGCGCCGCATCCTGGGGGATGCCGGAAGCGATCAGCTCCTGGTAATAGGAGCCTACAGACTGGCCCATGCTGGTGCCTGCCTCCTTGGAATAGAGGCTGCCCACAATGTCCCGGATAAGCTTGGGCACCCTGTCCCCCACGGCATCCAGCACGTCACGCAGTTCATTCACATCATCTGAGGTCCTGTAATCATTGTTGCTCATTTCTTTCTTTCCTTTCTAAATTCAGTTGATTATAGAAAATCAAAGGCAAGTCGCATCGCGCTGCGCGAGGTATCCCAGGCTTTTTCCAGCTGATGGATGCTGCGCAGCAAGGCTTGGGGAAGCTCTATCTCAGGGGGAATCAGGAAGGATGGGGGCTCCGCCTCAACCTGAGCCAGCGCTTGGATCAGCGCCTGCTCAAATGCCTCCTCTTCCAGAGATTGTTTGCCCCACTGTGTCATTGGCTTTCCTCCTCTTCTCCCATCAGGGCTCTTAGTTTTTTCTTCAGCGTGAAGATCCGGCTTTTGACCGTGCCCTCGGGGATCCCCATAGCTTTCCCCGCCGCTTTGTAATTGAGCCCCTGATTAAACACCAGGTACATCAGCGCCTTGTCCTGGGGCTTTAAGGTGGCAAGGGCCTGGGCCAGGTCCAGCCTGAGGGCGCTGTGGCATTCAAAGCCCGCCTGGGGCAGCTCCTCTGGCCACGCTTCCTCCCTGGCGTCCCGCCGATACTTGCTGCGGTACATATCCATGGCCTTAAAGCGGGCGATGCCATACAGCCAGGGGCGCAGAGCATCCGGGTCTTTCAGGCTGTCAAAGCCCCGCCAGGCGGCGAGCATGCTCTCCTGATAGATGTCATCACAGTCCTGCCAGTTCAGGTGGCGGATAAAGGCATACAGCCCGCGTGTATGGGGCGCAACCGCCCGCTCAAACGCCTCCCGTCTGCTCACCCGCTCACCCCCTTCACCTATCCAGTCGTCCCACGGACACAAAAGGTTCAACCTTGACAGAAATAATCATAGCATATTTTTTACGCAAAAGGCCTTGACACTGTGCTTGTGTGTGCTATAGTGTACTTGTCATGACAAGTACACTATGGATGAGGGGAGGCCGGCTTTGAACATCATTATCTCCAACCGCTCAGGCAGGCCCATTTATGAGCAGATCATGGCCCAAATCAAGCAGCAGATCGCTCAGGGCATCCTGAAGCCGGGGGAAGGTATCCCTTCCATGCGGGCGCTGGCACGCACGCTTCATATCAGCGTGATTACCGTGCAAAAGGCTTATGAAACCCTCCAGCAGGATGGCTTTATTGAAACCGTCCAGGGCAAGGGCACCTTTATCTCCGGCACCAGCGGGGAATTTGTCAGGGAGGAACAGCTGCGCGCCATTGAAGCCCATTTGGAAGCAGCCGCAACTGCCGCCCGCAAGCACCACATCCCCGAGGAAAAGCTTATCCAGCTGATCAGCTTGTTTTATAAGGAGGAACCATCCAATGAGCAATGACATCGCTTCTGGCAACGCGATTGAGGTAAATAACCTGAGCAAGTCCTACCCCGGGTTTACCCTGGATCATATATCCTTCACCGTGCCCCGGGGGCGGATTGTGGGCTGCATCGGGGAAAACGGCGCCGGGAAAACCACCACCATCGACCTGATGCTGGGCCTGCTGCGCCCCGACAGCGGGGAGGTCAAGCTGCTGGGCCTGGACATGCCCCAGGATGAGCTGGAGATCAAAAAACGGGTGGCCGCAGTACCTGATGATTGCCCCTTCCCGGTTCAGCTGACCGCCAGGGACATCGGCACGATTAACCGCCACATATACCCCGCCTGGGACGAAGCGCGCTATAAGAAGCTGCTGCATGATTTCCGACTGCCTGACAACAAAAAGATACAGGACCTGTCCCGGGGCATGAAGGCCAAGCTGGCCCTGGCAGCGGCTGTCAGCCAAAGCCCGGACTTGTTGGTTCTTGATGAAGCCACCACCGGCCTTGATGTGGGCGCCCGGGATGATATGGAAGCGATGCTGCTGGATTTCATCCAGGATCAGCAAAAGGCGGTGTTCTTTTCCACCCACCTGACGGAGGACTTGGCCCGCATTGCCGATCATATCCTGCTGATACATGGTGGCCGGGTGGTTTTCCAGGAGGACAAGGACACCCTGCTTGATAACTGGGGCATTGTCAAAACCTCAAAAGCGGATGCCGCCCTCATCCCCACAGCGGGCGTGGTGGCCAGGAAAGAGGACCGGGGCATCAGCGAAACCCTGGTCAGGGACCGCCACGCGGTGTCCGCTGCCCATCCGGAACTGACGGTTGATGCGCCGTCGCTTGATGATATCCTGCTGTTTTACATCAAAGGAGAAACGCGATGAAAGGCTTGATTTTAAAAGACCTGCTCGTTACCCGCCGTCTGATGAAAAAAGAGATGCTATTCCTCTACCTGGGCTTATTGGCCTTTCTGATCTATCAGGGCAAAGAGATGGCCGGGGGCATGATCGCCGCCTTCATGCTGATGCTGGCAGGCATGTCTGTCACCACCACCCTGAACCTGGATGAAGCCAGCGGATGGCGGCGCACAGAGCGCTTGTTGCCGCTAAGTGTGAAGGAGCGGGTAGGGGCAAAATACCTATTGCTGCTGGTGATTTTAGCCATGCTAAGCCCTCTTGTCATCGTGATTGGCCTGATCCTGCCCCTGATTTATCAAAGCGCTTCTATTCAGGATATTCCCATGATGCTGGGCATCCTGTGGGGCGCGTCCATGGTGTATAACGCCATTTCACTGCCCGCCACCTACCACTTTGGCGCGAAAGCCCGCATTGTGCTGATGATCATGATGATTATGCCCGCCACCTACCTGATAAGCGGCTCTCAAACTGGCAGCATCGCCGCTTTCCTGGCAGGGCTGTCGCTGTCCCCTGCGCTGGTTGCCGGGCTACTCATGCTGGTAGCGTTGGTCTTATTTGGGCTTAGTTATCTGCTTAGTATAAAATTGTACAAAAAGACCTTGGCATAAAAAACAAGGGCTGCGGCATAACTGCAGCAGCCCTTGTTTTGTCTGATATACACTAGTTCCCAGAAATCGTAATGCCGTCCACCGCCAGCCAGGGAAGCGAGCCATGGCCGTTCTCCAACGTTTCCCGGGAGATGCCGATGATGTTGTTGAGCATCCCGGCCAGGTTGCCGGCAATCATGGTTTCTGACACAGCGCCAGCCACCTTCCCATTTTCAATGAGGAAGGTGTTTTTGGCTACGCCAGAAAACTCCCCGCTGGTGGCCGTGGAGCCGCCAGAGTAGCGCCCCATCAGAAGGCCTTTGGAAATGCCCGCGATGATGTCGCTGAGGGGCTTCTCCCCTGGCTCCATAATCGCCTGATAGGCGCTGTTGGGCGCCCGCTTGTGCCCGGTTTTTCGGGCAGCATAGTCAGAGAGCATGAAATACTTGAGCTTGCCTTGATCGATCAGGGCATAGTCCTCAGACAAGTAGCCTTCCGCCGTGTAGCGCTCACCGCACACCATGCGCGGATCCCGGGGCGCTATGCGGATGGTGACCCTGGGGTCCACCACCTGGCTGTCCAGTTTGTCCTTCCACTGGCTGGTGCCGTCCATGATGACGGTGCTGCCCACGTAGCTATCCATGAGCTCACCCAGCATGGAGCCCAGGCAATCCGGCGTAAACACCACTGCGCCTTCGAACTTGCCGCTCACAGGCGTGGTGTGAATCTGGTTTTCCGCGTCTTTTAATGTTTGCCGCAGCCCGCCCTGGTCCAGGAAGGGGGCATCCAGGTTGTCCACCCGCAGGCCTGCGCCATTGAAGGAGGAGGCCTTGTCCCCTTCGTGGCCGGAGAACATCAGGCTCACATCATAGCAGCCAGACTGGCCGCTGTATTTTACACCCTTGCTGTTTTCATACAGGCTATCCACCTGGATATGGGAGATAATCACCTGCTCCAGCATAATCTTAGGGTATTCCTGACCAATCTGGTTTAACATCTCCTGGGTGCGGCTGAAAAGCTTGTCCATATCAGGCTGATATGCGCCGTCCTTAAAATCACCCTGGCCTTCGCCGGCAATGTCCCAAGCCGGATCTGCCTGGGTTGCTTCTGCTGCCGCCAGGCAATCAGCCGCCGCCAGCCGCACGGCCTTTTCTTCAAAGCTGTTGCCGCTGACCACGCCGCGCTTCTGATCTTTGATGGCGGTGAGCGCCAGGCCAGCGTCAATGGTGGTGCGGAAGAGGCTAAACCTGCCTCCATCCACGTTAAATTCATTGGTTTTGCTTTGGGAAGCCCGGGCAGAATACATCTGCGCCCCCAGGCCACCCAAGGCGCTTAAAGCTAGTTCAACCGTGCTGTGTAAATTGTTCATCGTCATTTCCCTCCTACCAGCACCTGGCAACGCAGGTCGGGCCCGCCCATGCCCACGGGCATGGGCTGCTTTTTGCCACAGAAGCCGGAGGATGACCAGGTCACCCGGTCGCTCACCCGGTCCACGGTTTTCAGCATATCAAAGGCAACGCCAGAAATGGTGGTGTCAAAGATGCCCCGGCCCAGGCGGCCATTTTTAATCTCATAGCCAATGCCCACGCCAAACATAAACTCACCCGTGGTATCGGCCTGGCCATTGGTGGAGGAGATCAGGTAATAGCCGTCCTCCACTGAGGCGATCATGTCCTCAATTTTGTCGCGCCCTGGCAGCACCGCGGTGTTCCGCATGCGAATTAAGGGCTCATCATTAAAGGCAAAGGCACGGGCATTGCCCTGGGGCCGCATGGAGAAGTGACGGCCCAGCTCCCGGTTGACCATGTAGCCGGTAAGGCGGCCATTGCGGATCAGTTCCGCGTCCTCCGCTTTCACGCCCTCGTCATCCACATACACCGGCAGCGGGGCTTCCTCCCCAAAGGCGGTGTGGGCAAAGTCGGTCATGGACACCAGGGGGCTGGCTACCATTTCGCCCAGCATGGGGCCCGCTACCGAGCCGCCCATCACCAGGTCTGCCTCCACCGTGTGGCCAACGGCCTCATGGGCCAGCATGCCTGCCATGAACCCGTGAAGGATAACGGTTTGCTTGCCACCCTTGGCGAAGACGCCCTCCCGCTTCTTGGCCAGATGCTCGTAGAGGCTGTCCACCTCGGCCTCCAGGGCTTTGGGATCCTGGAAGTGCTTGTCAAAGGTGCCGCTGCCGCCAAAGGTGGTGAACACCTCAACGGGCATGCCCTCAGCGGTCTGCCCATTCAAAAACAGGTAGATGTAGCTGCGGGGTGCAATGATATGGGCCTGATAGCCATCCGATGAGAGGATGGATTTCTCCATGGAGTCAGCGAAGGCCACCAGTGCCCGGCTGGTAAGGTCCGGGTATTTGCGGGCGATGTACTCATCCAGCGGCCGCAGAAAGTCCAGGTAATGCTTCTGGGGCAAATCGGTAAAGCCCTCCTGAGGCGGCAGCACGCCCGAAGCGATGTCGGGCAAAGCACCTTTGCCCAGCCTGGCGTGGCCATCCAGGAAGGCCGCGTTATGGCTGGCGGTTTTCAGCGCCTGGCGGGCAGCCTCCTGGCTGAGCTCTGCCTGGGAGGCAAAGCCGTATACGCCCCCCTGATACACCCGGGCTGATACGCCCTGGCTCTCGCTGCGCGCGTTGTTGACCACGTCTCCCTTCAGCAGCGTGACCCGCCGGGTCAGGCTGCGCTGGGCCCGCAGTTCGCTGTGGGCACCTGGGGCAAATTCACCCCGCAGGCTTGTTATCACATCTGGAATCAAGCGATGATCCTCCTTTTACTTATTCACAACTATTTTAGTATATCATTCAGGCCCCGAGGGTGCAAACCGGAAGCGTCTTACAAGATGATATCCGGCTTATAAACCTCTGGCACATCGCTCACCTTAACCCAAAGCAAAAAATCGTTCTCAATCTCCGCCAAGGGCTTTCCGAAGCCCGCTTCCAGCGCATGCTGGGCGGGACCTGGACGGCTGTACACCTGCTTCACAAAGGCGTCTTGCCCTAAGGTTTCAATGGCATATTGGGTGAAAGCACCCGCAGTTGGGTAGGTGATTGCTTCAGAATGGCTGAAAAAATCATCACGTGACAGCAGGCTCGCAAGTGGAACATATCTCCCTTCCGCCACAAATCGTTTCAGCCACCAGGCATTGGTTTTCCCCCACCAGCAGCCATCCATATACATCGCCACACCCTCACTCATGAAGGGGCTTTCCGGCCGGGCAATCCGCTGGGTGATCAAGTGGGTGTCCTCATGCGCCCCCAGGCAGACCACTTTGTCATTGTAGGTGGCCACCACGGTGTCAGGCCCCCAGGCAAAGCCATTGCAGGGTTCATCATCCCCATAGATTTTGCCTGCGTCCTCAGGGGAATTAGTTAGATAATACAGGATAGGCGCCTCCATCACCACCTGAAAGGTCTGGGTGATGCGCTCAAACCACTTCTCCTGGTAGACCGCAATGCGTTCCATGTCATCTGCCGCCTTTGTGCCCGGCAGGGCATGAAACACATAATGCTCTGTCCGGTGGGCGACGGTATAGCGCTTTAGTTCTGACTGCACCATAGGGTTTACTCTCCCTTCATGCCAATGGCCTGAGCGCGGCCTTCGATAATATCCATGCACTGGCGGACCGACTGGCTGATGGCCTGGGGGATGTCATCCGGTGGCAGGTGCAAAGGCTGGCAGCCAATTTCCGGGGCGATGTAGGCCCGGCGCGTCATGACAGCCGGCAAATAATCGTAGTCAAGCCCGGTTTCAAGGCCCTGCCGCTTTAAACGATTTTGCCGGGCACTGGCACCCAGGGCAAAAGCCCATTGCGGAATGGTGATAACAGGCCGCCCTGGCATGCCCATGGCGCTGTGGAAAATGCCCAGCATCTCCTTCCAGTCCATATTGTGGCAGCCAAGCGGCCAGGCCTGAGCCCCCTTAGTCATTTCCAGGGCGCTGGCGATGGCTTCTCCCATCTGATGGGCTGTGACCATGGCGGTGCCGCCCTTGGGGTAAAAGGTGGCCAGGGGCATTTTTCTGATAATATCCACCAGGAACATCCACACTGGCTTGCGCCCGGGCTGAGCACCAAAGACATAAGGAATTTGCAGCACACCCACGCTGAAACGCTCATCGGCGAAGGCGAAAGCCATCTCCTCCTGCTCCAGGCGGCTTTTGATGTAGGGATGATGCTCCGCCAGCGCCATCTCCGGCCACTCCCTGGCAAAATGGCTGAAATAGGAGCCGCAGATCACCGTGTGTCGGACGCCATTTCCCTTGGCCAGACGCAGGAGCCTTTCCAGAGGCAGCAGGTTGAATTTATCAAACATGGCTTTGATGGGCGGCGGCCCTTCCAGCCGCTCATCCACCCCCGCCGCAAACACCAGGCCCTCACAGCCCCGCAGGTGCCCCGCCAGTTCCTCATCTGTCATCTCCATATAGTTGCCAAAGGTAATAGCCATGTCCTCCGGCAGCGGCGCGCCTGCGGGCAATGGCGGCAGCGCCAGCGTTTTCACCCGGTGCCCCCGGGCAATCAGCGCCCTGGCCCCCTCACTGCCTATAAGCCCAGTGCCGCCAATCATCAGTACATCCATGGGCAGCCCCCTTTTAATTTCTTGCTACCATCATACCACAACCAATCATCCCGCAAGCGCTTGACCGCAGGAAAAAGGCAGGATAGGATAGGCTTAATGACGAATAGGAGGTGCCCCATGAAAGTTCTTTTGATTAACGGCAGCACCCGGAAAAACGGGAACACCAACGCTGTGATTGGCGTTATGGCGGATATCCTGCAGGCCCAGGGCCTGGAAACAGAGGTTTTCTGGGTGGGAAACGAGCCCATCCGCGACTGCACAGGCTGCGGCACCTGCAAAAAAACCAAGGACAACAGCTGCGTGTTCAAAGATGACTATCTCAACGATTTGATTGCCAAGTGCCAGGAGGCAGACGGCTTTGTTTTTGGCACCCCGGTTTACTACTCCCACCCCACAGGGGCGCTGCTGTCAGTGCTCAACCGGGTGTATTACGCTGGCGGCAATGTGCTCAGGGGCAAGCCGGGCTGTTCTTTTGCCATCGCCCGGCGCGGCGGCACCACCCTGGCCCTCCAGGTGCTCAACCAGTATTTCCTGTACAACGAGATGCCCCTGGTGTCCGGCTCCTACTGGGCCATGCTCCATGGCACCCGGCCTGAGGAGGTCTTCCAGGATGTGGAAGGCATGCAAACCATCCGCAACATGACAAGGAACCTCGCCCATGTGATGAAATCCCTCAAAGCCGCCGGGGAGGCCGGCCTTGAAAAGCCTGAGAACGAGTACGGTGCCCGCACCAACTTCATCCGCTAACAAACAAATACGCGGCCTGCCAGAAAACTGACAGGCCGCTTTTTTATTGCCTTGTGATGCTTTATTTCGCCAGCTCAATGGCGTCAATCAGACGGGAATAACCATTCATGAACTGGGTGCGGAAGAGCATGGTGGGGCCATAGTCATCGAATTCCGCTGGCTTCATGCCGTCCACCTCATAGGAGCGCTTGAAGTTGGGCAGTTTTTCCATCAGTTCCTTCACCACCGCCGGATTCGCCGCGTTGTCAATCGCATCGACGGGCTCGGTGTTATTGGCATTCAGCTCAATAGCGGTTGACCAATTGATGGTGATGTGCATATCGCCGCCCACAAACTCAGTAAAGTGCTGTGGCCCCCTGGCGCCGCCACCCAGCATGCGGCCGGAGAAGCCCGCCTCCTTCAGGAACTGATATTCCTTCTTGGCGATGATGGTGCCCGCCTGCTTCAACACCTCGGGCTTGATGTCCAGCTTTTCGCTTTTTACCAGGCCGCCAAAGTAATCATCCAGGATGCCCGTGATGTGGGTGATGTAGATTTCAGGCCGGTTGCCGGTCTTTTTGCAGGCGTCCTCATAAGCCTCCACCAGGGCCGCCGCCTGGGAGAGGGAGAAGATTTCCGTCGCGCAAATGGGAATGTTCAGCGCCACCATCTCCCGGATGGCAATCAAGCCAGGCTCAGTCACCGGAATCTTGGCCATATAGTTCTTGTTCAGCTTCGCGGCGCGCTTGGAGGCTGCAATAATATAGTCATGCTCATGCTCACGCCGGGGATCCTCCTGGATGGTGACAAAGCCCGCCTTGCCGCCCGTCTTCTCATACAGGGGCAGGAACTCCTTCATGATTTCAGCCGCCGCCAGGTGATACACCTGCTCGCTCAAAGGGCTGGACTGGTCGTTCCTGGCCACCACTTCCTTCACGATGCCGCTGATAAATTCAGGCGCCGTCTGGAAAAGTTTGGAGCAATAGGAGGGGTTGGTGGTGCAGCCAAAGGCCCCGCTCTCCATAGAGGCCCGGGTGTCAGCGATGGTGGGGTTGTTCACCCAAAACCGGGTCTTGGTGTCCTTGATCACTTTCTGCAGATAATTCATGGGGTCTCCTCCTGTATCAATTATTTTTACCGGGCTAAGGCTTCCAGCTCCCGGCGGATGCGCATGGTGAGGCAGTCTTTATCATATTCCACCGCCTCGTAGGGGATGATTTCCCCGGCCTTGATGTCTCGTTTCAGCCGCTTGTTCCCTGAAAAGCCCAGGGGCAGGCAGCCATTTTTCACCGACAGGCTGGCGGGAATCACCTTGCCGTAGACATAGTAGCCGCCCTCGCCATCCAGGACGGTGCCGGCAGGGATGTCAAATTTTGCCACGCTCACCACATCGGCGTTGAAATCCCTGGGGAAGCCGGTTGGCTCTCCCCGGGTGCCAACCGACGCCACAGAGATATTGGTTTCCAGGCCAATCATATGGTAAGGCCGGTACAGGCAGGTATACTCGCCTGTCTCGTCGGTGGCCATGCCATATTCCTTGTAGCAGTGCCGCATATACTCAGAGTCCCCCGTCAGGGTGACAAAGATACCAAAGCGCAGGTCGCGGAACACCGGACGTCCGTCCCGCTCCTCACTGGCGATAACCTCCACCATGCCTTTGTGGGCCAGCACCCCACCATCCGCCCGGGGCTTTAAGATGCGGGGCAGGTCATCCGCCCCGCAGGCTGGGAACAGCAGGCCATCGGGGTTGGGCAAAAGCCCTGTGGCGTTTGATACCGATGCCATTTCAATGGCTGACTTGGTACCATCCAGGAAGGAGTTGAACACCTTGGGGTTCATGCCGCCCCGCTTGGCATCCTCCGGGCTGATGCCGTAATACTGCCAGATGGTGTCAGGCGTTGACTGGTGGTAGCGGGGCTGAAAACGGGTGCCCTTGCCCGCGCACACCACCTCAAAGCCAGTGGTGCGCGCCCAGTCCACCATGTCGCAGATCATGGCCGGCTGGTCGCCATAGGCCAGGGAGTAAACGATACCAGCCTCCCGTGCCCGCCTGGCCAAAACCGGGCCTGCCAGGGCATCTGCCTCCACATTCACATTGACGATGTGCTTTTTGTGTTCACAGCACATGAGCGTGTGATGGATGCCCAGCTCCGGGTTGCCGGTGCAATCGATGATGATGTCTGTAAAAGGGGAGGCAATCAAATCGTCTCCGCTTTCGATCACGCAGGTTTTCCCGCTGTTCCAGGCCTCTTCCAGGCTCTTCGCGTTCACCTGCTCATCGGGCCAGCAGGTTAATTTCAGGTTGTCATAGGCCCGCTGGGGGTTCAGCTCCGCAATGCCGACCAGGTGGACGCCTGGCACCTTGCGCACCTGGGAAAGGTACATGGTGCCAAACTTGCCGGTGCCAATGATGCCCACCCGCAGGGGCTTGCCCTGCGCCTGCCGTTCACCCAGCATGCTGTATAAATTCATATAGCCTCCTCACATACAAGTAGACGAGTTGGGTTGCAAGAAAAATCATCGCGTTGTCAGACAACACGATGATAAAGGCATTCCCAGCTTTTGTCAAGCCCGCTTAAAGAGAGAATCGGTCACGCACTGGATATGCTCCCGCATGGCCGCTTTAGCAGCCTCGCTGTCCCGGGCTTTAACCTCCCTGATGATGCGCTCATGATAAAAAACAGCCTTGAGCATGATGCTTTCGTCTGAGGCAAACGCCTTGTAGATCACCTCTTCAAAATGGCTGCGCACCGTTTCAAACACCGCCTTGAGCAGGCTGTAACCGGAGCATGTGACCAGCTGGCGGTGAAACATGGCGTCATAAACGCTTAACATCACCAGGTTGGTGAAGTTCTGCTTCATTTTATCAACCAGGGACTCCAGCTGCTGAATGTCCTCAGGACTGGCGTTCTGGGTAGCCAGGGCGGCAATTTCGCCTTCCAGCATCATGCGGAAGTCCATCACTTCCTTGATATCAGCCTGTTCCAGCACCTGCCTGAATGGCATGGCCGCGTCAATCGCCTTCTGGTCATTAAGGTAAGTGCCTGATTTCTTCCGGGTGATCAGCCCCATGGCCTCCAGCTTGCTGTAAGCTTCCCGCAGGGTGGTGCGCCCGATATCCAGCTGGCTGCATAGCTGGTTTTCATTGGGCAGCAGGTGGCCGCTTTCCAGGTAATTGGTGAGGATGGCGTCACGCAGCACCAGGAACAGCTTGTCAGACAAGCTGCCCAGCCCCTGGGAAGCATTCATCTTGTCCTTTAGCTGATCAAACCGGGACAGCGGGATCCGCTCCCTCGCCTGTGCCATCGCTTTGCCTGTGCCTTTCTTCATGGATTTCATTAGGATTTATATAGCATGTACACCCGGTGCTGTCAATAAGCGTCACCATTTTAACATCGTCATTTTCACAATGTTTATTATCAGCTAAGTCGGGGTATTATTCAAATACCAAACCCAAGGAGGTACACACCATGGCATTTACCCTACCGTCCCTACCCTACGCATACAATGCGCTTGAACCATATATCGACGAAGAAACCATGCGTATCCACCACACCAAGCACCATCAGGCCTATATCGACAACCTGAATAAGGCTGTGGAAGGCAGCGAGTATGCTGACAAGCCCATTGAAGACCTGATCAAAAACCTGGACAGCCTGCCCGAAAAAATCCGCACCGCGGTGCGCAACAACGGCGGCGGCCACTAC
>CAZSSU010000015.1:19279-20262 GCA_964609415.1 uncultured Christensenella sp. | reverse complement strand
TCGTTTTCGGGCATGGTGTTGCGCATCAGACCCCAGCGCCTGATGAATTTCATCCGGGAGAGATAGGCGTAGAAATGGTGGGTGGTCATGTTTTATCGGCTGCCTTTCGTGTTCTTGTCCTTGGGGAGGGTGAGCTCGGCTTCATAGCCCAGAGCACCGGGGTGGTAGTAGCGGCTTTGTTCAAAGCCATCGGGCATATAGTTTTGCTTAACCCAGTGGCTGGGATAATCATGGGGGTAGAGGTAGCCCTCGCCATTGCCCAATTTGGAGGAGCCCTGGTAGTGGGTGTCCCGGAGGGATAGGGGCACCTCGCCCAGCTGCCCTTTTTCGGCGTCTGCCTGGGCCTTTGTCATGGCCAGGTAGACGCTGTTTGATTTGGGGGCCATGCAGAGATAAACCACCGCCTGGGACATGGCCAGCCGCCCCTCTGGCATGCCCACGGTTTCCAGCGCTTTGGCGGCGCTGATTGCCTGCACCAGAGCCTGGGGATCGGCCATGCCCACATCTTCCGAAGCGTGGGCAATGACCCGGCGGATGATGAGCCGGGGGTCGCAGCCCGCATAGAGCAGCCGGGACATCCACAGTAGCGCCGCGTCCGGGTCAGAGCCCCGCAGGCTTTTGCAGAAGGCGGACAGCATATCGTAATACAGCGTTTCATCAACCCGGATCACAGGTTTTTGGATGCTGTCCTCTGCGATGTCCCGGGTGATATGGATTTTACCGCCGGTGGTGGGGGTGGTGAGGGCGGCCAGCTCCAGGGCGTTAAGCGCGGTGCGCGCGTCGCCGCCTGCCACCTGCACCCAGTGGTTGAGGGCCTCTTCATCCGCTTCAACATGCATGCCACCCAGGCCCCGTTCGCTATCCGACAGAGCGGCGGCCAGGGCCAGGCGCACATCGGCGTCGCTGAGCCGGCGCAGCTCAAAAATGCGGCAGCGGCTGAGGATGGCGGGGGTCATGGCGATCATGGGGTTCTCGGTGGTGGA
>CAZSSU010000015.1:0-19269 GCA_964609415.1 uncultured Christensenella sp. | reverse complement strand
CCTCAATGGCTGGCAGGATGGAGTCTGACTGGGCCTTGCTCCAGCGGTGGCATTCGTCCAGCAGCAGGTAGGTATTTTGCCCCTGCATGAGGCGCCTGTCCCGGGCGGCTTTGATCACATCCCGCACATCGGCCACGCCGGCGGTGACGGCGTTGAGCCGCACAAAGGCGGCCTTGGTGGACTGGGAGATCACAAAGGCCAGGGTGGTTTTGCCAACCCCTGGCGGCCCATAAAAAATGCTGGAGGTGAGCTGATCCGCTTCAATGGCGCGGCGCAGCAGCTTGCCTTTGCCCACCAGGTGGGCCTGGCCTAGAAACTCATCCAGGTTCCGTGGGCGCATGCGGTCCGCCAGGGGGCGATTGTCAGGGGCCGCGAAATCAAACAGTGTCACGTGCTTCCTCTGCTTTCAGTAGAATGCTGCGCCCGTCCCCGCCAAAGCGCCAGGTTCTTTCACAGGCGAAGGCGGAGGCCTCCAGGTGCATAAGGGCGATGCCGCTGTCCAGGCTGTCCAGGGGCTTGGCGGTAAACATCAGGGTAGAGCCTGAAAAACTCATGCGCCAGGGCTGGCGGTTCATGGCGGAAGGGGCCTTGCGCACAGCTTCAGCCGCTGTGTATGCCCAGTGGGGCCAGGCGGCCGGGTCATCCTGGCACAGGGCCAGCAGGTCCTTGCGCTGGCGATTCCGGGCGCCGTGGGGGTCAAGCGGCTGACCCAGGGGCAGCACCGCCATCACCTGCTCTTCCTCCCGGCAGTGAAGGCGCGCCACCGGCCGGCGGTAGTTGCCGGTCATCCAGCAGCTGCCGATGCCCTGGTGCATGGCCTCCAGCACAAAGGCCTCCCCTGAGATGCCGGCGATGAGCCCGGCCCTGGGCAAATCCCGCCGGGCCAGCAGCACCGCGTATTGCCTTACCCCTTCAAACTTGGGGAAGAGGGGAACGGGAATCACCAGGCGCTCCGCTTCCTTTGAGGACAGGACGATCCGGATGCCCGGCAGGCACACCTGCTGGGCAGCGTATTCCAGCGCTGACAGTTGGGACACATCAGCCGGGGCGGCAAAGGCACGGCAGGAAAAACGGGTGGAGATAGCCCGCTGCCAGCGCCTCAGCTGGGTGATGCGGTAAAAGCCCTGCCACACGGCTCTGTTCATGCCTTTGGTCCCTTTCTGCCTGTCTTGATAACTCATTGCTTTCCTATTTTAACAGAAAGAAGAGAAAAGGGAAGGGCGCTATCCTCTGCCATTCATCTGCGCCAGGGGCTGGGTGCCGTGGTCGTCCACGGGGTTGATGGCGGTTATCTCTTCATCGCACAGCATCAGCCCCCGGCGGATGCTGTTGTGCCCCCAGCGGGCGCGAAGCTTATCCAGGGCGGTTTCCAGCGCGCGCTCGCGGAGGATCCGGGGATCCTGCCAGAGGGGGAGCTGTACCCGGCTGGTGGTGACCTCCAGGTCGCTGCCCTGCACCCCCAGCGAGCGCAGCGGAAGCTGCCAGTCATAATTTTCACGGAACAGGGCCAGCGCGGCCTGGGCGATGCCACTGCCCAAATCACAGGCTTCCGGCAGGCGGAATTGGCGGATGATGCTGTTAAGCGCCGTATCCCGCATCCAGAGGGACACCGTGCGGCAGGCCAGGTTCTGGGCCCGCAGGCGTGCGGCCACGCTGTCTGCCAGCAGGTAGATCACCGCCTTGGCTTCCTCCTCATCCCGCACATCATGGGGCGTGGTGGTGGAGTTGCCCACGGATTTGACCTCCTCCGCCGTCTCCGCCCACAGGACGGGGCTTGTGTCCTCCCCCCGGGCCATGCGCCTGAGGAGCAGGCCGTTCTTGCCCAGCGTGTGGCTGAGGGTCTGGGCGGGGGCCTGGGCCAGCTGGCCGATGGTGTAGATACCCAGAGCATTGAGCCGGCGGTTGGTGGCCCGGCCCACAAAGAGCAGATCGGTCACCGGCAGGGGCCAGACCTTGTCCTGATAGTTCTCCAGAGAAATCACCGTGGTGGCGTCGGGCTTGCGCATGTCGCTGCCCAATTTGGCAAAGACCTTGTTGAAGCTGACCCCGATGGACAGGGTGATGCCCAGGGTTTTCCTGGCGCTGTTGCGCAGCCGGGCGGCGATTTCCTCCCCGCACAGGGCGTGTCCTGTCACATCCAGCCAGCTTTCATCCATGCCAAAGGGCTCCACCAGCTGGGTGTACTGGCGGTACAGCTCGCGCATTTTCTGCGAATAAAGGGCGTATTTGCGGTGGTTGGCGGGGATGAGAATCAGGCCCGGGCACTTGCGCTGGGCCTGCCAGACGGCTTCACCGGTGACCACGCCGTGGATTTTGGCTTCCTGGGATTTGGCCAGGACAATGCCGTGGCGCAGCTTGAGGTCACCACAGACGGCCACCGGTTTGCCCCGGAGGTCAGGATTGTCCGCCGCCTCCACGGAGGCGTAAAAGCTGTTGCAGTCGCTGTGCAGAATGGTTCGCATATCCACCTCTTAATAAGAACATATGTTCTTGTTTATGATAGGGCGAGGCGCAGGGAACTGTCAAGGGAGATGTTTCAGATATTTTTAATCAAATATTAAATTACGGGGTTGACAACTTAACAACTTTGTAATATATTGACGACAACAAGAACGGATCCCTGCGACCTATTTCCAAGGAGGCTATCATGCTTACACAGACTGCCAGACGCAAAGCCGCTGCCCTGCTGGCGTTTATTCTATTTTCGGCCCTGATGCCAGCAGTGTCCCAGGCAGCCACCTACACCGGTACCATCAACGAGGATAAGGTGTTTTTGCGCACCAAGGCCAACACCTCATGTGATTATTACGATAAGCTCATGGAGGGAACCAAGGTGGGGGTCACCGGCGTGTCGGGGGATTTCTACAAGGTCAGCTACCGCACCTATACCGGCTATGTGATGAAGAAATTTGTGGACCTGTCCAGTTCCGCCCGGAGCAAGCTGAAGGCCGAGGAGAAGCCCGAGTCCACCAGCAAGTACGCCAAGGTTAAATACATCTCAGGCCTGGGGGATGCCCCCAAGGAGACCAGGAATGGCAGCTCCGGGGAAGATGTGGAAAAACTCCAGCGCGCCCTTCAGATTAAAAAGCACTATAATGGAACCGTCGACGGCAAATACGGCCCGGCCACGGTGGCCGCGGTCAAATCCTACCAGCGGGCCAGCAAGCTTTCGGTGAACGGCCGCGCTGACAGCCGCACCATCATGAGCCTCTTTGGCTCCCTCTCTGAAACCACTGCCAAGAATGACCCGGGCATGGACGGTATCTCCAGCATCAGCCGCATTTCAGTGCCCAAGACCAGCCGGCCCGGCAATTATGGTAGCCATGTGAAAGGCCTGCAGCAGGCGCTGAAACTCAAGGGCTATTACAAGGCCCCCATCGATAGCAGCTATGGCCAGCAGACCAGCGATGCCGTGAAGCGCTATCAGAAGGCGGTGGGGCTGGAAGCGGACGGCGTGGCCGGGTTTGCCACCATCCGCAAGCTCTTTGGCAAAAATGCCGCCAACTTCACCTTCGAAACAGAAAAACTGGACTGGTTCAACGGCGGAACCCATGTGATTCCCAAGGGTGCTACCTTCACCGTGAAAGATATCGCCACAGGACGCACCTTCACCGCCAGGCGTTGGAGCGGCGTCAACCATGTGGACGCGGAGCCGGTTTCCTCCGGGGACGCGGGCACCATGAAGAGCATTTCAGGCGGCTCCTTCTCCTGGTCGCGCCGGGCGGTATTGGTGAAGTACAACGGGCATGTGTATGCCGGCTCCATCACCACCATGCCCCATGGAACGGACACTATTTCAGGCAACGACTTTGACGGACACTTCTGCCTCCACTTCTACAAGTCCAAGACCCATGAGACCAACCGGGTGGACGGCACCCACCAGAACGCTGTATCCCGGGCGATGAACGCCAGCTGGTAAAGCCTGTCTGAACCTTGTTCTGTAACGCCGTGATGGGCCGGATCAATTGCGCCTCTGCTTTGCCTTGATGTTGGCCATGCACAGGAACCCAATATGCCGGCCCATTCGCGCGTTAACCCTTCGCTCAGGCATTGGCCGCATGGCGGCTGATGCGAGCGACCCGACCGACCCTGCGGCGCCCCCACTCTCCGGGCGCCGCGCTTTTTATTGTCTTGATTAGCGGGGGCGTTATTGGTATATTGCGGATGAAACAAGGCATCTGGAGGGAAAAACATGATCTATCGCGAATTGGGTAAAACGGGCATCCAGGCCGGCATCATCGGCCTGGGCACCGAGCATCTTGACCGGAAGCCCTATGGGGTGGCGGAAGAGGTGATTCACGCCGCGCATGAGGCGGGCATCAACATGATGGATCTGTTCATGCCGGGCAAAGAGGTGCGGGAGAATATCGGGCGGGCGCTTTCGGGCATCCGGCAGGACTTTCATATTCAAGGCGCCATCGGCTCCACCGATATCCGGGAGCAGTATGACATCAGCCGGGACCTGGATTTATGCAAGCGATATTTTGAAGATTTGCTTACGGCACTAAAAACCGATTACATCGACTTTGGCATGTTCTTTTTCATGGACAACCAGGAAGCGCTGGACGCGGTAATCGCCAACGGCATTGCGGACTATGCCCGGCGTCTGAAAGAGGAGGGGTTCATCCGCCACATCGGCGCCACCTCCCACAACCCGCTTATTGCCCGCAAAATGGTGGAGATGGGCTTGCTTGATACCCTGATGTTTTCCATCAACCCGGCCTTTGACATGAACCCGGCCAGCGCCACCCTGGACGATATGATGGGGGAGATGAAGGACCACCGCCTGGCAGGCGTCAGCCCCGAGCGGGCAGCCCTTTATCTGCTGTGTGAGCAGAAGGGCGTGGGCCTCACCAGCATGAAAACCCTGGGGGCCGGGAAGCTGCTCTCCCGGGAGCACACGCCCTTTAAGGCGCCCCTGACGGTGGGACAGTGCATTCACTATGCCCTCTCCCGCCCGGCGGTGGCCAGCGTGATGATTGGGGCAAGCTCCGCCCGGGAGGTGGAGGAGGCCTGCCGCTATCTCATCCTCAGCGAGGCTGACAAGGATTACGGCCAGGTGATCCAGGGCTATGAGGGACTGATGGCGGGCGCCTGCGTCTATTGCAACCATTGCCAGCCCTGCCCGGCGGGGATTGACATCGCCTCTGTCCATCGCTATCTGGACATTGCCCGGCTGGACCAGGACCATGTGCCCCCCAGCGTCCGGCAGCATTACGCCAGCCTGGCTGCCTCCGGGGCCGACTGCATCCAGTGCGGCAGCTGCGAGGAGCGCTGCCCCTTTGGGGTGGAAGTGATTAGCAACATGGCGGATGCGGCGGCGATGTTTGGACGGTAAATCAAGGGATAATGGTTCATAAATTGACTAAAAACAGAGTGGCTGGATTGTATACAGCCGCTTTTTTGTATATTTTTCTTGCAATGCGTCAACATATCAATTATACTGATTGCGTCCGCCAGATGCGAAATAGTTAAATAGTCCCTATATCGCACGGCAAATTTAGACAAGACCAATAGATTAGGAGGAGACCTGAATGAAGAAGTTTCTAGTTGTCCTGCTCGTGTTGGTGATGGCGCTGTCCCTTGGGCTGAGCGCTTTTGCCAGTGAGAAACCCGCCCCCGGGCCCAAGCTGGGTGATGTGCGTGTGCGCCAGGCGCTGCTGTATGCGCTGGACCGCGCGGCTTTCATCAATGCCGAGTATGGCCCTGAGCTGGCCGAAGTGGGCATGGCGCCCATCTCTCCCACCTCCTGGGCTTTCCCCGACAAAAGCGATCTGAACGCCTATGCCTTTGACCTGGAAAAGGCTGCCGCCCTCATGGACGAGGCTGGCTGGAAACTGGGCGATGATGGCTTCCGCTACAAGGATGGCGAGAAATTCACCATCAAGTGGCTGGTGTACACCGACAGCCCCTGGCCCGGCACCCTCAGCGGCATGGCAGCTGATACCTGGAAGCAGCTGGGTGTTGACCTGGTGATTGAGCAGATGGACTTCAACACCGTGGCAGCCCGCACCATGGATGCCAAACCCGGCGAGAAGGATTTCGACATCTACACCATGGGCTTCAGCCTCTCCATCGATCCCGACCCCACAGGCGCTCTGTTTGACTACAGCGCTTACAACGAGGGCGGCTTCAACGCCTCCGGTTACTTCAACCAGGAGAGCCAGGACCTGATTGCCAAGGGCAAATCCCTCTTCACCGTTGAAGAGCGCGCCCCCATCTACAAAGAGTGGGCGAAGCTGATGAACGAAGAAGTCCCCACCGTCATCGTGGCCTACCGCAACGAGATCTGGGGCGTCAACAACCGCGTGAAGGGCCTGGATCAGAACGCTTACATCAAGTGGCCTGCCCTGCTCAGCGATATCACCCTGGAAGGCGATCAGGTGCTGAAGTTTGGCGAAGCCAGCTTTGACGGCGTGTTCAACCCTGTCATGTCCTCCAACGTCTATGATGCTTACATCGTGGACAGCGTGTTTGAGGGCCTGGTCACCAACAACGCCGCCGGCGAATACTACGGCCTGCTGGCTGACTATGAGCTGAGCGAAGACAACCTCACCTACACCTTCACCCTGAAGGATGGCATCACCTTCTCCGACGGCACCCCCCTGACCACCGCTGATGTGGCCTTCACCTACTACACCATCGCCGACAAGGACTACACCGGCCCCCGCATCTACGCCGTCAACCCCCTGGCTGGCTATGACGAGTATGCTGCCGGCACGGCTGATTCCATCAGCGGCATCGAAGTGGTGGATGACAAGGTGATCAAGTTCACCGTGAAGTCCGCTGCCCCCAGCAACATCGAGATGTTCATCTATGGCATCATGTCCAAGGACTACTATGCCTACGAGACCTTCGAAGACTTCCTCACCAAGAACGACGCGCCCATGGGCTCCGGCAAAATGCTGTTTGAGAGCTGGGCCCCCTCCGAGTACGTGAACCTGGTCAAGAACGAGAAGTACTGGAACGCCGAGAATGCTGCCTCCATCGATGGCGTGCACATCACCGTGGTTCCCGAGGAAACCAAGATTTCCGCCCTCCAGCTGGGCCAGATCGACTTCGCGCAGACCACCGCCAACAAGGACAACGTGGCTGCTCTGGAAGCGCTTGAGAATGTCAGCCTGACCAAATACATGGGCAATGGCTACACCTTCATGTGCTTCAACACCCTGCATTAATCACTAAGCGTTAAAACGCACAACAACAGGAGGGAAGGGATCCCCTTCCCTCCTGTTTGTCACAAAACGCGGCGTGCGCATGAACATGCTCTAAGCGCCGCCCGCGAAGGGGAGTAGCATGAAAAACTATCTCATCAGGCGGCTATTGCAGGTGATTCCTGTGTTTATCGGCGTCCTGTTCATCCTGTTCTTTATCCTGGATCAGGCGCCAGGAAGCCCGGCTTCCACCATGATGGATCCTAAGATGACGGCGGAGCAAAAGGCCATGCTCAACGAGCGCCTCGACCCCGACAAACCCTTTTATGAGAAATTCTTTAACTGGGTGATGGAAGCGGGCAAGGGCAACTTCGGATATTCCAACAAATACAAGCGCCCGGTGACCCAGGTGATTGGCACCTACATCGTGCCCACCTTCAGGCTGTCGATTGTGGCGCTGTTCATTTCCCTTCTGGTGGGAATACCCATCGGCATTTTTTCAGCCACCAGGCAGAACTCGCTGCTGGACCACTCCATGACGGTGGTTTCTCTGGTCGGCATCTCCATGCCCACTTTCTTCTTTGGGCTATTATTATTGAAATTTTTCGCTGTAGACCTACAGTGGTTACCTCTATATGGCGCGCAGAATCATATGCTTAAAAGCAAGGGCTCCTGGGTGGTGTTCTGGGACATCGTGCGCCACCTCGTGCTGCCCAGCATTGTGCTGGGTCTGGCTTCAACAGCCAGCTTCATGCGTTACACCCGCTCCTCGATGCTGGAGGTGATCCGGCAGGATTATATCCGCACCGCCCGCGCCAAGGGCCTGACGGAAAAGGTGGTTATCTACCGCCACGCCTTCCGAAACGCGGTGATCCCCATCATCACGCTGCTGGGATTTTCCATCCCGGGCCTGGTGAGCGGCGCTGTCATGACGGAAAGCATCTTCGGCTACCCCGGCCTTGGCAAAATCTCCGTGGATGCGGTCAACGCCCGGGATTATCCGCTGATTTTGGGCATCAACTCCATGCTGTCCATCCTCACCCTGGTGAGCACCCTGGTGGCGGATATCTTCTACGCGGTGGCTGACCCCCGCATCAAGTATGAGTGAGGGGGCGAGAAGCATGACAAATAATACTGTAAAAAAAGACCGCAGCCAGTCCTACTGGGGCGGCGTGCGGCATCGGCTGGGCAAAAACCGCCGGGCCATGATCAGCCTGTATGTGCTGAGCATCATCGTCTTGTCCTGCATTTTTGTGCCGCTGGTGTCTCCATTCAGCATGGAGGTCACGGACCTGAGCAGGAGCGAACTGGCGCCTAACAGCGTCAACTGGCTGGGTACTGACAAAATCGGCCGGGATCTGTTTACCCGCATCTTCTACGGCGGGCGCATTTCCCTGGGCATTGCGCTGGTGATTACCGCCATCCAGTGCCTGATTGGCATTGTGATCGGCTCCATCGCCGGCTACTACGGCGGGATTGTGGACGCCATCGTCATGCGCATCTGCGAGGTGTTCATGTGCTTCCCCTTCCTGCTGATGTGCATCACCATCGCGGCGGTGTTTGGCAATTCCCTGGTTGTGCTCATCTTCACCCTTTCCATCCTGTCCTGGCCCAGCATCGCGCGCATTGTGCGCGGACAGATTCTGACCCTCAGGGAGCAGGAATACATGGAGGCTTGTGAAGCGCTGGGCATCAGCGATTTTAAGCGCATCTTCAAGCACCTGCTGCCCAACGTTCTGGCCTATGTGATCGTGTATGCCACCTTGGGCATGGCCAGCGTCATCCTGACGGAGACCAGCCTGTCCTTCCTGGGCCTGGGTGTGTCTCCGCCCACCCCCACCTGGGGCAATATGATGCAGGAAGCCCGCAACCTGATGGCCATCAAGGACAAGTGGTGGTACTGGATTCCGCCGGGCGTGGCCATTTTCATCAGCGTCATGTGCTTTAACCTGCTGGGTGACGGCCTGCGTGACGCCATCGACCCGAAACTCAAGCGCTGAGGAGGAAGCAAGATGAAACATCACGAAAAAGTCATGCTTCCAAAAGGCGAAACGCTGCTGGAAGTTAAAAACCTAAAAACCTATTTCCATTCCGAGTCGGGCAGCGTCCTGGCGGTGGATGATGTGTCCTTCCATGTCAGGCAGGGGGAAACCCTGGGCATCGTGGGGGAAAGCGGCTGTGGCAAATCCGTGTCCTGCATGTCCATCCTGCGCCTGATTGAAACGCCCCCCGGCAAGTACGAAGGCGGCCAGATTCTCTTTGAAGGGGAGGACCTGCTCCGGGTGCCTGACAGCCGCATGCGTCAGATCAGGGGCAACGAAATCAGCTTCATCTTTCAGGAGCCCATGACCAGCCTCAACCCCATCTTCAAAATTGGCGATCAGATCAGCGAGGCGCTTATCCTCCATCAGGGGATGAGCCATAAGGAAGCCCGGGAACAAGCCATTGACATGCTGCGCATGGTGCGCATCCCCAACCCGGAGCGGGTGGTGGATGACTATCCCTTCGCGCTGTCAGGCGGCATGCGCCAGCGCGCCATGATCGCCATGGCCCTGGCTTGCAAGCCCAAGTTGCTCATCGCTGACGAGCCCACCACGGCGCTGGATGTGACCATTCAGGCCCAGGTGCTGGACCTGATGAACAAGCTCAAGGACGAAACGGGTGCTTCCATCATCTTCATCACCCACGACCTGGGCGTCATCGCCGAGATGAGTGACCGGGTGATGGTGATGTACGCGGGCAAGGTGGCCGAGGTGGCCAGCGCCCGGGACATCTTCAAAAACCCCAAGCACCCCTACACCATCGGCCTCATTGGCTCCCGGCCCGACATGGAAACCACGGCTGACCGCCTGGTGGTGATCCCCGGCAACGTGCCCGACCTGAACAACCGCCCCAGCGGCTGCCCCTTCCACCCCCGCTGCCCCGAGGCGATGCCCCAGTGCAGCCAGACCTTCCCGCCTGAAACCCGGGTGGACGAGGGAGAAGGCGAAGCGCATAGGGTGTTCTGCTGGCGCTATGTAAAGGGGGGCAATTAAGTGTCGACAAGCCTGATAGAAGTTAAAAACCTGAAGAAATACTTCCCCATCAAGTCAGGGCTCCTCAAGGCCACCACCGGCCATGTGAAGGCGGTGGATGATGTGAGCTTCACCATCCAAAAAGGCAAGGTGATGGGCCTGGTGGGCGAGAGCGGCTGCGGCAAGTCAACCGCCGGGCGCACCCTTCTGAACCTTCTGCCCAAAACCGAAGGCCAGGTGCTGTTCAAAGGCCAGGACATCCATGCCCTCAGCCGCAGGGAAATTAAAAACCTGCGCACCAAGATGCAGATCATCTTCCAGGATCCCTACTCCTCACTCAACCCCCGCCTGCCGGTGAATGACATTGTGGGCGAGGCGATGCTGGAGCATGGCCTGGTTGAAAACAAACAGGAAATGCACGAGCGGGTGGTGGACATTATCTCCAAATGCGGCCTCTTCCCTGAGCAGGCCACCCGCTACCCCCACCAGTTTTCAGGCGGCCAGCGCCAGCGCATCTGCATTGCCCGCGCCCTGGCTGTGAACCCGGAGTTTATCGTCTGCGACGAGGCGGTGAGCGCCCTGGACGTGTCCATCCAGTCCCAGATTATCAACCTCCTGAAGGACATGCAGGAGGAATTGGGCCTCACCTATATGTTCATCAGCCATGACCTGTCGGTGGTGAAGTTCATCAGCGACGATGTGGGCGTGATGTACCTGGGCCAGATTGTGGAAATGGGCGATAAGAAGAGCATCTTCGCCAACCCCCTGCACCCATACACCCAGGCGCTCTTGTCCGCTGTGCCTTCCTTTGACCCGGACAAGCGCACCAGCTCAAAGCGCATCCTGCTGCAAGGGGATATTCCCTCCCCCGCCAAGCCGCCCAGCGGCTGTCGTTTCCATACCCGTTGCCCCTATATGAAGGAAGTGTGCAAAACCACCGTGCCGGAAAACAAAGAAGTGCAGCCAGGCCACTTTGTGATGTGCCACAAAGTGCACGGGGTGTTCTAAGGTGTTTTTCGAAAAACACCGCCTGGAGCAGGACCTGGAGCGCATCCGCAAGGCCAACCTGAGCGAGGGCCAACGCCTCCGGGAGGAGGAGGATGAACAGCGCCTGCAGGCGGAAATTAATGAAAAAACCGCCGGCGTGGGCTTCAAGGACATCCTCGCCATGACCATCGCCATCCTCTCCCTGATCCTGCCTTATCTGATTGTGCTGTTTGTGGTGGCGGCGGTGGTGGTCTGGTACTTTGTGAGATAATATAATCAAAACAACATGGCGGCGGGCGAAGGCTCGTCGCATTCCTTAAGAAAAAGTCACCCGG
The DNA here is from genome assembly GCA_964609415.1 of uncultured Christensenella sp. Taxonomy (GTDB): domain Bacteria; phylum Bacillota; class Clostridia; order Christensenellales; family Aristaeellaceae; genus UBA6115. Next base: position 7,779 of record CAZSSU010000015.1, on the reverse strand, counting down.
CGGGGTGACTTTTTCCTGGTTTTGTATGGGATGACTTTAGCGCTGCTGTTCACGCTTTCTGATGAGCCAGGCGCCGCCCAGGGCCAGCATGGCCCCCAGGGACAGCAGGGTGAGGATGGTGGGGAGATTGTCTCCGGTGCTTGGCATCTGGGCCTGGTTCACAAACACCAGCTGCCCGGCATAGGGGGTGCCGTTTTTCAGGTAGTCCACCTGGCTTTGCAGCACGCCGCCCTGGTCCTTAATGGTCACCTTCACGGTGTAGATGGTGCTGTCATAGCTGATGGTGCTGATATTTCCCTTTTCCTCCTGGATGGTGTACAGGTAGGTGCCGGTGTTGCTGAAGCGCCTGGCGTCAAAGGGCACGCTGCCATCGGCCTGGTTGCTGGAGCGCTGGATGATGTTCCCAGCCCTATCCTTTAGGATAAAGGTGAAGGCATCGGCGCTGAGGGCCTTGCCCTTCAGCTCTTTGCGCACGGGCAGATTGACGCTGATGGGGTCATAGATGGGCGCGGGTGTTGGCTTAGGCGTGGGGGCTGCGGTCGGGGTCGGTGCGGTGGTGGGGGAGGTGCTTGGGGATGCGGCGGGGATCAGCTCATTGGTGAATATGATGTCCTGGCTGTTTATGGCTTCGCCGTTTTTTAGGATGCTGATGGCTGAGGCATAGTTGAGGCTGTTCTGCGCTTTGGTGATTGTCAGAATCACCTCATACACGCTGCTGTCATACACCACATCGGCCTGGCTGCCTTCGGTTTCTTCTATCCGGAAGCGATATTCCCCGGGCTCTTCAAAGCGGATGGCCGGGCTGAAGGCGACATTGCCCAGGGCGTCGTTGGTGGCTGTGCGCTCATGGCCGTGACCACTCAGGGTAAAGCTGAACTGGCCGTTTTCAAGGACGGCGCCTTCGCCGCTGAGCACCTTTTTCGCGGCAAAGAGAACATCCAGGGGCTTATATTGCTGGTTGATAAAGGCGATGCTGGTGGCAGGCTCGCCGGCTTTTTCGTAGCTGAGGTTGTTGATAACAAGACGATAGTTATCCGCCTCGATGCCAACAGTAAAGGTGAGGCGCACCGCGTCCATGTCGTAGAGAATGTTGCTGGCAGTCCCCGCTGTTTCGCTAATCAGGAAGCTGTAGCTGCCAGGCTGGTTAAAGGTGATGGCGTCCGCGCCAAAGGAGAGGCTGGCGCCCTGGTTGGCGGCGGTGGGGGTGTGGATGGTGGCACCTTCCGGGTTGCCGGCGACAGCGCTTAAGGTAAAGGTGAACTGCCCGTCTTTCAGCTGGCCGCCCTCCAGGATTTTGCTGCCTGTCAGCTGGGCTGTGGTGTTGCCCACGGGGGTCAAGGCCACAAGACCGGCGTTGATGTCCTTTACTTCAGCCAGCGTGTTGGGGTCTACAAACACAGTGGGGGTAGTTAAGGCGCTGAGGAAATCAGCGCTGTTAACAAACACATTGCCGGGCGCTGGGTGAATCACCTGCACGGCGATATAGCCGCCTGGCAGCATGGCCTCCACCTGCAATTGCTGGAAGGCGGCGGTTTCAAAGCGGTAGCTGCCGTCCGCCCCGGTGGTGGTGGTATCCACCAGGCGCTTGCCATTGCGGGTGTTGTGTTCATACAGGTTCATGGTGACGCCTGGCATCATGGCTTCGCCATCGTCCATCCAGCCGTCCCGGTTGGCATCCAGCCAGACGGTGCCTTGCAGGGCATCGGGCAGGAATTCATAGGTGTTGGCGCGGTCAAAGCTTTCCGTCAGGAAGCCGCTTTCCGCTGTGAAGCGGGCTTGCATATAGGCCTTGCCCAAGTCGCCGGAGTGCGTAGCGCCATCCGGATCACCCCAGGCTTCGGTGCGCAGGGGCATCATCATGCCCATGGCGTCCCCGGCCATGATGGTAGCCACGTTCAGGCTCACATGGCTGATGCTGCCCCAGTCGCTAACGCCAGATTCCTCGATGAAGGTCGTGCCATCGCTGCTGTAGGTGACCTGCGGCTGGGTGGTGCCTGCCTGAAGCGGCTTATGCAGCATGGTCAGGGGGCCTCTGAGGAAGAGACTGACCTCGCTTGTCAGCGTGGCATCGCCAGCCAGGGCTTCGCCTTTGCGGGGCAGCTTGATGGTGCTGCTCAGGCCCTGGATGTCCTCTGACGTGGGGGCGTTGATGCCCACCTCCGTGGTGAGGCTGCCCTGCTCATGGGGCCTGACCGCTTGATACGCCGGCTGGAACACCCCGTTGATGCCAGGATGCAGCACCACGCCGTGACGGTCGCTCAGGTTGGGCACCTGGGTAAAGCCGGTGAAGGGCAAGGCCCAGTTGTGGTCCAGCAGGGGCGTGCCCTGGTATAGGTCCAGGGGGTCATCCTTGATGTTGGGGTTTTCCGTGATAAAGGTCCAATAAGCGTACCACTGATCATCCAGGGATTTTGACTGGATGCTCACAAACTGGCCGTTCCCATAGGTGTAGGGGTTGGTTTCGCCCAGATCCACCCAGTTCCCTTTGTCCTCCACCAAATGCACGGTGAAGGAGGCGGGGGTGCTGCCCAGGGTGAACACGTCAAAGCTGATCTGCCAGGGGCTGAAGATGGTGCTTTTCCCGTTGGCGCCGGTGGGTGTTTTTTCGCTGGGCGCGGTCTGTTTGTTGGTAATTTTCAGATAGCGGGCCCCATTGAGGGTGACGATGTCCGCCTCAGGGTCGCTGATGCCGTCCACCTTGGCGGTGCCAGGCACAAAGCTGACATATTCCTGATCTGACAGCTTCAGGTAAAACACCTCGCCCCCCTGGGAGAAGAGCCGGGCATCGTCGCTGTAGGCCTGGGCTTCCAGGGTGATGTCCGCGGTGAGGGTGTTGATTTCCCCTTGGCGGAGTTCCCCAGTCCATTTGGTGTTGATGGCGGTGGGGATAAGCAGTTCAGCCCCCTTCACCAGGATGTTTCCTGGCCTGAGCGCTGCGGGCTTCGGGTTGGCATCCAGCAGATGCTTGCCGTCAACGCAGACGCAGTTGGCATACTGGATGATGGCACCGTTATTCAAGGTCCACTGATAGCCCTGGTCACCATCAAATGTGTATGGGCCGCCGGTATACAGCCCTGTCAGGGGGTTTTGGGCCAGGCTGTCATATTCCAGCTCCACCAGCGGGGTCGTATTACTATACGGCTTATAATCCGGATTATAGGGCAGGGACAGGCTGGACAGGTCGATGGTGTCTTCTGATTTGAAGGTGATGGCCTGGATGACCTCACCTTCGGGGATGCCCATCTCGTACAGATCCAGCAGGTATGCACCATCTCGCTTATCCACTGTGAAGGTGTGGCTAAGCCAGGCGGTGTTGCCGGCTGCCAGACGGGCCGCGGTTTGGGTGGAGACGGAAATGGTCCAGCTGCCGGTGGCCATGGCGGCGCTCATCTTGATTTTGCCGTTGGTGTAGTAGCCGGCGGCGGAATAGGTCATTTGAAATTCAAAGCGGGGTTTTTCCAGGGTGTCCAGAACGCCGCTGTCATAGGCGGTGCCATCATCCAGGTATACCTGGCTGCCGTCAGCGTATTTCACCAGGCCCACATAGTTGTCTGTCAGCACAATATCGTCAAAGGGGCCGTTGTTCTTATTGTTGGCATAGGGCTGGCCGTTGTTGGTCCAGTTGCCGTGGCCACCCAAGGCGATGAAGGTGGGATCCTTTTTGCCGCGGATGTAGATGTAGCTGATGGCTTCTTGGCTAGCGCCCTTATAGCTGATGGTGGAGGTGATGGGATAGGTGTCTTCCGCTTGCGCGTCCGGGCCGATGTTATAGGTCATATCCTTGAAGATGATGCGGTCGATGTCCTCCGTCATGGTGGCGTAGGCGAATTTGCTGTAATTAAGCGTGATGCCAGTGATGAACACGCCTTCATCCAGAGCAGGTTTTAAAAGATAAAATTCCTGGTCGCCAAAGCTGCTTAAGGTGGTGGTGGTGCCATTGCTTAAAGTATAGCTGGCGCTTGCCAACTTGATATCCTCATGATAGAGGGTGTCCCGGGTGGTGGCGAGGCTGTTGAGCAAGTTGATGCTTTTGACCAGGATGCGTTCATCAAATTTGATGTTGATGCTGGTGCCGTTGCCATCGCCGGTGGGGGCGGTGTAGCTGCCGGTTTCGCCCACTTCCTGGCGGCCCAGGCGGGCCATGGTCACATTCCCCGGGTAGTTGGTGCCTGGGGGCGTGCCGGTGACGTTGTTGGTTGAGTCAGGTTTGGCCTCATGCAGGATGGGCTTGTTCAGCGTGGCATGGTTGACGGCGGGGTTGAGGATGGCCAGGTTGTCAGAAAGCGTATAGTCAATGACTTTTAACGCCGGTGTTTGATCTTCAACGGTTGTAAAGGAGGCATCTGCCGTCACGGTCACGCTGTGGGTGGAATTTGCATCAAACAGCGTGGCCGGATCCTGTGAATTGTCTAATTTTGACTCCACGGGCAGGATTTGCAGCATGCCCAGCAGGCGACGGCCGATGGGGTTTTTGCCATCATCATTGGGGGTGATGGTGGCGGTGTTGTCGTTGATGGCAAGGCTCATGCTGCCCGACAGGTTATGCCAGGCGGTGGGGGCGGGGTCAGCAATCTTTCTGATGGCGTCATCATTCCCGTTTCGGGTATCAAACATAAAGTCCGCCGGGAGGGTCACGGTGAAGCTGTTGAGCTTCACGGGCCCTACCTCGTACAGGTCAATGCCGGGGTAGTGGATGGCCAGCTCAGCCGTGCCCTCATTGCCGCCAAACATCACCCGGTCCCCATGTTCGCTTACCAGCTGGCTGCTTTCGTAGGAATCGGTGCTGTACACGCTGGGCCCGGTTTCGCCGGGTTTGCTCATGTACCAGCCTGCTGACAGGCCGCTGTAGGAGGTGGTGATGATATTGGGGAAGCTTTTGCTGTCAGACTTGCTGCCCTCGTCTTTAACGGTGAACAGCTTGGATTCGTTATTGGGGTTCCACTCGCCAGCCCGCCAGTCATCCTGCTGATCTGGGGTGATGGACTGACGGTCCAGCGTGATGTTAAAGCTGAATGCCACGGCCTGGCCGCCGTTTGCGGGCAGGGTCAGGGTCATGGTGCGGCGGTCTGGGCTGATGCTGTCTATCGTGTATCCGTTATGGGGGCCAGTGGTTACCGTGCTGGCGAAATCATAAAAATAGGGGAGGGTCACCGTCAGGGTGCTGGGGCCGGTTGCCTCCTGGTAGGCGATGCTCACCTTGCCATTCTCAAAGGAGGCCAGGGTTCTGTCATCAGTGAGGTTCGCGGGGCTGGCGTCGCTGTTTTGCACAGACAGCGTCAGGCTTTGGGCAGTTGCCTGCCCCTGGAGGGGCAGCAGACAGGCCAAAACCAGCAGCGCCAAAAGCATCCCCATCGCCCACTGGGGGGTGCGGCAGGCTTTGGCGGGGCTTCCTTGCGTGCGGATCCATTGATTCATGACAGTACCTCGCTTATTCAGATGATGGACAGCGGCTGGAGCGCGTGGCAAGCTGTTGAATCTTGCACACGGCGTTCCGTGCGAATTATATGATATTGTTGATGTTTTGTAAAGGAAAAAAATGAGTAAAATATTGGCGAATTCGGGGATTTCCCTGAGAAAAAACCAGTCGGTGAGCCACCAAATCAGGCGATATAAATAAAATCCATCGGAAATCTGCGGAGAAAAGCGATTTTTGTGTCGTATTTGCGCCTTTTTGCTTGACATCGTTCCTGTACAGGCCTATACTGGCTGAGGAATTATGAAGAAAGGAGACCGCGACGTGAACAAGTTCAAGTGGGTATCTATCCGGGGACAGGCATGGCGCGGGCTTCTTAAGCTGCGCTGAAACGCGGGTTTCAGCTGTGGTGTGAGGCTCCGGCGCGTGCGCAGGGGCTGTTTTTTTGCCCCAGGCTTCAGGAACTGTGAATTAAACCAATGGGGTGTGTATGAAGAAACGCAATAGACGATTGCTGTGGCAGCTGATGCACGATAACGTGGGCCTGTTTGTAGGCGCTACGCTGTGCACGGTGGCCAGTGTTTTTCTGGGCTTTATGACGCCTGCGGTGCTGGCGGAGGTGCTGGACCATTATCTGGCGGGGATGCCTTCCCGCCTGCCAGCCCCCTTTGACGGCTGGGCCAATGCCTTAAGCGCCGGGGGCAACACCCTGCTGCCGCTGGTGGCGGCGGGTGTGGTGATTGTGCTGATCAGCCTGTTAAACGGCGTGGCCAGCTTTTTCAAGGGCCGCTGGACAGCCATGGCCTCTGAAAACTCGGCCCTGGCGCTTAGGGACAGGCTTTACCGCCACATGCAGGAGCTGCCCTTTGCCTACCACAGCCGGGCTTCCACCGGGGACCTGGTGCAGCGCTGCACCTCCGATGTGGATACGGTGCGCCGCTTCCTCAGCTTCCACCTGATGAACATCGTGACCACCTCGCTCATGGTGGGCATCGCCCTGGCGCTGATGCTGCCCATCTCCCCCAAAATCACCCTGGTGAGCCTGGGGGTGGCGCCGCTGCTGGTGGTGTTTTCCATGGTGTTTTTCAAAAAGGTCATTGCCTCCTTCCGGAAGGCGGACGAGGCGGACGGCAAGATGAGCGCGGTGCTTCAGGAGAACCTGACCGGCGTGCGCGTGGTGCGGGCCTTTGGCCAGGCGCAGAAGGAAATCGAGCGCTTTGACGAGGCCAACAAGGACCAGCGGGACAAGTACATCGCCAGCGTCCACCTGGAGGCGGGCTACTGGGGGCTGAGCGACGCGCTGAGTTCCCTGCAGATTGTGATCACCCTGGCGCTGTGCATTTTTGAGGCCATTGCCGGGCGCATCACCGTGGGGGACATGGTGGTGTTCACCAGCTATGTGAGCATGCTGGTGGGCCCCATCAGGCAGCTGGGCCGCATCCTCTCAGACGGCGGGCGCAGCATGGTGGCGCTGGAGCGCATTGACGAAATCCTCCGCGAAAAAGAAGAGCAGGACAAGCCGGAGGCAATCAGCCCCGACCTGTCAGGTGACATCGCCTTTGAACAGGTCTCCTTCCGCTATGATGGCGGGCAGGATGTGCTGAAAGACTTGAATTTCAAAGTCAAATCAGGGGAAACGGTGGCCATCCTGGGGGCTACGGGCTCGGGCAAATCAACCATTGCTCTTTTGCTGCAGCGCATGTACAGGCCCCAGGCGGGCCTCATCACCATTGGCGGCCACGACCTGAACGACCTGAACCGCAAGCACCTGAGAAGCCGGGTGGGCCTGGTCCTTCAGGAGCCCTTCCTCTACTCGAAATCCATTTATGACAACCTGCGCGTCGCGGCGCCAGAGGCCAGCCGGGAACAGGTGGAGCAGGCTGCCCGGGACGCCCAGGCCTATGACTTTATCAATGAGAGCGAGAAGGGCTGGGATACCCTGGTGGGCGAGCGGGGGGTGACCCTCTCAGGCGGGCAGAAGCAGCGCGCCGCCATTGCCAGAACGCTGCTCAAAGACAATGACATCCTGATTTTTGACGATTCCCTTTCAGCGGTGGACACCCAGACCGATGCCCAGATCCGGCAGCGCCTGAAGGAGCGCCGCAAGGGGCTGACCACGCTGATTATCAGCCACCGCATCCTCACCTTAAAAGAGGCGGACCGCATCCTGGTGATGGAGGATGGACGCTTGGTGGATGAGGGCAGCCATGAGGAATTGATTGCGCGGCCGGGGCTTTACCAGCGCATCAACGCCATCCAGGCTGGCCTGTCAGAGGAAGAGGAAAACCAGGCTTCCGCGCAGGAAAGGAAGAGTGTATGAGTGATTTTTACCCGGAAGAGCAAGCACCGGAAAAAAAGCTTGATTT
>CAZSSU010000014.1:0-21445 GCA_964609415.1 uncultured Christensenella sp. | reverse complement strand
CCCCGCGTGCGTAATGCAAGTCAGTATAACACGCTCCGTCAATCTTGACAAGCATGGTTTTTGATTGACAGATGCATCTTTTTGCACTAAAATATGCTTAAGGAAATAGATACAGAAAGGTGTGCGCGGGCATGAAAACAAAGTTATTCATTTTTGTGCTGGTTCTGAGCCTACTGGGCGCTGTGGCGCTGGCGGAGCTGGGCCCCGTAAAACGGGCTGAGGAGTATAAGGATCAATTCCCAGACGTCTATGCCTCCTACAAAGCCAACAGCGAGAACGACCAGGTGATTGATTACCTGGAAACTTATCCTGTTCTGGCGGTGCTGTATGAAGGGGTGCAGTTTTCCGTGCAGTACGATTCACCCCGGGGCCACGAGTACACGGTTGAGGATGTCACCAACACCGCCAGGAAGCATCCGGTGGCCAACTGCCTCACCTGCAAAACGCCCGACTTCACCCTGATGGTGCAAAACGAAGGGCCTGAGGCCTATGCCCTGCCCTTTGAAACAGCACTTGCTGGCGTAGTGGAGCCTGTCAGCTGCTACAACTGCCACGGCAACAATCCCCCCGCGCTTGAAATGACTCACCACTACCAAGCCACCGCCATGGAAGGCGAGAACATCAAGCCTCAAACCCTGGCCTGCGCCCAGTGCCATGTGGAATACTACTTCCCCAAGGACACCCAGGCCACCACCCTGCCCTATAAGGGCTTGGCGCAGGCCACGCCCGATGCCATCCTGGCTTATTATGATGAAATAGGCTTTGTGGATTTCGTCAATCCCCGCACTGGCGCTGAAATGATCAAGGTGCAGCACCCGGAGTTTGAAACCTATATGGCCGGCTCCATCCATGCCACCATGTTCTCCTGCGCTGATTGCCATATGCCCACCGCCAAAAACGATGCCGGCGAAACCTACCGCAGCCACAAGCTGATCAGCCCGCTGGCTGATGAGGGCATGATGGCAAGCTGTAACGCCTGCCATGGCGACATCACCAACTTTGTCACCGAAGGCCAAAAGGCAGCTGAAGAGCGCACCGTAAAAGCGGGCGAAGGCCTGGTGGAATATGTCAACGCCCTGGCCAAAGCGGTGGAAGGCAAGACAGTGGAAGGCGAGCAGCTGAAAGAGCTTCAGAAGCTTCAGCGCCATGCCCAGTTCTATTGGGACTTTGTATTTGTGGAAAACAGCGAGGGCATCCACAACCGCAAGCTCACCGCCGACTGCCTCAGCAAGTGTGAAGAACTCACCGCCAAAGGCATGGCGCTTCTCGCCCCATAAAACCATAGCCGTATTCATTTAAGGCTTGGAAAAGCCGCAATCCCTGCTTTTCCAAGCCTTTTGCATAACAATCATTCGGCGGAAAGGGACATGATTTGAAGGCAAACAAATTCTTGAAGGCGCTTGCCAGCATGTGGTTTGGGCTGGTGTTGCTGGGCTTCCTCTCCATCGCCTGCGTGGCCGGCAGCCTGATTCCCCAAAAAATGGAGGAAGCCCAGTACGTAGCGCTTTATGGCGAGCCCTGGGCCAGGGTAATCCAATCCTTGCAGCTTGACCGGGTATTCACAGCACCCTGGTTCCTTGCTTTAACAGCACTAATGATCATCAACCTCACCTTCTGCTCCATCACCCGTTTCCCCAGGCTGGTGAAGCTGTATAAAACCGGCTTCAGCCTGGAAGAACGCCTGGCAGCGGATGATGCCACAGCCCGCTTCCGGCTTGCAGCCAGTAGCAAAGGCCCCGAAACCCTGTTCCAAAAGCTGGGCTTTGGCAAGCCCATGAAAAGCAACGATGAGCGGCTGTACGCCGCCCGGCACAAGCTGGGCATCTGGGGCGCCTGGCTGTCCCATGTGGCCATCCTGGTGATCGTGGTGGGATTCACCCTGGGACAGATTTTGATGTATGACAGCTATGCCGCCGGCGTCCCCGGCGACAGCCTGGCCATGCCTGAAGCAGGCCTGGTGGTGCATATTGATGACTTTGCCATCAAACGGCGGGAGGATTTCAGCGCCAGCCAGTACACCGCCACATTGCGGGTGGAAAACGTTAAAACTGATGAGGTGGTGTCAGGCCTTGCCCAGGTGAACGCTCCCCTGGCTGCCTTTGGCTACCATATCTTCCAGAACGCCACCGGATGGGCGGTGACAGGGCTGGCCTATGAAGAAGGCCAGCCGGTAAAAGAGCAACTGTTATATCCTGGCGATGTGCTCCCCATGGGGGACACCGGCATTACCCTGGAATACAACAATTTATACCCCGATTATGTGCGCACCCGTGAAGGCCCCGGCACGAAATCCCCTTATCCCAATAACCCGGCAGCGCTGTTCACCCTGCGCTTTGATGGAAAAATGGTGGACATGAACCTGGCTGGCATGGGCTATGACATCAAGGTCGGCGGGCACCGATTCGTGCTGGATAATCCCCGGGAGTACACCCTCATTCAAGTGGTGCGGGATCCAGCCATGGGCCTGGTGGCTTTTGGGGGGGCACTGATCCTCATTGGGCTGTTGCTGGCTTTTTATTTGCGGCCCGAGGAGCTATACCTGGTTCCGGACGAGGAGGGCTATGCCCTCTATGGACGCAGCCCCAAAGGCGCTGTCCTATACACTGATAAAATTAGAACAATTTTGCAAAAAGAGGGGTTCCAGTATGAGCAACTTTGACTTCGCCCGGGCGGAAACGCTGCTGTTTTTCATTGCCGTGGCCGGTTATTTTCTGTCCACCATGTTGTTTGTTTTCTTTTTCTTCTTTAAGAAGGACAAGGTGGGGAAAGCCGCGGCCTGGCTATATACTGCCACCTTTTCAGTGCACACCCTGGCGCTGATTGTGCGCACCATCGGCGCGGGGCGTTTGCCGCTGTCCAACCAGTATGAGTTTGCCACCAGCTTTGCCTGGGGCATCGCCCTGGTCTTCCTGGTGATGATGTGGCGCCACCGCCACCTGGCCCTGGGTGCCTTTGTCTCCCCGGTGATTTTCCTGGTGATTGGTTATGCGGCCATGCAGTCCAGGCAGGTAAACGCCTTGATGCCGGCCTTGCAAAGCAACTGGCTGGTGTTCCACGTATCCACCGCCATTCTGGGCTACGGTGCTTTTGGCGTGGCCTTCGGCTTTTCCTTTCTCTACCTGGTGCACGGACGCATCAAGCCCGGCGCTTTCAAGGATGAGCACCTTCCCAGCCTCGAAAAGCTGGATATTCTCAGCTACCGGGCTATTTGCTTTGGTTTCCTCTTTCTCACCCTGGTGATTATCACCGGCGCCATTTGGGCCCAGAAGGCCTGGGGCCATTACTGGACCTGGGACCCCAAGGAGACCTGGTCGCTGGTCACCTGGCTGATCTACGCTATCTACCTCCACCAGCGCATCTCCCGGGGCATGCAGGGCAAAAAGGCTGCCTGGTTTGCCTTTATTGGCTTTATCTGCGTGCTGTTCACCTATATTGGGGTCAACATGTTTATCCCCAGCATTCATTCTTACGCATGAAGAAGCTGTTTGGGTACGTTATATAGACGGGATTGGTTATGACAATCCCGGCCCATATTAAACGAAATGAGGTTGATCCACTTGAAAAGGCTGATTGCTCTATGCTTAAGCGCCTTGCTGGCTTTCACCCTGCTGCCAAACGTGGCCTTTGCTAAGGATACGCTGGACGTGGTAGCGGTGAAAGAGTTCCGTTTCTCCTCCGCCAGCAGCCAGGAAGATGTGTTTACCCTTCAGAACACCAGTGACAGGGATGTGAATGTCACCGTGGTGGTGCAGGACCAGGCCACCAGGCAAAACGTGCAGACCATGCAGTTCCCCTTGCTGAGGGGGGATGCCCCGGTTGCCGTGCAAGCTTATGTATACAGGCCCCTCACCCACAACGGGGAAATTAACACCTACCGCTATACCATCACCACTGATGGCGGTTTTTCCCGCCATCTGTACTACGGACAGAAGCTGACCATCACCCATGATGGCGGCGGCAAGCCCATCCATGTCTATGACCAGATGGACAATTCCTACTATCCCCGCAACACCGTGTCCGCCTTTGGCCCCCACTTCCGGGATGTGTCACCCAAGCTTACCAAACTGTGGTACATGTTCACCCCCATTGACCTGTCCATCCAGGGCCGGCAATCATTCCCGCTGGTGGCCAGCAACATCTTTGAGGTGGGCCAGGTGCATGTGGACGTGAACATGGACACCGTGACTGTGACCTATGAGATGTATTTTGAGGGGAAGCCGGATTACACCACCCAGCGGCTGTCTGATTTCCTCACTTTCTACAATGCCTACAGCGATATCTCCATTGTGGAGCCTGAGGATATGCCCGGCCCCAGCCACTTTGCCTTCGGCCAGCCCTTCAGCATCCTCAACCACCTGGGCGGTGACACCAATGTCATTATGTTCGTGCGCAACCGCATCACCTATTACGAGTTCCCTACGCCCAAGGACGCTTACACCCGCTACTGGCGGAACCTCCCCGAGTACAAAACCCGCCGGGAGGCCATGCTCCAGATGATGGACCCCATCATGACGGTGGATAACGGGGCAAAATAAAACGACATATAGTAATGGGGGCTTTCCTTCCCGGAAAGCCCCCTTGCTTATTCAGTTGCCCCGTTTGCCAGCGATACCGCTTTGCTGATGGCATCCCGGAGGGCCTCATCGGTGCTGAGCCGGGGCAGGCCAGCCACCAGCATCTTGCAGCGATCAGAAGGAATCAGGATTTTAACGCCCGGACTCCGCCCGACGGCCAGGGCGATGGCGGGGCTGATTTCCCCCAGCATGGCATCTGCCATCAGGATGCCTGCCGGGCCCAGGATGATGTCAGCGTCCCGGCACTGGCATATGATGGCATTGACGCCTGTGGCCCCGGCTTGAGCGCCTGCTTTTAACATAGCTGCTGTGGCCAATGCGTTGGTGCCCAGAGCGATAATGCCCTGCCCCGGCAGCGCTTCTGTCAGACGCTGAATAAGCGCTTTGCCAAGGCCGCCGCCCTGTCCGTCAATCACCAGAATTTTCATGGTTTACTCCTTAATGGGAATGAGCTTTCCTTTTTCCAGCGCCCGCACGATGGGCGGAATAATCAGCAGGTGCAGGATGATGCCGGGCCAGGCCTTGGCAAAAGCGCCAGCCAGGAACATGGGAAAGGTGAAAGCGCTGCTCTGGAGGCTAAAGATGATGAAGCTGGCAATGCCCCACACGAGCCTGCCAAGCAGCATGGACAAGACCAGCGCCAGGTAGATATAAGGCAGCCCCTTGGGAAGTTTCTTATACAGAATGCCTGCCAGAGCGCCATAGGCAGCCAGCTCAAAGGCCATGGCCAGGGCGATGGGCACCAGGGGTGGCATCCCAAACAGCAGGGAGCGCAGCAGCGGCGTGATAAAGCCCACTGCCAGCCCCCAGGGCCAGCCGCAGACAAAGCCGCACAGCAAAACCGGAATATGCATGGGGCTTAACATATTGCCAATGGTTTGTATTTGCCCCGTCAAAAATGGCAGAAGTAAGCCAAGTGCCAGGAACATGGCCGATAAGGTCAGGCGTTTGGTTGCAGATTGTGTCATTGTCTTCCTCTCCAAAGCTGTCCTATGTCCGTCTTCTGACGGCGCGGAGGCTTCATGGCTCCTTGAAAAGGTGGGACAGGTTTCTGATATCCTAAAGGAATCATGCATTCCCGTCAAGCATTGACGCATGATTTGGTTTGACTTTATCCCTATGGATGTTTATACTTTGCTTATCAACCAGGATAAGGTTTCCAGCCTGGCGGATGCAGCGCTTTACGCAAGATGTTTTCCGGGCTTTTAGGCGTGCCGCTGTGTATTCCCAAAGCCCGGACAAAGTACACAATCGGGGGAATGTCTATGCCTCATCTGCTGTTCCTGGCCATTATCCTGCTGCCTGTCATCGCAGGCGGCTTGATCGCCTGGCTCAAGGCCGCCAATCAAACCATGCGCAGCCGCCACCTGCTGGTGGGCATTGCGCTGGCCATCCAATGCGGGCTGAGCGTCTGGCTGTTCCTGGCGGGCGATCAATCCCTGACCCTTTTCCAGTTGGGGCCCAACCTCCCCATTGCGCTGCGCTCAGACAAGCTGGCCCGCTATTTTGTGCTGGTCATTTCCTTCCTCTGGGCTTTTACAGGCGCCTTTTCCTTCAAGTATATGGAACATATCCACGACGAGAAGCGCTTCTTCACCTTTTATATGCTGATTCTTGGCGCGCTCATGGCCATGTGCCTGGCCTCCACCCTCATCACGCTGTTCATCTTTTTTGAGGCGGTCACCTTCCTGTCCATGGTGCTGTTTTCCATTGAGAAGAGCCGGGAATCCACCAGCGCCTGCCTGCGGTTTTTGATCTACGCGCTCATCAGCCTGGTGCTATGCCTGGTGGGCGTCATCCTGACCTTGCCGAACACAGCTTCCCCCTATTTCACGCCAGGCGGCAGCCTGCTGGCGCCAGCGCAGTTCAGCGTGTCCAGCGCCGTCCTGCTGGGTGCTGTGTTTGTGGCTTGCCTGGGCTTTGCCTCCATGGCGGATATGTTCCCCCTCCACGGCTGGCTGCCTGCCGCCCACCCGGTGGCCTCAGCCCCCGCCAGCGCCATCCTATCCAGCGTCATCGCCAAGGCGGGCATCCTCTGCGTCATCCGCTACCTCTACTATGTGATTGGGCCGGATTTCATCAGGGGCACCTGGGTGCAAACCGTGCTGCTGTCCTTTGCCGTGATCACAGTCTTCATGGGCTCCATGCTGGCGCTCAGACAGAATGTGCTGAAAAAGCGCCTGGCCTATTCCAGCATGTCCCAGCTCAGCTATATCCTCTGCGGGGTATTCCTCCTCACCCAGACCGCTCTTGACGGAGCGCTTCTGCACATCTTCTTCCATGCGCTAACCAAAAGCGCCCTTTACATGTGCGCCGGGGCAATCATCTTTTACACCGGCCGCACCCAAATTGACCAGTACCACGCCCTGGGCACCAAGATGCCCATCACCATGACCATGTTCACCATTGCCGCCCTGGGGCTGGTGGGCATCCCCCCCATGGGTGGCTTCGTCAGCAAATGGTATCTCATACAAGGAGCGCTGGGAATTGGCGTGTTTGGCTGGCTGGTGCCCGCGGTGCTCCTCATCTCAGCACTGCTCACCGCCGGCTACCTGCTGCCCATTTCCATCAGCGCCTTTTATGATGACCCCAAGCTTTCCGCCGGCATGGACAGCATGTGCCTCACCCGGCTCTCCCTCAGGATGGAGATGCCCATGCTGATTCTGGTGGCAGCCCTCATTGGCTTTGGCCTGTTCCCCGGCGCCTTGATCGGCTTTTTCCAGGGGCTGGCCGCCACATTGATATGATTTTGAGGTGAGAAGATGAATGACCTGCTAATCCTCATGCCCCTGCTGCCCATCATCGCAGCCCCTCTGGCCTACCGCCTGGCAGACAGCAAACTGCGCCGGGGCTATGCGATGCTGATTGGTGTCAGCGCCCTCATGTTCCTGGCTTCAGTCGCCTTGCTGGTCAGGGTTTTTGGCGGCCATGAAAGTGCCCAGTCACTGCCCCTGTGGGCAGGCTTTGGCCTCACGCTGAGAGCCGATGGCTTCCGGGCGCTGTATGTGACCGTGATCAGCTTCATGTGGCTGCTCACCAGCCTCCTGACGCCTGAATACTTCATTCATGGCCACAGCCATAGCCGCTATTTGCTGTTCACCCTTGTCACCTTCGGCGCCAGCCTGGGGGTTTTCCTGTCGGATGACTTCTATACCGCGCTGGTGTTTTTCGAGGTGATGTCCCTGGCTTCCTATCCCTGGGTGGCTCATGAGGAGGACGCAGGCGCCATGCGCGCCGCCAGCACCTACCTGGCCATTGCCATCCTGGGCGGCATGTCAACGCTGCTGGGGCTCATTCTGTTGAAGTCCCAGCTGGGCACCCTGGCATTTTCCCAGCTTCCCCAGGCGGTGGAAACGCTGGCAGACAAAAAATCCCTGCTGGTGCCCGGCCTCTTTGTGCTGACTGGCTTTGGTGCCAAAGCAGGCATGTTCCCCCTGCATGTATGGCTGCCCAAGGCGCACCCCGTTGCCCCAGCGCCAGCCAGCGCACTGCTTTCAGGCGCGCTGACCAAGGTGGGCATTTTCGGCATTCTCATCCTGAGCACGCGGGTGTTCATCCATAACAGCCTCTGGGGCAATATCCTCCTGGTGCTTGGCACCATCACCATGGTGCTGGGCGCGGTGCTGGGCGTCTTTTCTGTGAACCTTAAGCGCACCCTGGCCTGCTCCTCTATGAGCCAAATCGGCTTTATCCTGGTGGGCACCGCCATGCAAGCCCTGCTGGGCCATGAAAACGCCCTGGCAGCCCAGGGCACGGTGCTTCACATGGTGAATCACAGCCTGATCAAGCTGGCGCTCTTCATGGCGGCTGGCGTCATCGTGATGAAAACCCACCTCCTGAACCTGAATGCCATCCGTGGTTACGGGCGCAAAAAGCCCCTGCTGGCCGCCTGTTTCCTGGTGGGGGCAGCTTCCATTTCCGGCATCCCGATGTTCAGCGGCTATGTCTCCAAAACCCTGCTGCACGAAAGCCTGCTGGAGTTCGTCCACTTTGCCCATGAAGCGCACACGCCCCTTGGCATCGTGCCCTTGGTGGAAACATTGTTCACCATCACCGGCGGCCTCACCTTCGCCTATATGCTCAAGCTTTTCATTGCCCTGTTTGTGGAGAAGAACGCCGACAAGGATACCCAGGTCAAGTTTGACGCCATCAAGCCCGCCATGAACCCCCTGAGTGCTGCTGCCCTCAGCCTGTCTGCGCTGGCGCTGCTAGTTCTGGGGCTTTTCCCTGACCTGCTGATGACCCCCCTCGCCAACCTCTCCCTGCCTTTCCTTAAGGCCAATCCCCCCGCTCACGCGGTGCACTATCTTGCTTGGATCAACCTGAAAGGTGCCCTCATTTCACTGGGCATTGGCCTGGCAACCTACCTGGTGGTGGTGCGCGGGCTGTTGATGCGGAAAGATGAAAGCAGCAAGCGGGGCTATGTGAATGTGCTGCCTGCCTGGCTGGACATTGAAAATACCCTCTACCGACCTGCTGTTTCCCTGCTGGCATCCCTGGGCACCATGATCGCCAGGCTGCTGGAAGAAGCGCTGGAATTCCTCTGGTTCCGCCTGGTGCTGCGAGGCTATACCCGCATCATGGAAGCACTTGGCAGCGGCAAAGGCGCTAAAACCCGCCGGCAGCTTCGCAGCATTGCCGATGATACCGCCCAATCCCCCGCTGAAATCCTTGAAGAGAGCCTGCTTTCAGGCAGCGCGCCTGCCATGCCCAGTGCCCATGCCGCAGACGGCCATGCCCCCATTCAACACACCAGCCCCGATCTGCCAGGCCCGGTGCGCCGCCGTCTGGGACAGGGCAGCCTGACGACGGGGCTTCTTGTCATCCTCCTGGTCACTGCGATGGTGGTTGGCTTGAACCTGCTGCTTTCCCAGTAGTTATTTTAAAAAACCGGGTTGCCACAGCATTGCGGCAACCCGGTTTTTTATTGCTATCTATTCACACAAAGCTTTCTGCGCTTTGCGAGCGCCTGAGAGAGAACACCCCCAGGGCAAAAAAGAGAACCAGAAACCCTGTTAACGCCAGGAGGTCTTTGCTTTGGGATAAGAGCGATTGCCCTTTCTGAATCATCGTCATGGCGTCATTGGCCCAGTAATGCGGGGTAATCATGGCCAGTTTCTGCATGAATGGCGGCATCAGCCACAAAGGCCAGAAGCATCCCCCCAGCATGGCAAACACCGTGGTGACAATGGGGATAATCGAGGCGTAGATGGCCGCCGAGTTGACCACCAGCGCCAGAAAGATGCCAAAGAAAATCCAGATGAGGCCAAAGTAGAACCACAGCAGGTACATCTCAAAGGTGGTGTGCACCGGCAAGATGGTTTTTGTGATGACAAACAGTGCGAGCAGGTTGAACAGCAGGAAGAGGACAGCACTCATGAAGTTGCCAATCAGGTAGTTAAACCTGCCCACCGGCGCCTGGCGCACACGGCTCAGGGTGTTCCAGTGTTTTTCTGACAGAATCAGGCTGGTGACCTGCATCATGCTCATGGCCAGCACATAGAACAGAATGCCGCTGGCGAAGCTGAGCGATTGGTTGACCTGGCCCCCGGTGATGCGCTGTGTGTCAAAGCGCATGGCGTCATCTTCCAGCTCAGCCATGGCTGTCAGCAGGGCTGCGCCGCTTTGGGGCTGGTGGATATCCCGCAGTTTACCAAGGGCTGACAGGTACATGTCCAGGCCGGCTTTCAGGCTGGCCACCACCTCCTGGCCTTTGAGCGTGCGGATGGTGATCCGGGACTGCTGGCCCATGAGAAAGCGCTGCTCAAAGCCCTGGGGAATCAGCAGCACGGCCTCATCCTTTCCGTCCAGCAGGACGGTTTCGATGTCCACCTCGGCAACTTCCTGCACCCGATTACCATCACGGGTCATGTATGTGCCCAAAGCCCTGGACAGGTCGGACTGGTCCTGGTCATAGATGCCGATCAGCAGCCGGGTGTTGCCGCCAGATGTGTTGAACAAACCAAGGGAGAACAGCACCACCGGCAGAATCAACAGCAGGAAAAGGGTACCCTTGCGGGCGAGCAGCACCTGAATGTTGTTTTTAACTAGCGGCCACACGGTCAGAGCCCTCCTCTTTCTTAAACAGCCAGAAAGCCAGCAGGTACATCACCAGGCTGATGGTCAGCAGCTTGATGCCCGCGGACACAATGGCCTCATGGGATCCGCGGTAGATGTAGCGGAACAGGCCCTGGTTCACCCAGCCGATGGGGGACAACTGCGTCAGGGTGGCGAAGGTGGGGTCATCCAAAGATACCATCATATAGCCACCGCCCAGGAATACCAGGGCAATGGTCAGGATGTTGATGAAAACCGAGGCGGCGGATTCGGTGCGCAGCGCCTGGTAAGCCAGCACACCCAGGGACGTGACAAACACTGCCAAGGGCACCAGCATCAGCAGCACCAGGCCCATGTTGCGGTAGGCGATGCCATACACATAATGGTTAAACAGCATGATGATGGCGGCCTGCAGCATCAGAATGGCACAGGAGGCAAAGGTCTTCACCAGGAACACCTTGCTCATGGCATAGGGGGAAGCCTTCAGGCGCAGACTGGTCCTGCCGTCCTTCTCTCTTGACAGCATGGACACCGTCTGCAGGCTGCCGTACATCAGAATCATGGTGAGCATGGTGACACCGTAGTATCCAAAGGAGCTGGGCTCTGCCCGGCTGTCTATGCCCTCGATGGTGGTGTATTCCTGAAACTGGGGCCTCATCATATCCAGGCGTCCAGATTTCACCGCGTAGCTTGTCAGGTTTGCCTGCTGAAGGAAAGCGTTGCTGTACATCCGCACCATCATGGCATCCAGGCCCGTTTCCTCATCCGTGTGCAATATGACCGCTTGATCCGTCAGCTCCACATACTGTTTTAGGCTGCCATCCTTTAGGCCACTCTCTGCCGCTTCACGGGTGATGGGCTCAAAAGTAAGGCCGCTGTTGGCGCTGTTGTTCTGGTACAACTGCGCCATCATTCCGCCGTCTGACACGATGGGCATCCGGGTTTCCGGCAGGTCGATGGTGCGGGCCGAGAAATTGGAGAAGGCCGTGCCCAGCACCCAGGTCAGCAGCAGCGGAAACAACAGCATCATCAGCACCGTATCCGGTGCTGCCAGGCTGTGCAGCGCTTCCTTTTTCAAGAATTGTAATGTGCGCATCATGCCCTCCTAATCCCGCAGCCGTTTCCCGGTCAGGGTGAGGAAAACGTCCTCCAGGTTGGGCTCGTCAATAGACAGATCCAGGATATCGTTGTGATGCTGGCTGAGCACCTCCAGGATATCCTTAAGCTGGCTATGCTTGCCCCGGCAGGTGAAACGTATCATGTTGCCGTTTAAATCAATTTTTTCAACCCCGGCCACGCGACTTAGCGCATCCATTGGCGGCGTCCCTTTCACTTTTAAGGCGACATACCAGTTTTCCTCAATCAGCGAGCGCAATTCAGCCAGGTTGCCCTGAGCTACGATCTGTCCGGCATCCATGATGGCGATGCGGCTGCACAGTTGCTCCGCCTCCTCCATGTAATGGGTGGTGTAGAGGATGGTCATCCCCTCCCGGTTGAGTTTCAAAATGGCTTCCATGATGTGGTTACGACTCTGGGGGTCAATGCCCACAGTGGGCTCATCCAGAATCAGCAGCTTGGGCCTGTGCACCAGGCCGCAGGCAATGTTCAGCCTGCGCTTCATGCCGCCAGAAAAGGTTTTCACCTTGTCCCCGCCTTTAGCCTTAAGGCCCACAAATTCCAGGGTTTCCATGGCCTTTGCTTGCAATGTACTGCTGGACAAGCCATAGAGAGAGCCAAAGAACTTCACATTCTGAAGCGCCGTCAGGTCGTTGTAGATGGCCAGATCCTGGGGCACGATGCCCAGCAGATATTTGGCCTTTGTGAGATCACGGTCCAGGTCCAGCCTGCCTATGGTCACCTGGCCGCCATCTTTTCTGATAAGGCCAGTGATGATGTTAATGGTGCTGGACTTGCCTGCGCCATTGGGCCCCAGCAGGCCATAGATTTCCCCTGGCATAATTGAAAAGCTGATATCGCTCACCGCCAGGTTGTCCCCATAGCGCTTCACGAGTTTTGATACTTCAAGCATGGTTCTGCCCTCCTTACGCTGCCATCATAAATAAAAACAGGGCGGCTTCCCAGTCAGGAAAGTCACGAATCAGGGTGACTAAAGTCATGTTCCATTCAGCGGTGAACGACAAGACCCGGAGCGCCATCTGATCCGGGTCTTGTCGCTGTGATTATAATTATTCAGCTGCTGTCAGTTCAATGAAGACGGCTTGTGTCAAGGGTTCATCCAGCGCGACCCCTTCCTCAGCGTCCACCCGTAGCTGCATCTCCAGGCTTTCAGGCATTTTTCCTGTGCCGTGGAAGTTGACCACCAGGCTGTCCTTGCCGTCTTCCGAGCCGCCTAGGGCCCTGAAGCTGCTTTGCTCGCCATCCCGCAAGGACAGGGAATACCAGGCATCCTCGGGAAGCCGCGGAAAGGGGGTGCCATCTGATGTCAGCCTTGCCTGGGCAAAAACGGCGGAGGCTGTTACTTTCGCGGTGAAGGGGATGCCAGCAAAAACGCCCTGACCTGTGAAACGTCTGGTTCCGGCATCGCTACGCTGGATGGTGGCCTTCATGGGTTCCAGGCGCTCATGCACAGCGCTGATATAGGCATCCTTCCCATCAAAGTAGTGATATGAAACCGATTTGAGCAGGCCAATTTCTATGTGAAGGGCATCCAGATTTCTGGCTGCTTCAGGCAAAGGGCTCAGATAGTGCATGATGGTATACACCTGGCCGTCAGGGCCGATGAGATCCTCTGACACTTCCGGGGGCAGGTCAAGCCCTTCAGGGGTTTTGGTGTGATCAGAGGGCGTGATACTCAGCTGCGCATAGCCAAAGGGTTTTCCGGCCGCGGTGGCTTCATTCCATTGGCGGAGGATGTCCTGGGTCTGCGGGTTTGTGATCACAATGGCAAGGGGGTTATCTGTCTTCCTCATGGTTGATAGCTGATCTGGTGTGGGCGTAAACGCTTCATAGTATTCGCCATTCTGGATGGCATAGGCCACAATCAGCGACTGGCCATCATAGTAGGCGCTGTTGATGGCGGCCAGGGTGGTGCCCAGTTCAGGGCTGGTGATGATGATGGGCGAGGTCTCCTCCAGCACGGCCTTGGGAGCCAGCTGTTCGATGCGCTTATCATTTTTCCCAAACAGTTCAAACAGGTTGAGGCCCAGCAGCTCCGCCACCGCGCCAAACATCACCAGGGACAAGATGACAGCCACCGCGACTGCCAAAACGGATATCTTCTTTTTCATGATAGGTGCTTCCCCAGCCAGAAGGCGCACTTCTTGATCAATGCGCTGGTCAAAGCCCTGGCAGGGCACGGGCCGCTGGGCGAAAACCAGTTGTTCCAGTTTTTTATCGTCCATGGCCCTTCTCCTCTCTTTCTATCTCTAGTTTAAGCATGTTGAGTCCTCTTGATAATCGGGACGCAACAGTTCCCCTGGGCAGGCCCAGAACGCTTGCGATTTGCTGGTCGCTCATGCCTTCACTAAAGCGCAGCAGAATCGGCAAACTATACTTTTCTTTCAGCCCGCCCAGGTACATCCACACTGGGGTTTCAAGCGTATCAGCAGGCATAAAGACTTCCAGGTGTTCCATGGTGTTTTCCCGTTTTCGGCCACGCAGGGTTTTGTGGGCAGCGTTGATGGTGCTTTTGATTAAGTAGGCTGGCAGTGCTTTCAGGTCGCGTATCCTTTCCAGGTTGCGCCAGCTGGCTTCCACCGCCTCAGACACCGCATCCTCAGCGTCAGCTGCATGCCTTAGCATCATCAGCGCCACGCGGTACATGGCGTGCCGGGTGCTTGTCACTTCCTCGATAAAACGAGTTTTTTGGGTATCAGAGGGCACATCTGCCTCCTTCATGCTTTGTATCCGGATACATAAGAAAGAGTCGCCAGAGCGTTGTTTTGTTGCATGCTTGACAAGGAAAAATTGCTCCAATCAAAGATTGAAGCCCTGTTTGATGCTATGTTTGTCCTATGCGCTGAAAAGCGGATTTCCGCCTTAAAGCACGCCCTTAAGGTGGCTGATGGCGATTTGGGTGCGGTGCTCAAGGCCGGTTTTTGACAGAATGGCGGTGATGTGGTTTTTGACGGTTCCCTCTGAAATAAACAGGCTGTCGGCGATCTGGCGGTTGGACAGGCCCTGGGCGACGGCGGATACGATGTCCTGCTCTCTTTCGCTCAGCTCCGCCAATTTCGCCTGCTCCTCGGGCTTCATGCTACGCCTGAGGGCTTCAATGGCCACGGCGTCAAACACACTTTTTCCCTGATGCAGCTGAACAATCGCCTGAACGATGGCCTGGGGCTTGGTGCTTTTAAGCAGATAACCATGTGCGCCTGCTCTTAAAGCGCGCACAATCTCCTCATCGTCATCAAAGGTGGTCAGCACCAGCACCCGGGTTTTTGCAGATACTTCCGCCAGCACCTCAAGCCCGCTTTTAATGGGCATGCGCAGATCAAGCAGCATCACATCACACTGCGCTGCCCACTGGAGGGCGTCAAGCCCGTTTTCCCCCTGCCCCACAATGTGGATGCCTTCCTTCCCCTCCAGCAGAATCTTGAGGGAGTCCCGGATAAGCGCGTCATCATCAATGACTGTCACGCGAATCATCAGTTATCTCCTTCCTGGGTATCAGGGTAATAACCCGCATCCCATTGTCATTTTGCACCAGAAGGCTGCCACCCAGCTCCGCTGCCCGTTCCCGCATGCCGCTTAGCCCCATGCCTGCTGTCGGATTCATACAACCCCGCCCGTTATCATGCACCTCCAGGCGGATCATCCCAGGCAGGGCCTGAAGGCGGATATCCACCTCCGTGGCTCCGGAATGCCTGATCACATTGGTAAGCGCTTCCCGGAGGTTCGCCAGGATCACCTGCCAAATGATGTTTGGTATATCGTCCAGGCTCCCCTCTTCCTGGTAACGGACCAGGATGCCGCTGTCCAGGCGGAAGCGGTCAATCATCCCCTGTATTTCAACCGCTTTAAGAACCGGCACCTCTGCCCGCATTTGATGCACAGCCTCCCGCACCTGGTCAATGCCCTGGCGCAGCATGCCGGTCGCATTGGTGATCATCTTTCTTGCCTTCTCAGGCTCATCCGTCATAATCTCGCTGGCGGCCTCCAGCTGCAAAATTGAAGCGGTCATGCTGTGACCCAGCAGGTCATGAATCTCTTGGGCGATGGCCCGCCTTTCCTCCAGCCTCAGGTTGAGCGCGATTTGATTATCATAGTTTTCTTTGAGGAAAAGGTAGCGCAGGTTGTTTTTTTGTTTCACCTTCAACTGGGTGTTTTCCTGGGTCAAGGCTTGCTTTTGCGCCTCTCGCCGGGTGAGATAGTAGTACAAAAACGCGTAAAAAAGATAGAACAAGGCCAGGATAATTGGCTGATAAGGCCAGAAGAAATACAGCATCGCCAGGTTCAAAACGGTAAACGCCGGGTGCAGTGCCAATGCCAGCGCTCGAAAGGCGAAGAAGAACAATAGCAAAACCAGGATGCTGCCAAACTGCTGGAAAGTGATCATGGCATAGCCGCCATAAACGATGAGGATAATTAAATCTGTCAGCAACAGAAAAAGCTTCATCTGGTTTTCACCCCCTTGAGAGAGAATGGGCACTATCCCCATTGTATGGGATTTGTTTTCGCTGTCAATTGTGTGAATTACTTTGAAAAACAGTTGAAAATATTCGCACTGGCTGATATGATATCTGCGAATATGGCAACACAAAGGTGACATTTTGATGAAAGCAATCGTAAACGGAACCATTCTGACACCAGAAGGCGCGCTCACCGGGCACAGCCTTCTTTTTAACGAAAAAATTATGGGCCTTGTCAAAGGCGGGGCGCCAGAGGGCAGCCAGGTTTATGATGCCAGGGGGATGCTGGTGTCCCCGGGGCTTATTGACCTGCACATCCATGGCTACCTGGGGGAGGATGCCTCAGACGCCAGCGAAGCCGGGCTTCGCCTCATGGCATCTGGGCTTCTGGAAAATGGGGTTACCTCGTTTTTACCCACCACCATGACCCTTTCCTGGGATGAGATTGAGCGCGCCTTTGACACTGCCCGCCGCCTGCGCTCGGAAACGCAAACCCCTGCATTTTCAGGCAGCGAAATCCTGGGCGTGCATGCAGAAGGCCCCTACATTAACCCCAAGCGCAAAGGCGCCCAGTCTGCCGACCACATCCAGGCACCTGACGCCAGAAAGATGCTCTCCCATCAGGACATTGTCAAAATCGTAACCATGGCGCCAGAGGTGCCGGGTGGGCTTGATTTTATCCGCGAAGTCACCAAAGAAAGCAGCATGGTGGTTTCCATTGGCCATACCGATGCCAGCTATGAGGAGGCCATGGCCGCCATTGCAGCAGGCGCTTCCCACATCACCCACACCTTTAATGCCATGACTGGCCTCCACCACCGCAACCCTGGGGTGGTGGGCGCTGCGCTTACAACGGGTGTGATGTGTGAACTGATTGCCGATACCTTCCATGTGCATCCGGGACTTTTTGCCTTGCTGAAATCCACCAAGGGTGAAAACCTGGTGTTGGTCACCGATTGCACCCGGGCAGGCGGCCTGGGCGATGGGAATTACACATTGGGCGGCCAGGCCATCCAAGTCAAGGGCATTGAATGCCGCCTGGCAGATGGCACCATCGCCGGCAGCGTTCTGAAGTTAAACGATGCCGTGCGCAATTTCAGCCAGCATACCGGCCTGACACTGGCAGAAGGCATCCCCTATGCCGCGCTGCATGCCGCCCGCGCCATTGGCATGGAGGCCACAAAAGGCAGCCTGGAAGCGGGGAAGGATGCGGACATCGTCCTGTTTGATGACACCATGACAGCTCACGCCACCTTTGTGCGCGGGCAGATGAAATATGAAAGAGGAAGCGCTTTATGACACAGCCCATCACGCCCCTTGATCCTGGATTCGCGCCCCTTTCCCTGGCTTATCGCCAGTTTTGCGAGGAAGTGGCCAAGGAACAAAACACCCAGCGCTTCGTGGTGCGCATCGTCAGAGGAGAGCACCGCAGCTCTTCTTTTGAAACACAGGTGTTTATGGACGGGCAGGATGATGCCCGGAACATTGCCATCATGGACCGCTTGGTGAAAAGCCTGCTGTGGGTGCGAGGCGGCTACCTGATTGAGGTGTCTGGCTCCAAGGCCATTTATGAGCATTTGAAAGCTGCCTACCAGCCAGGCGGCAGCCGGGCCTTTGATGCCAAGTTTATGTCTACCGTCTATGAGCGCCCCTTCACCGTGGCCTATGTAAATGATGCTGACAGCATTGCCCAGTCCCAGGAGGCGGCCAATGCCATCGGCCAGCACCTGGATGGCTGCCGCATCGGCTTTGATGCCGGCGGCAGCGACCGCAAGGTAAGTGCCGTTAAAGACGGCGTGGCCGTTTTCTCAGAGGAAGTGGTGTGGTTCCCCAAGGTTACCGCCGATCCGGAATACCACTATCAGGAGATTCTCTCCGCCTTCAAAACAGCTGCCAGCCACCTGCCCCGGGTGGATGCCATTGGCGTTTCCAGCGCCGGGGTCTATATCGACAACAAGGTGATGACTGCTTCCCTCTTCCTGGCGGTGCCTGAACACCTGCACCCGGAAAAGGTGCAGAACATCTACACTAAAGCAGCCAGGGAAATTGGGGATGTCCCCCTGGTGGTGGCCAATGACGGGGATGTGACAGCCCTCGCCGGGGCCATGGGCCTGGGCAAGGGCCGCATCCTGGGGCTTGCCATGGGCACCAGCGAAGCCGGCGGCTATGTGGATGAAGCCATGCACATCATGGGCTGGCTGAATGAGCTGGCCTTTGTCCCTGTTGACATGAACCCGGAGGCCATGGAGGATGAATGGTCAGGCGACATCGGCTGCGGGGTGAAGTATTTCTCTCAGGATGGGGTGATTAAACTGGCCCCAGCTGCTGGCATCCAGCTGGATGAGAAGCTCTCCCCGGCAGAAAAGTTGAAAGTGGTACAGCGGGAGCTGGAAAAGGGCCATCCGGGCGCCATCAAGATTTTTGAGACCATCGGTGTCTATCTGGGCTATGCCTTGCCCTGGTATACCGAGTTTTACGATATCGCTCAGGTGCTGATTCTGGGCCGGGTCACCAGCGGCAAAGGCGGGCAATTGATCCTTGATAAAGCACGGGAAACCCTGGAAAAGGCCTTCCCAGAGCTGGCCAAAACCCTGACCCTCTCCTTGCCCGATGAGGCCACCAGGCGGGTTGGCCAGTCCATTGCCGCCGCCAGCCTGCCCGAGATTAAACAATAAGACGGGTAAAGCAAAAAAGCGCCAGCTGGCGCTTTTTTGATGGGCTTCAGCCTCAATGCCGGGGCAGGTCTTCCCCCAGCCAGTATTTTTTCAGCGGTACAAAGAGCAATAGGCCGATGACAATGGCAACAACCACTTCAGGCAGCATGTAGCCGCCGTTATAAATCAGGGAATAAACGGCACTTGAAAGCCCTTTTTCATTGGGCCAGAGGGCATCCCAGATCATCCATCCAGAGAAGAAGTGGCAGATGAAGCGGATAATGCCTGCCAGCAGAATGCCGCTGACCAGGGCCACCGCCTTGTTGTTCAAGCGGTTCTTGAAAATGCCGCCCAGGCCGTAAGCGGTATAGGCGATGATGTAGTCTAGCAGCGCGATGGCCAGCATTTGAAACACCGTTTGCCCATATGTCACGTTTTTGACGCCCAGAAGCAACTGCATGAGTGAGAAAACCAGGGCAGAGAACAGGCCTTGCTTGGTGCCCCAGCGCCAGGCGATAAGAATCATGGGCAGCATGCTGCCCAGCGTGATGCTGCCGCCAAAGGCCCAGGGCGCGTCCACCTTGATGAACTCGTTGAGCACGGTGGCGATGCCGATGAGGATGGCGCTTTCTACCATCATGCGGATCGTGAGGCTGCGTGAGGATGTGTTGGACATGGGTTTCCCTCCTTTTTCTTCACCGGGAAAGGAAAAACCGTTTTGCGGAAAGCAAAACGGTTCAAGGCAAGACTGCTTTCCTACGCCGGCATTATCCGGATCAGGTTCAAGGGTTCCGGGCGGAAAGGCCCGATCTCAGCCGGCTGACGCCAGCTCCCCTGTGCTCCAAATGAAGCACGGGCTTAGTATAGCCACGGCCGGCAAAGTTGTCAAGGCGTCCCCGGCATGTTAAAATGCAGGTAGATTGAAACGCGCTCGGAGGTTAAAATTGCCTTTATTTTCAAAAAAAGCCCCGAAAATGAACCTGGACGGGCTGCCCATAGAGGAATATCTGCACATCGCGGAAACGGAAGATGACCCGGTGATTATTCACGAAGCGCTCACCCGCGCAGAAGTCTTGGCGCCAGACAACTTGGACATTCAAAAGCGTCTGCTGCTCCTGGGCCGCCTTCATGAGCGCAACCCCAAACGCTTTGATTTTAGCGTCATCAAATCCTATATCCTCCATGCCTTTGAGCATCCCGAAGCCCATAGCGATGCCCAGCGGGAGCAGATGATCCGGGAGGTGTTCGACCACCCCCAGCTTAAAAAAGCCCTGGCGCTGGCGCCAGACCCCGATGCCTTCATGCAGGATTATCTGCTGGCCTTGTCCAGGGACTATGTGCGCATGTTTGTGGGCGGGGACAACAGCCATGTGCCACGGGTGTTCGGCATTTCCTTTAAGGGCAGCTTGTCAAAATACCTGGCGGTGCCTGCGTCAGACATCATCACGAATATCCTCTCCTCCCCCCTGCTGTCAGAAACCGAAGGAAAAGTGCTGGCAAAAGCTTTTTACCGCGCCTTTTATGACTATGTCGCCGGCGAGGTAAAAGAATTAGACAAAAACCTGGGGCCCCAGATGCGCGCCCTGCTCAGATGAACATGCTGCGCCGGATCCCGGCAGCGCTGCTGGCCCTTCTGGTGATGGCGGCCTTTTACCTCTTTGCTGTGATGCAGGAGAATGAAGAAACCAAGCGCTCTGATGCCTTTGTGGTGCAGGAGCAGGAGGACAGCCTCACCGCCATGGAAACCTTCACCTCCCAGGATCCCCATGCCCTGGCCCAGGCCTTTGGCGCCGCCTTCCCGCTGCCTGAAGGGGAGATAACTGGCGAGGTATCCAGCTTCAGGCATCATGGGTATACCGCCAGGCACATCGTGGTCAAAAGCCAGCGGTCCCAGGTGGAAGGCGTCAGGCCGCTGAGTGCTGCCGCCGCCATCATGCCCTCAGCCCTCCGATTTGGCAGCTCAGATCGCGCTTTGTTTGGATATTCACTCATGAGCGCCACGGATGGTCAAACCCGATACTACGCCCTGCAAACCGATAAGGCCGCCTTTGTGCTGCGCCTGCCGGAAGCGGCTCTGTCCGCCCCTGGCAGCGGTTTCGCGCTGCAGGAGCCCTGAATAAAGGAGTATTCCCTATGTCAAGCGCCTCCCGGTCATCCGGGCTGATCCGCCGTTTTATCCCCTACTACCGCCCGTACAAGCGCATTTTGTTTACCAGCCTGTTATGCGCCATGCTGACATCTGCCTCAGGCCTCATTTTCCCGCTCATCGTCAGGGAGATTACTGACCGGGCCATTTCAAATATCGCCAGCCTCACAGGCGGCTTTATTTTGCAGGTTGGCCTGTTTTTCCTGGCGCTACAACTGCTGGATGCCGGCTGCCGCTACTATATGCAGTCCCGCGGGCACATCATGGGCGCCATGATGGAGCGCGACATGCGCAGCGACCTGTTCAGCCACTTGAGCCAGCTGTCATTCTCCTATTACTCCAATACCAAGGTGGGCCAGATCATGGCCCGCATCACCAGTGACCTGTTTGATGTGACGGAGTTTGCCCACCACTGCCCGGAGG
>CAZSSU010000013.1:0-22959 GCA_964609415.1 uncultured Christensenella sp. | reverse complement strand
AATCTGCCCTTTCAGGTCCACCCGCCTTAGCCACAGGGAACGCTTGTAGTCCTTGCAGGTGTTGATGGCGATGCGCATGATCCAGGTTTTTTCACTGCTGCCGTCCCTTGCCTCAAACTGCCCGTAGCGCTGCCAGGCCTTGAGGAAGGTATCCTGTGCGGCGTCCTGCGCCAGCGCATGATCCCTGAGCATCACAAAGCAGGTCTGAACCACCGCGGCCTCGTAGCTGGCAATCCAGTGTGCCACCACGGCCTCCGGCGCCCTTGCCTGTGTCCTGGCGCTGTCCATCCCCGCTTCACCTCCTCACCCATTAGACGCATCAGCAGGCGCTTTTTTTCGGCCTTTCTAAAAAATTTCTCACGCACCAGCTCCACCCAACTTCATATCTATTTGCATTGCCTTAAGTAATTCTTAAGGTAATGTTCATTTAAGGGGCTGGAATCCATCCTATAATTACAGTGATTCATTCACTGACCGGACACCAGACGCATATTGAAAGGAGACCCCCATGACGAAACTTCGTACCCTCATTTGCATGCTGTCCCTGTGCCTGTTCGTCATTCCCATGGCTTCAGCCCAGCAGGCCCCCTATGTGAACCCAGCCTATAGCGCGGAGGAAATGAGCACTATTAACGGAAAAAAGATGACCTTCGGAGAGCCCGGGAGCATGGCCGGCGAGGTGGAGAACGGCTTTGCTTTCACCATCCCCGATTCCTGGAAGAATATCGCGGACAAGCTGCAATACTACTTTGATGATGCCACAGTCACCTATTTCTACCTGCCCAGGCAGTTTGAAGCGGATTATGCCCGCCTGGAAACCATGGAAAATGAAGAGGGCATGAAGCTCTATGAAAAATTAACCCAGGAGATGGTGGCCCTCATCAGCGTCATCCGCGTAAACCCGGAGACCCCCATGGATCAGAAGCTGCAAGACCTGTATCAGAACGAGTACTATGAGAAATTTGAGCTGCTGGCTGAAAGCGGCGACAACAAATACTATGTCTGCTACACCCCGGATATGACGCACAAAACCCTGGACGACGCGGAGAAGGCCGAGCTCAAAGGCCTGATTCTGGACGCGGCTGCCCACATCAAGGAAAATCTGATGCTCTTCCCCGCCCAGGATTATTACGATTATTATGGCGTGGATGAGCAGAGCGTGGATGTGGTCTTTGACGACACCTTCTCCGTGAAGGATCTGGATGGCAAGGACTTTACCACCAAGGACTTTGAAAAATACGACCTGACGGTCATCAACATCTGGTCCACCACCTGTGGCCCCTGTGTTGAGGAAATGCCCCTCCTGGCCCAGCTGCACGAGCAGCTGCCCCAGAATGTCAACTTCATCACCGTCTGCCTGGACGCGGCGGAGGAGACGGACTTTGCCAAACAGGTGCTGGAGCATGCCAAGGCCAAGTTCCAAACCCTGGTGGGCGATGACATCGCCACCACCGTCATGAAGAATATCGAAGCCACACCCACCACCATCTTTGTGGATGCCAAGGGCCAGCCCGCGGGTTCCGCTGTCATCGGCGCTCCGGCTAATAGCGATGAATTTGTCAGCAAATACCTGGAGATCATCCAGCAGCGTCTGGATGATATGAAATAAGATGAAGGCGGCGTGTAAACAGGCTGCTGCCGCCAGGCTCATTATCCTGGTGGCGGCAGCCGCCTTTGTGGTCATCGGCGTGATGCGGGGCGAGGTGGGCGAAGTGCTCAAAAAATCCATCCGTGTCTGCCTGGAATGCATAGGGATTGGCTGATGAAAAAGAAACATGACAAGCGCTGGCTCATCCAAAGCCTGGCGGCGCTGGCCACCAACAGCCACCTGGCGGGCTTCTTCGGCGAGAAGATCAGCATTTACAAGGGCAGCCTGAAATCCGCCTGCGTGCCTAGGCTCAACTGCTATTCCTGCCCGGGTGCGGTGGGCTCCTGCCCCATCGGCTCCCTGCAGGCGGTGATCGCCGGGCGTAAACACAACTTCTCCTTTTATGTCCTGGGCACCATGGCCATTTTCGGCATGCTGCTGGGGCGGGCTATCTGCGGCTTTCTGTGCCTGTTTGGCTTTGTCCAGGACCTGCTCTACAAAATCCCCACGCCCAAGATCACTGTGCCCCAGAGGGCGGATAAGGGGCTGCGCTACCTGAAATACCTGGTGCTGGCAGTGCTGGTGATCATTCTGCCCATCGCGCTCACCAATAACTTTGGCATGGGGGCGCCCACCTTCTGCAAATGGCTCTGCCCGGCTGGCACCCTGGAGGGCGGCGTGCCCCTGGTGGCCTCAGATGCAGGGCTGAGGAGCCGCATCGGCTTTCTCTTCTACTGGAAAATGGCTATACTGGTGCTGGTGTTGCTGGCTTCTGTTTTCATCCAGCGCCCCTTCTGCAAATACCTCTGCCCCCTGGGCGCCTTCTATGGCTTCTTCAGCAAGGCCGGCCTCTGGCGGATGAGCCTTGACCAGGACAAGTGCGTTGACTGCGGGCTGTGCGAGAAAAAGTGCCCCATGAACGTCGCTGTCAGGCAGGATATCAATGTGGCGGAGTGCATCCGCTGCGGTGCCTGTAAAAAAGCCTGCCCCACCCAGGCCATCCGCACCACCTATGGCTTCAGAGAGCCTTTAACCCACCAAGCGAAAGGAAACGCTCAATGAAATTATTAAGTAAAAGACTGTTGTCTTCCCTCCTGGCCCTCGTCCTCCTCCTGGGCAGCGCCTCAGCCTTAGCCGCACCGCCCAGCGCCCAGGAGATTGATGCCCTGCTGGCAGGAAAAACCGACCCCTCCAAAATCACAAGCCCGGTCATCGATGCCATCGCCAAGGCGCGCCAAAGCGTGGTGGGCATCAACATCTACGCGGATCCGCTGCCCCCGCCCGGGGAGCCCATGCCACCGGAAGCCATGGGCATCGGCTCAGGCACGGTGGTCAGCCCCTGGGGCCATGTGCTCACCAATTTCCATGTGGTGCACAACGCCGGGGGTATCACCGTGGTGCATGAGGAGCGGGAGTACGACGCCTACCTCATCGAATCAGCCCCCGAGCTTGACCTGGCAGTGGTGTATGCGCCGGAACTGAAGCTCAAGCCCGTTGAATTCGGCAATTCTGATGCCCTGCAAATCGGGGAATATGCCATCATCATCGGCAACCCCCTGGGCCACGATCTGGAGCGCAGCGTGTTCTTTGGCGTGGTCAGCGCGCTTAAGCGCCTGGTGGATGGCTATGCGGTTGAAGATCGCTTTGGCATGAAGCAGGCAGGCATCCAGCGCATGATTCAGACGGACGCCGCCATCAACCCCGGCGCTTCCGGAGGCGGCCTCTTCAACATCTTAGGCCAGCTTCAAGGCGTGGCCACGCTCAAGTTCAGCGAGGGCAGCGTGGGTGCGGCCGATCAGGCGGAAGCGCCCCTGGCGGTAGACAACATCGGCATGTGCGTGCCCATTAACGACGCGATGCCCCTCATCCGCCGGGCGCTTGAGGCCTATGATGGGAGCGGACAGCCGCCTGTGGACACCCAGGATGAGGCCAATCCCCAGCGTCCCCGGGTGGGCGTCCTCCTGCGCCAGCTGGACGACACGTTCCAGCCCCGGCGTGATAAGCTGATTCCCCGGGGCGTGCTGGTGGAAGAGGTGGATGCGGACAGCCCCGCCATGAAGGCCGGCCTCAAGCCGGGCGACCTGCTGGTGGCCTGGAACGATCAGCCCATCTCTGACCTGGATGCTCTGGACAGAGCCCGCAATCAGGATGATGTGACGCAGCCCATCCCCCTCACCATCTACCGCTGCCCGGGACTTTTGGATCACGTCTCCGGCAAGTCTAACGATCCTCAGCTGCTGGCAGGGGACTATCAGGAGCTTTCCCTGACCCTGGAAGCGGAATAACGCTAACAAACACCAGCCGGGCTGCCGCGTTAATTTGCGGCAGCCCGGTTCTTTTATTTCGCTCCCCGCCCCAAGATAGCCCCAAGGGGTTATGCGCGGGCGGGGGAAGCGCGCTACACTCAGGCCAGAGACAAAAAAGGAGGGCTTATTGATGTTGCGTCAATCACTTGTCTTTATACTGTTTTTTAGCCTGCTGGTTTCCCTGGCTGCACAGCCGGCGGCAGAGGAAGCGCCCTGGCAGGGCTGGTCGCTTCGCCGGAAGATCACGCAGAAAATCATGCTCAATGTGCGCAACTGGTCGGACAAGCAAAGCCCCACACCCGAGGAACGAAAGGCATTCCCCGCCTTCACCCGGATGAATGACACGGTGCGGGGCTTTTTAAGCGCCTATCAGCCAGGCGGCATGATCCTCTTTGCCCCCAACACCCCCGACACACCCACCACCCTCAGGCTGGTTGACGCCATGCAGGAGGCGGTCATGGCGTCTGGTGCGCCGCGGCTGTTTATCGCCATTGATCAGGAGGGTGGCCGCATCACCCGCCTGGGGGAGGGCACATCCCTGCCTGGCAACATGGCCCTGGGCGCTTTGGGCAGCCTGGAGGCCGCCTATCAGTCTGGGCACATCCTGGGCACGGAACTGCTGGCCCTGGGCATCAACATGGATTGCGCCCCGGCGCTGGATGTGAACAACAACCCGGAAAACCCGGTGATCAACATCCGCTCCTTCGGCGAATCCCCCCAGCAGGTGGCCGCCCTTGGCAGCCAAGTGATGCAGGGCATCGCCGATGCCGGGGTGATCCCGGTGATCAAGCATTTCCCCGGCCATGGCGATACCCGGACGGATTCCCATGTGGCGCTGCCCCGGGTGGATAAGGGGATTCAAGCCCTGGAAGCCATGGAGCTGCTGCCTTTCCGCCAGGCCATTCAGGCCGGTGCCCCGGTGGTGATGAGCGCCCACATCCAGTACCCAGCCTTGGACGATACCAGCGTCCTCTCCCGGGCCACCGGGGAGGAGATGCTGCTGCCCGCCACCCTCTCCCCGGGCATACTCACCGGCGTCCTGCGGGGGCAGATGGGCTTTGAAGGCCTGATTGTCACCGATGCCATGACCATGGACGCCATCACCCTGCACTTTGGCATGGGGGAGGCCTTGATCCGCGCCTTTGGGGCGGGGGTGGACCTGGCCCTCATGCCCATTGAAATCGCCTGCCCCGATGACATCAAGGCCCTGGAAGCGGCCACCGATGAGGTGGAGGCGGCGGTTCATTCCGGACGCCTCAAAGAAGAAGACCTTGACCGTTCCCTGGCGCGCATCATGGCGCTGAAGGACAGCCTCCCGCCCCTTGACAGCCGCCCCCAGGAAACCCGCATTGCGGCGGCGGAAGCCATCGTGGGCAGCCCCGCCCACAAGGCGCTGGAGCGGGCAATCGCCGCTTCCGCCATCACCCTGCTGCGGGGGGAGGGCATCCTGCCCTTTAAGCCCACTGCCGGTCAGAACATCCTTCTTCTTTGCCCCAACCCGGCGGAAGCCACGGCCCTGCGCTTTGGCATCCAGCGCCTGGAACAGGAAGGCAAACTGCCCGCACTGGTTATAACTGAAGCCCTCTACAGCGAATTATCCGCCCCTGACGAGGCGATGAATGCCCTCATCCAGGAGGCGGATTACGCCATCCTCCTGTCCCGCGCTTCCACCGCAGACAGCCTGAAGCCCGGCCACTGGCAGTCAGATTTCCCCCTGGCAGCCAGCGCTCTGCTTGATGCTCGCGGCATCCCCTGGGGCGTGCTAAGCATCCTCCTGCCCCAGGACGCGGCCCTGTTTCCCAGTGCCCCGGCGCTGATGCTGCTTGTTAACCCCGCTGGCATGCCCGACAAAGCCTTTGATAAGCCGCGTTTCGCCTATGGCCCTAGCCTGCCCGCCGCCATGGATGTGCTGTTTGGCGCGGCCCAGCCCCAGGGCAAGCTGCCCGTCACCCTCTACGCCCTGGACGACACCCGGGCCATCGACACCCGGCAGCCGCTCTATCCACCAGGCTTTGGCTTATAAGGCCGCTATGCTTCCATGAAATAAAACAGGATGCGCGTGCTGCGCATCCTGTTTGAAATTGCTTGTGCTTATTCGGTGACCATTTCAGAGGCTTCCAGCATCTTCTGGTTCAACTCTCCATAGCTCATCCCGCTGCCAGGGGCGATCATGCCATCGCTGAATTTCTCGTTGGCGCCGCCCTGGTAGTAGTTGGTCAGCATGCCCACCGCGATTACACAGCTGTTGCCAGGGCCCTTCACGGCCTGGTCAAAGGGCAGGGAGCTGTCGTAGTTGATGGGCCTTACCTGGGTCACATCCGGGAACATGCCCCAGGTGCGGTAGCGCAGGATGTTGGATTCAATGATTTTCTCCAGGGACACGCGCACCGTGCCGCCGGCCACAGTCACCCGCACATTGCCCACCTGCCAGCCGTCCTCGGTCACCAGGGCGAAGCGCTGGTCGCTGTCGGTGGTCAGGTCCAGGAAAATCACCCGCATGTTGGTGGTGCCGCCCGGGAATTCACCCGCCATGGGGCCATAGCCATAGGTGGGAATCTCGTAGCGGAATCCCCGCGGGGCCACATTGCGGGACGCGGCTTGAGCGCCGCACACCTTGCAGTGAGCCACCTGCAGTCCCATCTGCTTGGTGGAAGCTTCCCGCTTGTCTACCCAGATGCCGTCAGGGGTGTGGGGGAGTTTTGATACTTTTCTGGTTTCCGTGCGGCCACATGCACTACAACTGCGGGTATCAGATCCCTCTTTGGTGCAGGTAGGCTCATTTACTTTGGTCCATGAGCTAAATGAATGCCCGTTGGGTTGATTTTTCCCTAAAGCGGGGATTACTTCTTCATGAACGTCGCCGCAACGGGAGCAAACACGGCTCTTTTTCCCAGCGGTTGTGCAGGTGGCCTTTACGCTTTCTGACCACAACCCATAATTATGCCCTAATTTTGTTGCTGTCTTGGTCTCGGTATCACCACAGCGAGTGCAAACACGTTTCACAGTCCCATCTGTTGTACAGGTGGCCGGAATTTCTGTAATCCACTGCCCATAGTTATGATTTAGTTTTTCTAAGGTCTTGGTTTCTTTGTCCCCGCAAGTCGTGCACACTCTGGTGGCAACGCCAGTGGTTTCACAACCAGCCGGAGTGGTGGGGTACCATTCAGCCCATGTGTGTCCACGGTGGGGAATGGCGCGCGTTTGGTTCTGAGTGGTGCAGGTAACACATTTGTTCAGTTCAGATCCGTCCTCAGTGCAGGTGGCTGGGGTTTGCAGAACCCACCCAGTCATTTGATGCGGAGCTTTTGGCACAGATCGGGTCTGTTTATCATAACAACGCTCGCAAATGCTGGTTTCCACACCTTCAGTTGTGCAGCTTGGGGCAGTTGTAAGCGTGTAAGGCCCATACTTATGACCAAGGGCCGGGGGATTATTATAATCGTTTTCAACAGCCCCGCAACTGCATGTGCGTTGCCTCTCGCCGGAATCTGTGCAACTGGGCTCTTTGGTCGTTTTCCACGCGCTCCATGTGTGCACGTGTTCTGCCATCGCTATCCCCGCCACACCCAGCAGCAAACAGCATACCAGGAGGGCGACCAATGTCTTCCTGAATCTCAACATCTTAGGTTCTCCTTTCATCCTGACACCAATATTGACCTGATTCATTTTCTATTGACTGCTTCCCTATTATATGAAGCGCAGGCTTGCCTGTCAACCAACTGGCGCCAAAGGGCGGGCATCAAGCCGCCCGCCCTCTCTATTTATTAGACGCGGGAGAAGTCAAAAATGTTTCACTTCTCCGGAAATTATTTTTGTTTTTTTATCGTCCGGTAAAAATCAGTAGCTCAGGCTGACTTCCCCGGCGTATTGGGTGTAGGTGTATTGGTACTGGCTCACGCCGTATTCCTGGGCGTGGTCGTTCAGCCAGCGGCGCACCGGGCCCGCAAAGTCGAAGTACCGGTCATGCCCCCGGTAGGCCAGTTTCACCACCTCCGCCTTGTTCTCAAGCTGGCTGGCCAGATGTTTTCCCATCTCTTCCTCGCTTTCAAAAAACAGCACCCCTGTGGCGTCCCCATACTCAGCCGTCAGGCTGCCGCTGTAGCGGGAGCCGCCGTATTGATAGCGGCCTACCAGGTGGCGGTAGGCGTTTTCTTTCAGCCATTTTTCCACCGCGTAGTTCAGGTCAAAATAGCGGTCAGCCCCCTGATAGCTGTATTTGATTTCAGGCGTTCTGGCGGCCATGGCGTTTTCCAGCAGCGTCGCCAGCCCCGCCTCATCCGCAAAGGGCGCAAAGCCATTGATCAGGTTATAGTTAAAGCGGTCGGTGGTGGCGGCGGGGTAGAGGAAGTTGCTGTAGGTCCAGTCGTGGTCCCGCATCATCAGCTCATCCAGCAGGCCAAAATAGTCGTGCCCCTCCTCCCCTTCAATGGGGTCACCCCAGGTGGGGTCAATCTGGGTCCATTCCCCGTCCAGCTGTGCCAGGTTCCAGGCGTGGGATTCCCCCCGGCTGTAGCCGGTCATGTACAGGTTGGGGATGCCCACCTCATGCAGCAGCATCTGGTAGGCCAGCGCATAGCTTTCACACACGCCAGAGCCCTTCAGCATCACCCCATCCGGGTGGTGGATGGTCATGGAGGTGTCGTAGTCGGCGCTGTTTATCAGGTGATCATGCAGGTACAGGGCCTTGTCATAATCGCTTTCAAAGCCCTGGGCCAGCGCCTCTGCCGCCAGGGCCTTCACCCGGCCTGGCAGGGTGGCCGGGTCGGCCTCATCCGCCTCCGGGTAGGCAAACAGGGGCTGGCTTTTCAGCGTGATGCTGCGGTAGTCTGCCCCCTCCACGGCCACCGTCAGGAAGTATTTACCGGGCTTTTCCGGCGTGTGGCTAAAGGTGTTCACCGGCTCCCGCTTGGTCTGGTCAATGCCGGGCATCTCGGTGTTGATGTAAGGGTCCTCATGGTAAAAGAGGGAGAATTGGTAGCTGAACCGCGCCGGGTCCCCGGGCAGCACCACCGTGAAGGTGACGGGCCGCCCCACCACCAGGTAGGAGGCATCCACCTCCAGGTAGGCATAGGGCAGCTCCCTGGGGTCGGTGATGTCCTCGCCCAGCGCCGGCAGGGCCGATGCCATCAGCAAAAGGGCAATTAATAGCGTCATTAAGCGTTTTTTCATGGCTGTCCTTTCCCGCGCCGCAGGTTGTCGGCACGCGCCTATGGATGGTATCAAGCGGCTGGGCGGATGTCAAAGCCTGAGGCTCACTTGCCATCTGGCATCCTCCCCCTGATTTTGATACAATATATCCCATCGCGTTCAAGGAGGACATCCCCATCCGTACGAATTATCACACCCACACCACCCGCTGCAAGCACGCCACCGGCAGCGATGAAAGCTATGTGCTTTCCGCCATCCAGGGCGGCTATAGCCACCTGGGTTTTTCAGAGCACACCCCCTGGCCTTATCCGGACGGCTTTGTGTCCACCGCCCGCATGGATGTGTCGGAGTTTCCCGGCTATGTCCAGGCGGTAAGCCAGCTTAAGGACAAATACGCCGGCCAGATCGAGATCAGCCTGGGGCTGGAGGTGGAGCACTGGCACGAGTATTTAGGCTGGCTGGCAGAACTGAAGGAGCAATACCAGGTGGCCTACCTGATTTATGGCAGCCATTACGATACCCCGCTGGAGGAGATCTATTACGGCAAGGTATCAAGCCCCCAGGATGTTAAAAACTATGCCCGCCTCACGGTGGAAGGCATTGCCAGCGGGCTGTATGACTGCCTGGCCCACCCGGATTTATACCTCCAGGCCTATCACCAATTTGACGACACCTGCCGCCAGGCGGCCATTGATATCTGCCAGGCGGCCAGCGCCATGAAGCTGCCGCTGGAGTTCAACATCTCCGGCTTCTACAATGTCCACCGCCGCCATGGCGGGCTGGGCTACCCCTGGATTGATTTCTGGGAAATCGCCGCCCGGGAGGGCTGCAGCGCCATCATTGGCCTGGACGCCCACCAGCCGGACCGCTTCCTGGATACCCCGCTGTACGACCTGTCCCGCCAGCACCTGCAGGCGCTGGGCATCCGGGAAGTCATCCATCTGGGATAAATAAAATCGGGGCTGTCAGCAAAGGCAGCCCCGGTTTTTTTGACTGATTTTATTGTGGCACTTTCACCTTGAAACTGAGTTCGCCGTCAATTTTGTCCCCGACCTCGTTCTTCTCCAGGTCAAAGAACCACAGCTCATAGGGCATCCGCAGGGGCAGGTAGCCCTCCGCGTCCGTATTGTTGGCGATAGCCTCCCGCATGTCCTTTGCTTTTGCCAGCAACCGGGCTTTTTCATCCTTCAGATACTTTTCATAGTCCGCCTCCGTCCAGCCCTGAGGCGTGCCGCGGTTTTCATAGTTTTTGGCGATTTCCGCGTCCTCCAGCTGCTTTAAGTCAAACTCATGGAGGGTGAATACTATCCCCTCCGGGTTGGTTAGGATGTCGCTCGCCCACATGGGCATCGTCACACCGCTGTTTCCGATGTAGACATCCCGCATTGGATCAATGAGCAGCAGGCGTTTATTTGGATCTTTCATCACATCCCTGGGAATGCCGTGGGCATGGGAGGCAAACAGCCAGTGCTCCGTGCGGCTGTCCGGGTCATCCGGGTCAATTTCCACCGTATAGACGCCGTCCTGGTCCAGCTCCCAATAGGCATACATCTCGTCCTTGTCAGGGAATAAGGCGCTTGCAGCGTAGCTGATGGTCAGCACTCTCTGCTCCTTGGACCAGGAGGCGTCCTGCACCTTCAGGTCCACCAATTTGGCCGCTTCGCCTGCGTTTTCCTGGGCGATGTTGGTCACCAGGTTATCCATGATGGCCTGGTGTTTTTCCGGCTTATGCTCCTTATAGGCGGTGAAGCGGTTGTTATAGTACCATTCCTGGCCCAGGCTGATGGCGGCGAAGGCGATGCCGCCAATCAGCAGGGTCACCATGGCTGCCACCAGGACAGCCCTGAAAGTGATTTTCTTCACGGGTTCTTCCTCCTTAATCTGGCGGAGGGTCTGGTCGATGCGCGCCG
This sequence comes from uncultured Christensenella sp., assembly GCA_964609415.1. Classification (GTDB taxonomy): domain Bacteria; phylum Bacillota; class Clostridia; order Christensenellales; family Aristaeellaceae; genus UBA6115. Next base: position 12,007 of record CAZSSU010000013.1, on the reverse strand, counting down.
AAAACACCGGGGGAGTTTCTGGAAAGGCGCGGTCCAGCTCATGTCGTTTCATCGTCAAACACCTCCTGGTCGATGAGTGTGTCTTTTATCAGCTTCTTGGCGCGGGATAGCCGGCTTTTCACGGTGCCCACAGGCAGGCCCATGATGCGCGCCACCTCCTTCACGGGGTATCCGTCCAGGTAGTACAGCACCAGCGGGATGCGGTATTTCAGGTCCAGGGCATCAAGGGCCAGCTTTATCACCAGGCTGTCCTCATTTTCCATTTGGGCGCCCGCTTCCTCCATCTGGGGGAGGGGCACTTCCCGGGGCATTTTTCTGAGGCGGCTCTTGCAGCAGTTGATCAGGATGCGGGTTAGCCAGGTGCCAAAGTAGGCTGGCTCCCGGAGGCTCTGCCGCTTTTCCCAGGCTTTCAGCAGTGCGTCCTGCACCGCGTCTGCCGCGTCGGCATCCCGCCGCATATAGCTGACCGCGATCCGGTACAGCGATCGCTCCCTGGCCTTGACTTCCTGTGTGAAATACTGTTCGTCCATCCTTACTCCTGCTATCCCTGAATCAGCGCCGATTCTACCCATTAGATGCGCCGGAAGGGGGAAAGGTTGCATGTGATGCCCTGATAGCAACTCATCAAAAACAGCATGCCGTAAATTGTGGCATGCTGCAAGGGATAAAGGCTATGTTATTCGCCGCTCAGATGCTCCTTCAGGAAGGCGGCGGCCTGGGGGTAGCAATCCAGCTGGTTTTCCAGCTTGGCCAGGCCATGGCCCTCATCGGCGTAGCAGAGGAATTTCACCGCCACGCCCCGGGCTTTAAGGCTTTCCACAATCTGTTCCGCCTCACCCACGGGCACCCGGGGGTCATTGGCGCCATGCACCACCATCAGGGGGGTGATGATCTGGTCCGCCTTGTGGATGGGCGACACCCGGCGCAGGGTTTCCCGGTCTTTCGCCAGGCTGCCATACTCGCTCTCCCGGTGGGCGCGCCGGTATTCAGCGGTGTTCTCCAGGAAGCTCTCCAAGTTGGACATGCCCACCTGGTCAATAGCGGCAGAGAACATCTCCGGGTACTGGGTGATGCCGGACAGCGTCATGAAGCCGCCGTAGCTGGCGCCCATGATGCCCATTTTGCCGTGCCGGGCAATGCCCTTTTTCACCAGGTGCTCCGCCAGTGCCGCCACATCAGCAATGCTGTCCAGGCGCTTTTCCACATCGTCCAGGTGGTGGTAACGCTTCCCATAGCCCGTGGAGCCCCTGACATTGGGCGCCACAATGGTAAAGCCTTCATTCACCAGGTAGGCCAATAGCGGCGAATAGGTGGGCCACTCCTGCCCTTCTGGCCCGCCATGGATTTCAAACACCACCGGGCCGCCCGCCTTGGTGCCGGGTTTTTGATACAGCCAGTAGGGCACCGACAGCCCGTCAAAGGATTGGAAGCGGTGCAATGAGGGCTCAATCAGCGCGTCAGCGCTCAGCCCTTCCCACTTGGTGGGGGTCAGGCAGCACAGGGCGTCCTGGTCCAGGTCCAGGCACCACACATTGCCCGGGCGCTTGACGCTCATCAGCGTAAAGAGCAGGCGGTTGCCGGGGCCGGAGAAGTTAAAGCCATAAAAGCCTGCGATGACCCCCTTGGGCGGCTGGGGAATGTTCACCTCACCGCCCACCTTCAGGTCAAACACCTTCAGGCGGAAGTAGCCATCTTCGTTGATGTTAAGCGCCAGGTAGCGCCCGTCTTTGGAGACGCAGACGTCCTCCACATCCCAGCCCGGCTCATGAAAGCGGCTGAGGCTGCCCGTTTTCAGGTCATAGAAGGCGGCGTAGCAGAAATCATCGTCAAAATCACTTGCCAGGTAAAAACCGCTGCTGTCAGGCAGCCAGCTGGGACTGATGTACTGGGCAAACTGCCCTTCCGGATGAACGCGCCGGGCCTCGCCGCTTGTGATATCCAGCAGCCACAGGTAGTTTTCAGAGATGCCGTTCATCTTGTTGTACAGCAGATAGCGCCCGTCCGGCGAAAGGGCGGCGGGGATGTTGTAGTTGTCTTTGTTCTCAAGCAGAATCTCTGATGTGCCGCTTTCCAGGTCAATTTTTACGATGTCGTAGTTGGCGGCGTTCCGGGCGTTGGAAGAGGCCACGATGGCCTTTTCACCCGGCAGAACCCCGCCAAAGACAAAGCGGGCGGAGGGGTTGTCGGTGATGTTGCGGCATGTCCCTGTGTCCACATTCAGGCTGAAAATTTGGCTTTGCTCATTCCCGCCCACGTCGCTTAAGAAAAAGGCCAGGCGGCCCGCCATCTGGGAGGAAACCTGCCACACCCGGTCTTTTAAATGCGTCAGCTGTGTCACCTGGCCGCTTTTCAGGTCTTTTTTGTACAGCTGGTTGAGCCCGCTCTCGTCAGAAATGTAGAGCAGGGTGTCCGCATCCACCATCACCCCATGGTGGGCAATGTGAATGTTGAAATAGTCTTCAATCTTGTACACGGTGCTGCATGGCTCCTTTCAGTCTGTCATAAAGGGGGGAGGCCTTGCCAGGCAAAGCCTCCCCCGCAATCAGGCAGGTTCAATCAGTTATCAATCCAGGTGAGGGCATAGTTGCCGCTGCGCACCAGGTCACGGGCCGCGGTGTCGCCGGCGGGGGTGTTCATGATGTTTTTGCGCACGGTGTACAGGGTGCCGTTCTCATTGGTGAAGACCATCGGCAGATCCTCCGCGATAATGGCCTGCACTTCCTTGTAAATGGGCGCGCGCACGGCCTTGTCGCCGGAGAGGACGCCCTCGTGGAGCAGTTCATCAATGCGCGGGTTGATGTAGAAGCCAATGTTGTTGGCGCCGCCAGAGTGGATGCGGTGGCGGATGCCGCCGATGTCCGGGCCCTGGTAGCCGGCCAGCATGGTCACCTGGAAGTTGTGGTTGTCCTTCACTTTCTCCACCCAGGCGGAGTACTCCAGGGTGTTGATTTTCAGGTCGATGCCGGCTTCCTTCAGGTTGGCCTGGGCCACCACCAGCGCGTCCTCAAAGCCGGAGAACACATCGATTTCCGCAGTCAGGTAGATGCCGTTGGCATCCGCTGTGTAGCCGCATTCCTCAATCAGCTTGCGGGCTTCCTCCAGGTTCTGGGCGGGGATTTTGGCGTCCTCGTTCAGCGCCCAGTCAAACAGGGGGGAGATGTAGTATTCGGACTTGGCGCCGTTGCCCTTGATACCCTTGTCATAGATTTCATCCCGGTTGAGCGCCAGGTTGAAGGCTTTGCGCATCCTGACATCGGCAAAGGGGCCTTCCTTGAAGTTGAAGGTGAAGTAGGTGCGGTTGGCATAGAGGTTGAAGAAGGTGGAATAGTCCGGATTGTTGATGTACTTCTCATGGTCAACGCCGGGGATGAAGTTGCTCATGATGTCGATTTCGCCGTTCTGCCAGGCCTGATACTCGGTCTGGGCATCGGGGATGATCTGGAAAATCAGCTTGTCCAGGTAGGGGCCTTCTCCCCAATATTCTTCGTTCTTCACCAGGGTGACGGCCACGCCGGAGGTGAAGCTTTCAAACTTGAAGGGGCCGGTGCCGATGGGGCTCATGTTGGCGGGGTTGGTCAGCCAGTCAGTGCCCTCATAGATGTGCTTGGGCATGATGAAAATGCCGTACCAGGACAGGAAGCCCATGATGCCGGAGTCAGGATACTCCAGGTTGATGACCACGGTGTTGTCGTCGGGCGTCAGCACTTCCACGATGGAAGCCAGGTTGTTGGAGGCGGTGCCCTTTTCAGACTTGATGGTGTCATAGGTCCACTTGACGTCCGCTGAGGTGAAGGGCGTGCCATCGTGCCACTTGACGTTTTCAGCCAGGTGGAAGGTGATGGTTTTGCCATCCTCGGAGAATTCCCAGCTGCGGGCCAGGTCCGGGATGATTTCCATGTCCATGGTCATGGACACCAGGGCGTTGAACACATTGGAGTTAATGGGCAGGGCATAGTCGTCCGATCCGGAGTCGGGGTTGAAGTTCTGGGGGTCACCGCTCAGGCCAATAATCAGGGTGCCGCCTGATTTGGGGGTGGCTTCCGCCAGGGCGCCCATGGTAAGGCCCAGCATCATCATCAGCGCCAGCAACAAGGCAAGGGTCTTTTTCATGTGTTGTCTCCTTCGTATTGTTATTATCTCAATGGGCCGTATAAATGCCCATTAAAATCATGGTTTACAGGGAAGCGGCCACAGCCAGGCCGGAGGCCAGCTGGATGCCAATCAGCGTGCGGATGGGGATGACGGAGTACTGGAGCGCCGCTTCCGCCTTCTGGGCGTCTTCCTTCATCAGCGCTTCGCACTCATCCTTTAATTGGTTCAGGCGTTTGCTGGCTTCGGCCCCCGGGTTCTTGGCCAGCTCATGCTCCATCGAGCGGATCAGCAGGCCCCAGGTGAACAGCATGTAGAAATGGGGCATATCCAGGTTGGACATGGCTTCTGATTCCTTGCAGGGCTGGGCATATTCCGCGTTTTCCTGGGCAAAGGTGCGCTCCGCACGGATGTAAGCATCTGCGTGGTCCACGCTCATCTTCACCATTTTGGCAAAGGGGTTGTCCGGGGAAATCAAGTCCTCCATGGCGTGGTAATACTTGTTGCGCAGTTTGTTCTGCGCCTCTTCCATATCCAGCTTTTTGTTGACTGCCTCCAGCCGGGTAAAGGGCATCTTTTTGTCACTCTGGATGCGGGGCTCAAAGAAGTAGGGCACCTCGGTCACCAGCGTGGTGCAGTTATCTCCGGCATAGGTGGAACTGGCCTCTCCATGCTTCATCAGCGCCAGCGGGTCTTCCCCCATGCTTTCGTAATAGTCATAGCCGTCAGCGGCGGATGTCATCTTGAACACCGCCGGGGCATAGGGGGTGATGTAGGGCATCTCCGGCTCGCCCAGGTCCAGCGGCACCCCGCGGCTGAGGGCCGCCTGGTGGAAGGCCTCATACACCTCATTGGTCTGGGGGCTGGTGATGTACCAGTACGCCCCGCCAAAGCCGGAATTATGCAGGGAATAGAGGAAAACCGGCTTGGTTTCGTCGATGATTTTCATCAGCGCCTGGGTTTCCGGGATGGGGCTGTCAAAGCGGTAGTTTTTGTAGGCCATGGGGAAGGTCCACTCCACCTGCTCGTAGCCGGCTGGGCGGAAATAGTTCCTGGTGTAGTGATACAAGGTGAAGGGGCCCTTAAACCAGCCCTCGTTGAGCCGGGTGCCGTCCACATCAGACACAGGCATCACATACCAGGTGAAGTCCAGCGCTTCCCGCAGCGCGTCGTCCTCGGTGATGGCCCGGGCAAAATAGTGGGCCATCATGGCGCCGATGGGCTCGTTGGGGTGGGGGCAGCCAAACATCAGGGCGTTGCGGCTGCCCTTGCCGATTTTTGCGCAGTAAATGGGGCTGCCGGCGCGGCTTTTGCCGGCTTCAAACACCTCCACAATGTCCGGGTATTCCTGGCCCAGGGCAAGAAGCGCCTGGCCCAGCTCGTCCACCGTCAGAAAATGGGTGTATTCCGGGATGTTGTTCAGGATCTTGTCAAAGTTCATGGGCTAATCCTCCTTCGCGTAAAAGCAGCTGTATTGGTGGCTGTCGCCTGCCATGGGCGGATACTCATGCTTGCAGCGTTCCTGGCGCAGGTAACAGCGGGGCTCGAAATAGCAGCCGGGGCCGGTGCCGATGGGGGTGGGCGGCTCGCCGTCAATGCGGATAACGTCCTTTTTTTCCAGGGGGTTGATGGAGGCGGAGTTGGAAATCAGCGCCCGGGTGTAGGGGTGGATGGGCTTGTGCAGCACATCATCGGTGTTGCCATATTCCACAATCCGCCCCAGGTACATCACCGCTACCTTGTGGGAGATATAGCGGGTGGTGGAAATATCGTGGCTAATGAACACCATGGAGGCGTTTTTCTCCCGGGAGAGCAGTTCCAGCATGCTGATGATGTCAGCGCGGATGGACACATCCAGCATCGACACCGGCTCATCCGCCACCACAAAGCTGGGGTCCAGCAGCATGGAGCGCAGGATGGAGATGCGCTGCAGCTGCCCGCCGGACAATTCGTGGGGGTAGCGGCTGATGTAGTCTTCCGCCGGCCGGAGCCCTGCCCGCTCAAGAATATCCAGGCAGATGGCGTGTTGCTCCTCAGGGGTTTTGCCGATGCTGTGCAGTTTCAGCGGCGCCATCAGAATCTGGCGGATGGAATCCCGGGGGTCAAAAATGTCGTAGGGGTTTTGGAAAATCAGCTGCGCTTTGCGCCGGAAGGCCAGCTGGTCCTTGTGGCTGATGTCCCTTGTGTTGATGCCGTCAATGATGATGTCCCCGCTGCTTGGCTGCTCAAGGTTAATCATCAGCCGGGCCAGGGTGGATTTGCCGCAGCCGGACTCGCCAATCAGGCCCAGGATTTCACCCTGGCGAATGTCCAGGCTCACCCCGTCCACCGCCTTCACCAGCTGGCGGCGCTGTTTTTTCCCGGTCTGGGACACCACGGATTTTTGCATGTAGTGCTTGGTCACATCCCGCAGGCTGACCACGATGTCGTTTTGCTTCACGCGTTTTCGCCCCCTTCCATCAAAAAGCAGGCCACGCGCCAGCCAGGGCTCACCAGGCTGTCCTGCGGGCGTTCTTTAAAGCATTTGTCAAAGGCCTGGGGGCAGCGGGGCGCGAACACACAGCCGGGGATAGGCTCGCTCAGATCAGGCAGCGACCCGGGGATGCCCCGGAGGGATTGCCGCTCCCCATGAAAAGAGGGGAAGGATTTGAGCAGACCCTGGGTGTAGGGGTGATGGGGACTCACCAGCACCTGATCGGTTTGCCCGCTTTCCACAATGCGCCCGGCATACATCACCACCACTTTTTTGCAGGTGGTGGCCACCACCGACACATTGTGGGTGATGACGATGCTGGCCATCTTCTCGCTTTCTTGCAGCGCCACGATTTCTCTGAGAATCTGCCCTTCGGTGATCACATCAAGGGCCGTGGTGGCCTCGTCCAGGATCACCAGGGCGGGGTTAAAAATCAGGCTGAGTGCGATGGACACCCGCTGGGACATGCCGCCTGACAGCTCGTGGGGGTAGGCATCATACACCCGGGAAGCCAGGCCCACCTTGTCAAACAGGGCGCTTGCCACCTGGCGGCACTCGGCGTCCGTGGCGGCGGGCTTGTGCACCCGGTAGATAGCGGCCATCTGCTTGCCCACCTTGTGCACCGGGCTCAGGCTGTTCATGGATTTCTGGAAGACGGCGGCCAGTTCCTTCCAGCGGTATTTGGCGTATTCCTCCCTGGAAAGCTTCAGTAAATCCGCCCCCTGGAAGAAAATCTCGCCCTTGATGTCGGTGATGCTGGCGGGCAGCAGCCCTAAGATGCCCATGGCCAGCGTGGATTTGCCGGAGCCGGATTCCCCCACGATGCCCAGGGAATCCTGCGCCGCCATCTCCAGGTTCACATCATCACAGGCCAGGATGTTTCGGCCTTCCATTTTATAAACGATATTCACATGCCGGATATCGAGTAATGCCATCATGTTCTCCTTATCAGCGCGTTGATGCCGGGCTTTATTGCAGCTTTTGCAGCTTGGGTGTCAGCAGGCGGTTGAGGCCGTCGCCCAGCAGGAAGAAGGTCCACACGCAAAACACCGTGGCCAGCCCGGGGAAGGTGCTGACCCACCAGCCGTTTGAAATAAAGCCACGCCCTTCGGCGATGATCTGGCCCCAGCTGATGATGTTCCGGTCGCCCAGGCCCAGGAAAGCCAGGCCCGCCTCGGTGAGGATGGCGCCTGAAATATTCATGGTGGTGTTGACGATGATGGGATAGATGCCATTGGGCAGCACATGGCGGAACAAAATGCGCCAGGTGCCCTCGCCGATGGTCTGGGCGCCTTTGACAAAGTTGCGCTGCTTGAGGGACACCGCCTGGGTGCGCATCAGCCGGGCGTTGCTTGTCCAGGTGGTCAGCCCAATCACTACCATCATGTTGATGATGTTCCCGCCAAACAGGGCAATCACAATCAGGATGAGGAAAAAGGTGGGCGTCATGTCAAAAATGTTGATGATAAAGGTAAGCACCTGGTCAAACTTGCCGCCGAAGTAGCCAGAAACAGCGCCTACCACCGTGCCGATAACGGCAGAGATGCCCGCCGCGATGAAGCCCACAATCAGGGAGGTGCGGGTGCCGTTTAAAATCCGGGACAGCAGATCCCGCCCATACTGGTCGCTGCCCAGCAGGTGCTCTTTGCCTGGCGGTGCCAGCACCTGGTCGTTGAGCACCCAGGGGTCATAGGGCTGAAGCATTGGGCCAAAAATAGCCAGCAACAGCAGCAGCGCCAGAAAGATCAGGCCCAGGCGCAATGGAAAGATGGACCAGGCCTTTTTTAAGCCCGGGGACAGTTTGCTTGTTTTGGTTTTCACGCTCATCATTTCCTCCAGTCAGCTTATGCGCGGGATTGTCACAGGCGGCTTTTACTCCAGGCGGATGCGTGGGTCCAGCGTGGCGCACACAATATCCACCAGGATGGTCGCCGCCACCAGCATCATGGAGAAAATGAAATACACGCCGCTTAAAACGGAATAATCCCGCTTGGTGATGGCGTCCAGCAGCAGCCGGCCCATGCCGGGCCAGGCAAAGACAATCTCGATGAGGGATGCGCCCATGAAACAGCCCGCCAGGCTCAGCCCGAAGATGGTGACGGTGGGCAGCAGGGCGTTTTTCAGCACAAACTTGCGGAAAATCTGCTTTTCACTCATCCCTGCCGCCCGGTAGAGGGTGATGTAGTCCTCTGACATCACCTGGAGCACCGCCGCCCGAGTGATGCGGAAATAGCGCGGCACAATCAGCAGCACCAGGCAGAGAACCGGCAGCGCCAGGTGGTAGAGCACATCCCACACATAGGCCCAGCCTTTGTAGCCGGCGCGCATGTTGATCATGCCCATGGTGGGAAACCACTTGAGCCGGGAGGCAAACAGCAATATCAGCATCAGCGCCAGCCAGAAGCCGGGCATGGCGTCAAACACATAGGAAATGCTGGAGAAAAACCGATCCATCCGGGAATCCCGTTTGCGGGCGGCGGCCAGCCCAATGGCGGAGCCGATCACCAGGGCCAGGATGGCGGCGGAAAAGGTCATCAGAAAGGTGGGGAAAAGCCGCTGCCCTATCAGCCCCATCACAGGCTGGCTGTTGCGGTAGGAATAGCCAAAATCCCCCCTGATCACATTGGCCAGATAAATGCCAAACTGCGTGGCGATGGGCTTATCCAGGCCATACTTGGCGATCAGGTGGTCAATCATCTCCTGGTTGGGGTTATCCATGCCCGCCATGATGGTGACCGGGTCACCAGGCGCCACGCGGATGAGCACAAAGTTGATGGCCACTGACAAAATGACAGCCACCAGCCCAATCAACACGCGTTTTGTCACATACTTTGCCAAATCCAACCCTCCTTATCCAGATTCTAAGTGTAGCAAAGGAGAAATGCATAAACAAGACAACATTCGTGTATAAAAGAAAAAAACAAATAAAATCCGGGCAAATATACCCGGATTTTTTAACATATTTATTAAGTTCTGCAGGACGTCATGATTCGGGAATTATTGAATCAAATCCGAATACCCAATCCCCATCACTTCGTTCTGGATGCGGTCTTTTTCTTTGCCGTTCACCTTGTACAGCTGGTTTAGCTGCTCGCCCATGAACACCATGGCGCTGGTGTCGCCGCCGTCCAGGTTGTAGGCGGTCACACAGCCCAGGTCGGCCAGGTGCTGGCCCATGGCGCTCACGGTGGTGCCTTTGCTGCCTTTGATGCGGCCTTCCGCAATGGCGGCCACATAGTGGCCGGGGGCCACCATGCCGATGGCGGAACGGGGCTGGTTGGTGTTGCCGTAGGTGGCGGAGAAGGTGTTGATCTGTCCGTCCTTAATCAGGTAGGGGCCAAAGGCCAGCACGTCGCTGGCGCCCATGGCCAGGAATTCTTTAGCCGTCACCTCATTGGCCTTGAACACCTTCATGTCCCCGTTGGGAAAGAGGGCCAGGTTGTCCAGCGGCGGGTAGGCGGTGCGGCTGGGGCTGGGCGGCTTGTCAAACAGCAGGTCACCGCTCCTGATAATGATGCCAATGGGGTAGCTGGGCTTTGTTTTCACCATGTACACCCGGTAGAGGTAATAGTCCCCGTTCATGGTGAACACCAGCTTGTTGTTTTTGGCGATGAGGGCGGGTTTTTCCTTGTAGGCGTCCCGGTTCACGGTGCGGTTTTCCGGGTCGTGATGCACCATGTGGAAGCCCTGGGCCCCTTCCTTCAGGTAGATTTCAGCGGTGAGGATGTTGGATGTTAAATCCTCCCGGTAGGTTTTATCAATCAGGATGCGCAGCGTCTGGTCAGCGAAGCGCCATTTGCCGCCTTCAGCATCCGCCTGCACAAAGGCAGGCTGCCCTTCCGGCAGGAAGCCCTCCGGGGTCAGCTCCGGGAAATCCTCCCGGCGCAGGTGGCCGGTTTGCGCCCAGCCGGAGGCGCTGGTGGCCTGCTGGGGGGCTGCGGGCTGCTGCACAGGTGCTGGCGCGGCAGCTTCCTGGGCGGCAGGCTCCGTCACGGCTTCAGCCTCGGTTTCGGGTTCCTCCTCGGGTTCCTCCTCGGGTTCCGGTTCATTGACGGGTTCTGTTTCCACAGCTTCCGGGTCGATGTATGCAGGTGGGGTGGCCGGCGCCTGGGACTCGGGGAGGGGCGCCACCGGTGCAGCTGGGGCTGGCACCGGGCTCGCTTCTACGGCGGCAGGGGCTGGCACCGCTGTTGCTTCGACAGCTGGTGGCACGGCCACCGGGGCGGCGTTTTCCGCCGCCAGCACATAGGGGTCCGTCATGCTGCCGCTGCCGCCCGCCACCGTCAGTTTATCCATGGCCAGCCAGATCACAGGCCGCACGCCCAGGTCGTCCGCCGTCACGCCCAGGTAGCCGATGTTGCCCTCCAGCTTCGTGGTGCGGTGGGCAAATTCCCGGGTGGAGGGGGTGCGTGTCCAGTAGGGGCTGTGGCCCTGGTGGCGGTAGAAAAACAAGCCCCGGCTGTCGGCCCACTTAGTGCCGATGGCGCGGCGGGCCTGGTCGGAGTCAAAGCCGAAGGCGGCGTCCTTGATGTCATCGGCGCTGGGCAGGCTCACCCGGCCCAGTTCCGGCTGCTCACTGAGCGCGGCGGCTTCTGCAGGCGTAAAGGCTTTCTGGATGAATTCCCCGTTGAGCCACAGGTTCAGGTCCGCCTTGTCCCAGCCGGGGTAGCCAAAGGCCACGGAATGCAGCCGGCTCACCTCAATCAGGTATTCACTCATCAGGTACACCGTGCCGCCCTGGTTTTGCAGCGCCCGCCACAGGATGGGGGCCTCGCTGCCGGTGGCGTCATTGGCATAGCGGCCAAAAGCCACATAGGTGTAGCCCCCTGCCTGGTCATAGGGCTTAAACCAGCTGGCCTCAGCCGCCAGGGCGCTGCCACACAGCAGCGTGATCAGGGTCATCAGGGCCAGAAGCCGCTTCATGCGTATCATTTAAACCTCCAGAGCATCGTGCCATCCAGGCATCGTGCTTTTATATTGTATAGAGCAGGCTTTGGCCTGTCAACGCGCAATGGCGCCGCCAAAAAATCCCTTCCATTATATATAGCGCCTTCCACGGTCGTGATATGCGCCAATGTATGGCGGTAATCCTTGGTCACTTTTCACACATAATCGCCATTTCCCTTGATCTTATTGATAAATATCAGGAAAATATGTTAAGGATGTGTTGACAAGCCCGAAACCCGATGCTATAATCACTCCGAATCATAAATCCCTTTTGATAGGGTGCCGTTGCTGAGGGAAGGACACAAATAACAAAAGCCCAGCAACGAGTGAGAGGAGAGTAAGGTATGAAGAATTCCCGGAAACTCATGTCTCTGCTGCTTGTCCTTGTGCTGGCGCTGCCGATGGTCTTTGTGACCGTTAACGCCCTGGCCGCGGACTACTACAACGTCGTCAAAACCAGCGGTGGTCGCCTGAACGTGTGGGCCGGCCCGGTCAAAA
>CAZSSU010000012.1:0-23066 GCA_964609415.1 uncultured Christensenella sp. | reverse complement strand
CGACAAGAAAACCGTGCTCCTGGCCGTGACCCGCCTGCAGGGCCAATACGCCACGGACTGGCCCCGGGTGTTCGCCCTGCTGACGCTATCAGCCCTGCCGGTGATCCTCCTGTACCTGACCATGTCCAAACAGTTTGTGGCCGGGCTTACCGCGGGCGCTGTCAAAGGATAAAGGAGCATCGAAAAGCCGCTTTGGGGAATGCCCCGGAAGCGGCTTTTTTATTTGCTTTTTCTGCCCGCCACCCGGCGCTGGAGCGCCAGGAGGGCTACCCCCATCAGGAGCAGAAGCCCCAAGAGCAGCAGGATCCACCAGACTACGCCCAGCCGGCCATCCCCCAGGCTGAACCAGCCGTTTGTCTCATAATCCAGAAAGAAATACGGAAACCGGCTGCCCCGGCCAAAGAAAGCGCCAAACTGCGCCAGCACCATGGCAAAAACCACATAAAGGGAGGGCATCACAAGGCCCCACAGCAAGGCGGGCTTGCGCCTATCTTCATAGTCAAACAACACAAAATCAAGCCCCGCCAGCAGGGGCACCAGGTTGTGCACCAGCAGGTTGGATAACGACCGGAGGTAGCCAGTGCCTGCCATCATGGGGGCCAGCAGCAGGGAAAACACCACCCAGGTGAGGAGCACCCCCACCGTGAGGGCAAAGCGCAAGTTGCGCAGCCAGTCAGGCAACTGGACGGGCAGGCCCCGTGACCTGGCATGCAGCTCAATCAATAAAAGAGACAAGGCCAGGAGCACCGTCCAGATGTTGCTCTGGTTGGTGTAGTAAAGATAGTGCGCGCCGGTCATAAAGCCCACATGACGCAGGCTGATCACCTGGCCCAGGATGCCTGCCGCCAGGATGATGAGTTTCATCACAATTGAGGAAATCACGCCTACACAACGCCCTGTGCCATCATGGCGCTTGCCACCTTCAGGAAGCCCGCCACATTGGCGCCCAGCACATAATCCTCAGCGCCGCCATACTGGGCGGAGGTGTAGGCCACGGCATGGTAGATGCTGTCCATAATCGTTTGCAGCTCCTGATCCACCCGGTCAAAGGTCCAGTTGGAAAAGCTGGCGTTTTGCGACATCTCAAGGCCGCTGACAGCCACGCCGCCGGCATTGGCCGCCTTGCCCGGCATAAACAGCACCCCAGCCTCCTGGAAGGCATGAACCGCTGCCAGGGTAGCGGGCATGTTAGCGCCTTCGGCCACCGCCTTGACGCCGTTCTCTATCAAACGTCTGGCGCTGATTTCGTCCAGCTCGTTCTGGGTGGCGCAGGGCAGCGCCAATTCACAGCCCACCTGCCAGATGCCGGCAGCGCCCTGATGAAAACTGCCCCGCCCAGCGCGCTGTGGATACTCGCTGATGCGCCCGCGATCCTTTAATTTCAAGCGCTTGATGAGGGAAAGGTCTATCCCCGCCTCATCCAGCACATAGCCTTCAGAGTCGCTCATGGCCACCACCTGGGCCCCCATCTGCATGGCTTTTTCGGCGGCGTGGATGGCCACATTGCCAGAGCCGCTCACCACGGTCCGCATGCCGGACAGGCTCAGGCTGTGGTTATCAAGCATCGTGCGCACCAGGTACATCAGCCCATAGCCTGTGGCCTCCGTCCGGGCCTGAGAGCCGCCATAGCCCGTGCCTTTGCCGGTGATGGCCCCGTCATAGCGGGCGGTAAGGCGCTTATACTGGCCATAGAGAAAGCCGATTTCCCGGGCACCCACGCCGATGTCACCGGCGGGCACATCGGTGTTGGGGCCGATATGGCGGTAAAGCTCGGTCATAAAGCTCTGGCAAAAGCGCATCACCTCGCCATCGGACTTGCCCCGGGGGTTAAAGTCCGCCCCACCCTTGGCCCCGCCGATGGGGAGGCCGGTGAGGCTGTTTTTCAGCGTCTGCTCCAGCGCCAGAAACTTTAAGGTCCCCAGCGTGACGCTGGGATGAAAACGCAATCCCCCCTTATAGGGGCCGATGGCAGAAGAAAACTGCACCCGAAAGCCCCGGTTCACCTGCACCTTGCCCGCGTCATCCACCCAGGGCACCCGGAACAGGATGACGCGTTCAGGCTCCACAAAGCGCTCCAGCAGCGAAGCCTCCACAAACTCGGGGTGACGGTCAAACACGCTTGCCAGGCAGGGCAGCATCTCCTCAGCCGCCTGGAGAAACTCCGGCTCATGGGCATAGCGGGCTTTCAGCCCATCCAGAACAGCCTGGATATAAGGATTCATACAGCCACCTCCTCTTGCGTGTGCTCATATAGAATATGGGCAAATTGGGCTTAAAGGAATCCACTCCCCCGTGAAAAACCATAAAAAAGACACCAGCACCATAAAAATGCTGGTATCAGGCCAAATTTCTGCCAGATTTTACCCTTTGGCCCCCTTGGCACCGGAAGCCTGGGTGGTGATGGCGCTGGAGATAATCTCCGACTGGTAGGAGCTGACGTTTGTGTCCTTATCCTGATAGGCTTTCAGGGCAAAATCCACCAGGCGGTCAATCAAGTGGCGGTAGCGCAGGCCCTCGCCTGTTTTCTCCCAGAGGTAAAAGGCCATGGAGCCGGGGATGGTGTTGATTTCAGTCACATAAATCTGCCGGGTGGCCCGGTCGATCATAAAGTCCACCCTGACCACGCCCTTGCAGTCCAGCGCCCAGAAAATATCGCGGGACAGCTGCTGCACCCGGGATGTTTCCTCCTCGCTGATGGGGGCCGGGATAATGCGGGAAAGGGAAGCCATGCCCCCGCCCTGGGCGGCGCTTAAGTACTTGGTTTTAAAGTCCAGCAATTCGCCCTTCCTGACCGGCATCTCCACCACCGAGGCTGTGATGTCCCCATCATAGCCCAGGACAGCGCAGTTCACCTCCTGGGGCTCATCCAGCCCCTGCTCCACCAGGCAGCGCCTGTCCAAGGAGAAGCCCAGTTCCAGCGCTTTCCTGAGCGCTTCCCTGTCGTCAGCCCGGCTGACACCAATGGAGGAGCCCAGGTTGGCCGGCTTCACAAACACCGGATAGGGCAGCACGCTTTCTATGTGGCGGATCAAGCCCTCCGGGTCATGCCGCCATTCCTGGCGGGACACGGCGGTGTCGGGCATCACCGGGAAGCCTGAGCCCCGGAAGGCCTGCTTCATCATGATTTTATCAAGCCCCACAGCGCTGCCTGCCACCCCGCAGGAGGCGTAGGGCATATCCATCATCTCCAGCATCCCCTGCAGGCTGCCGTCCTCCCCATGGAGGCCATGCATCACCGGGATCACGCAGTCAAGGCGCACCTCCGCCCGCCTGGTCTCCCCGGACAGGAGCCCCTTCCTTCTGGCCGATACCAATGCCCGGGAGCGGGCCGTCATGTCGGGGAACACCTGGGTGAGGCCAGAGCGCCTGGGGTCAAAATCCAGGTAGGTTTCCAGCTTCCACAAGGCCCCGCCCACATACCAGGCCCCATCCCGGCTGATATACACCAGCGTCACATCGTACTTGAAGGGGTTGACGAAATTGGCCAGCTGAAGCGCGCTCACGATGGATACCTCGTGCTCGGTGCTGCGGCTGCCATACAGAATGCCCAGGCGCAGTTTTTTCGCCATGTTCCCCTCCTTAATTGTATTGGTCGGGCAAGTCGTTTTCATACAGCAGCACATCCCCCTCGCCATAGGTCTGCGCAGCGTAGCGGTTGGCCTCCGTGAGGGAGGGGAAGCTGCGGATTTGCGCTTCGTCAAAGCCCGCCTCCACCAAGCCCTGCTTGATGGGCAGGGTGCGGCGGATGCCCACCAGCAGCACCTCCTGGGCCACGGCGGCAATGTCCCGGCCCAGCTGCCTGTTGGCGGCTTCCTCATGGCGCCCCAGCTCAATATAGCCTGGCGTTATCACCACATGGCGCCCCGGATGGGCGGCCAGCACCTCCAGCGCCTTTAAGGAGGCGGCGGGGTTGGTGTTAAAGCCGTTGTTGATGATGGTATAGCCCCTGGGATGGCGGCTGGCCTGCAGGCGGAAAGCCACCGCCTTCATGAGGCCAATGCCCTGGGCCACCTGGGCGGGGCTAACCCCCAGGTGCAGGGCGGTGGCGGCGGCCAGGAGGATGTTCCGGATGTTGTGCTCACCTGCCAACCTGGTTTCACAGGGCTGGCGGATGCCCTCTTTCGTGCACAAGGTAAAGGTGCTGCCCTCGGGGGAGAGCACAATGTCCTCCGCCCACAGGTCATCCCCCTTTTCCCCCACAAGGGCCTTGTTGATTTCAGCACGCCGGTAGCCGGTGCTCACATGGCGGCCATCGTTGCTGAACACGGCAAACCCGTCCGCTGGCAGCCCCTTGATGAGGGCATACTTGGTTTCCAGCACCTTTTCCTCGCTGTGCAGGGTTTCCAGATGCTGGGGGCCAATGGCGGTGAGGATGCCCACGCTGGGCTTGATAAAGCGGCTGAGCACCCGGATGTCCTGGGGGTGCCGGGCGCCCATCTCGGCTATGAAGTAGCGGTGCTGGGGGCCCATTTCATCCCGGATGCAGCGGGAAAGGGCCGCAGGCGTATTGGCGCTGACCGGGGAGGCCAGGGTGGGATACTGCTGGCTGAGCATGCTGGCCAGGATGTTTTTCACCGTGGTTTTGCCATAGGAACCGGTGATGCCAATGGCCACCAGGCCGCCTTTTTTATAGGCTTCCAGAATGTTTTTGGCATCCTGGCGGTATAGCTGCTGCACGCCTTTTTCAACCGGCCACATGAGGTAGGCGGCGATAATCAGCCACAGGGGCAAAAGCACCGGTACCACCAGCGCGCTAAAGCCCATCACCACAAAACGGCGCAACAGGGCCGACACAATCAGCCCCACTGTCAGCCAGGCCAGCGCCAGGCGCTTCACCCGGGCGGTCACAACCAGGCGCTTCTTGGCTTTCTTCTCCTGATAGCTGAAAAAACCAATCCCGATGCCAGACAGCAGGATGAGCCCCGCACACAGCAGGGCCACCAGCGCCTCCACCCACAGAGGAGCACCCTGGGCCAGGGAGGCCAGGAAGGTGAACAGCAGGCTTAGCAGCGTCAGCACAAGGCCCGGCCAGAACACCCTCAGCCGCTGGCGGTATAGGGTTCTTAAAAAGCCGCCAAACTGGTAGCTGGACAGCTGGAAATACTGCATCAACAATTTCCCGGCGGGCAGCATTGCCACCGCCGGCATAAACCATAAAACGAACCTTGAAAAGCTCACCATCGCGTTCACGGCAGAAAATCCTCCTCTAAAAAGGCTTCCACCGCATTGCAAAAGCGGGCGGGCTGATTCTGGTAGGCCCAGTGGTCATCCCCCTGATACACCAGGAGGGTGGCCTGGGGCATATCCGCCGCCATCGCTTCACCCATCCACAGGGGGGTAGCGCTGTCCTTCTCCCCCCACACCAGCAGGGTGGGCTGGGAAATGCCCGGCAGCAGGGGCCGCAGATCCTGGCGAACGATTTTGCTGAAGCTGCCCCTAAGATTCTCAGGGGTCAGCAGGTAATCAGCGGAGGAAAAAGCGCCGCGCAGGTCAGTTAAAGCCTTGTCGCTTGCCGCCTTAAGGGCGGGGATTTTGCTGGCCACTTGCAGCGCGGTCCTGGCTATTTTAAAGCCCACCGCACGGGTTTTCGCCTTGAAGCTGCGCTTTTCACGCAGGCCGGCGCAGCCGGTGAGGATCAGTTTGCTGACCCGCTCAGGATGGTTTTTCGCCATGTACAGGGCCACCCGGCCGCCAAAGGAATGGGCCAGAATAACCGCCTGGTTAAGCCCCAGGGCATCCATGGCCGCAAGCGTCCAGGCGGCATACTCGGGCACCCCCCAGTTGGCCTCCTGCGCCTGGCTGTCCCCATGGCCGGGGAAATCCAGCATCGTCACCTGATACCTGCCGCTGAGGCGCTTCCCCAGGGGCAGGAGGTTTTTTTCCAGGCTCACACTCCGGGGGCCCCAGCCATGCAGCAGCAGCAGCTTTTCACCGCTGTCCCCCAGCTGTTCCGCCCGGGTTTTAAGCCCCTTCACATCTATGATCAAATATCCAAGCCCTCCAGACATTCCATCGGCCCTGAAATCATCAGGATATACCTGCACTTCGCCTTTGACATCATGCACGCCGGCTGGTGCTTGCGGGGCACCGGGGCGATGCGCTCCAACACGCAGCCCAGCTTTTCACAGGTTCTGCGGGAGGGGAGGTTGTCCACATCGGTGGTGATTACCACGCTTTTAAGCCCCAGCCCATGGAGCAGCGGGATCAGCCTTTTGACTGCCTGATGAGCATAGCCCTGGCCGCGGTAGCCCTCATACACCCGGTAGCCGATGTGGCCCAGGTAGTACAGCTCCGGGCTTTCCCCCAGGCGCACACTCACATAGCCCGCGCTTTTGCGGCTGCCCCGGGGGCAGATGTCAAAGCTGAACCCCGCTTCAATGCCGCTTTCAGGCGCGCGCTGACCGGTTTCCACCAGGCGCAGGGTAATCTTCTCCCCCTCCAGGGTGGGTTTAGCAGAAAAAAGACGCTTGAACAAGGCCCCTCCTCATCAAATGAAGCAGCGCGATTATACCACAGCGCCTATGGGCCTTCAAGCAAGGGCCGCTTTAGGCAGCCTGCTTTGACAGATTTGTGACAGTTTTAACGCAGCTTGACGGTGGATGAAAATCACTCATCCAGAGCAGAATCAGGGCACTGGGAAACATCCCAAGAAAAGGAGTGACACATCATGAAACAAAAACTGTTGCTGATCCCCCTGCTGCTGGCTTTGCTGCTGGGGCTTGCCCTGGGGGCCCATGCCCAAGAATCTGACGACTATCCCTTCTTAAGCCAACAGGAAAACCAGCTTCTCAAAGAAATCTATGCGAAAATCGACGCCTTGCTTGAACAACTGGACAAGTCCCCTGAGGCCCCCCTTGATGCCCAAGCCGACCCAAAGCTGAAGGAAATTGAGGCCCTATATCAAAGCATTGAAGCCATCGAACAGAAAATCGAGGAGAAGCTTAATCAGGATAAAAGCGCCGACTGGGACATGGACAATGGCTATGGGGATGAGACAGACCTGGATGATGCGGATGAGCAGATGGGCGGCTTTTGTGAAGCCTGCGGCGCTCCGCTGGATTGTGCCTGGCGAAATGAAGATGAATGGTATGCGGATGATGAAGAATCAGCCGATGACACCAGCTGGTATGAGGATGAGGAAACCGTGCCTGATGATGAGGATGAAACAGATGACAGCCAGGACAACGAAGCCTATGTAGCCTCCCTCACCTTCCTGACTGAGGAAGAACGCAGCCAGCTGTTAAAGGCATATAACGATTTGGATGCGCTGTTTGAAAAGCTCATCACGCTTGAAGCCTCTGACGCGCCCAGCACGAAAGAAATCAATGCACTCAACCAGCAAATTGACAGCATCCTGGAAGCAATTGCGCCCATTGAAGAAAAAGTAATCTCCCACTTCCAGGCCGTCTGATGCCGTTTACGAAGAGATAGGCCCGTGCTACAATTGACAGGACCCTGGCCGTCCCCCAGCGGGGCGGCCTTTTCGCACAGGGAGAAGCGCATGAAAAAATTGATCTACGCAGCTGATGACGAGGCGCATATCCGCACGCTGATCGCCCATTTCCTGGAGGATGCGGGTTACGAAGCCCGCACCTTTGAAACGGGTGACCTGTTGTATGAAGCCTTCATCAAAAAGCCCGCTGACCTGGTAATTTTGGACATCATGATGCCCGGCACGGACGGGCTTGCCATCTGCGCCAGGCTGCGTGCCATCTCACGCGTTCCCATCATCATTCTGACAGCCCGGGAAAGTGAAACCGATTACATCATGGGCATATCCATCGGCGGGGATGACTACCTGAACAAGCCTTTCCGCCCCTCTATTCTGGCCATGCGGGTGAAGGCTCTGCTGCGCCGGGTGGACATGGAAGAAGAAGCGCTGAAAGAAGCAAAGCAAGCAGAGGTCCTTATGTTTGAGGATTTGCAGTATATCCCGCTGGAGCGCCGCATCATGTGCGCCCATCAGGAGTTGCCCCTCACCTCACTGGAGCTGGCCCTGCTGCGCCATTTGATGGCAAGGCCGGGCAAAGCCTGCTCCCGGGAAGAGCTGCTGAGCGATGTCTGGGGCATTGAGGCGGAGGTGGAAACGCGGGTGACCGATGAAACAGTCAGGCGTCTGCGTAAAAAACTGTCCCTCATGAAAAGCCGCGTCCAGATAAAAACCATCTGGGGCTTTGGCTATCGGCTTGAAAAGGAAGACCTGAGATGAAAAGCTTTCGCTGGAAGGTGCCGCTGATGACACTAACAGCGCTGATGGCAGCGCTGGTGGTGGTGACCTTGGCGGTGAACCTGTGGCTTAACCGCTATATGGAGGATCAGGCGCGGCAAGCCATTGAACAGACCCGCCTGGAATTGCTGGGAGAAAGGCGCCCTGTCCGCCAGGCCTCCGGCTTTACCCCCCTTGAGGTAAACTTGCTCTTTGTGGACACTGATTTCTATATGCGCGATGGCTATGGCGCGCCGCATATGCCCGGGCTTAACCCCTTGGAGACAGCGCTGTTGGCGCATTTGCGCCAAAGCGATGCAAAGCCCTCCCACATCCTGCCGCTGACGCTGGAAGGGCAACAGGTGTTTACCGCCTACCAGCCATTGATGCTGGACGAATATTCATCCGAATCCGAATTGGCCGTAATTTATGCGAATATTAGCCCCATGAAGGATTTTTCGCGCCGTTTAAACCAGCTCTTTATGCTGACGGCATTGTTAAGCGCGGTGATTGCCAGCATCGCAGGGGCTCTGGCTGGCGCCAGGCTGGATGATACCCAAAGCCGCTTGAAACGCTTTTTCCAAAACGCCTCCCATGAGCTCAAAACCCCACTCATGACCATTCAAGGCTATGCGGAAGGCATCCACATGGGGCTTATCCCCCCGGCGGAGGGGGGTCAGGTCATCCTTGAGGAGGGCGAGCGCATGGCCGCCCTAACCGAAGAAATTCTGGCCCTTTCGCGCCTGGACAGCGGGGCCATCACCCTGAAAAAAGAACGGCTTAACCTGGGCGAAGCGCTTTTTGCCACCATGCACCATGTGCAGGCAACCGCCACGCGCAAAGGCATTGCCCTTGACCCCTACATTCCCGATGAAACCATCTGGGTAATGGGCGACGAAGCGCAGCTGGGCAAAGCCGTGAGCAACCTGCTCACCAACGCGCTGCGCCATGGCAATAAGCAGGTCAGCCTGAAGCTGTTCAAGCAGGGCGGGGACGCCATCATCCGGGTCCAGGATGATGGCCCGGGCATTTCACAGGAAGACCAAAAGCATATTTTTGAACGTTTTTACGCAGGTGCTGGCGGCGCCACCGGCATCGGGCTTGCCCTGGCCCTTGAAATTGTCAGGCTGCATCAGGGCAAGATTACAGCAGCCAATGATCAGGGTGCCTGCTTCACCATCCGCTTGCCGCTGGCATAAAGGGTACGCAAAAGGCGCGGGGTTTCCGCGCCTGTTGACTGGTACCGTTTTACATATTGCTATGAATCATTTCATAGCCGGCGTCTGTCACCCGCACCACCTGCTCCATATCCTGATGCAGCCTGTCCAGGCAGGGCCCTGGCGCATGGTAGTGCACACAGGTGCCGCAGGAGGAGCTGAGCTGGCGGGGCACCGGCATCATCCGGGCCTGATGGCCCTGGGACAATAGCGCCCGGCAGCTGACCAGCGCCGCGTGGTGGGTGTAGAAGGTGGCGATATATTCAGCCGTCTTAGCGGATGTCAAGGATGATGATGTCCTTTTCCTCGCGCTGGGTGACGCTGTGGCCTTTGCTCTGGGCAAAACGGGTGATGTTCTCAGCCGCCACCACATTGTCCACTGACACACTGATGCCATCAGGGCTTTCAGCCAGGGCCTTTTTAGTCAATAAAACAGGTTCGGGGCAGGCACGCCCGCAGGCATTGACAGTTTTCATCTCAGGCCTCCTTTTGTTTGTTGACAAGGGACACAATCAGCATCACAACCAGGCCAATGCCCACCGCCACCATGCCATTGGTGGTGGGGCCGGCGCCTGACGCGGCCAGGCCAAAATTGTGGCAGAAAGCAGCACCGGCGATGTAGCCCATCACGGTGATGCCCGAATCGCTTGAGCCTTCACCAGACAGGATCAGCTGCCGCAGCGGGCATCCGCCCAGCAGCACGCTGCCCCAGCCCACCAGGGCCATGCCCAGGAAGTTCCAAAGGCCGTCGCTGTGGGCCACAGGCTGGCCTTCAAAGCCCAGGTTGAACTTGCCCAGGATGAGGTTGCCCACCAGCACCGTCACAATCACCGCCAGGAAGCCATAGAGCAGGTGGAAATCCCGGAACATCAGCGCGTCGCGCACGCCGCCCGCACAGCACAGCCGGCTGCGCTGGGTGAGGATGCCCACAATCAGCCCCGCGGCCAGGGAAATGCCCACCGCCGCGTGCATGCTGCCAGGGCCGGTTTCAGAAAAGGCAAACAGGGAGGGCACCAGCAGCCAGAGCAGCAGCAGACAGGCCATGACAATCGGGAAAAGAGCGCCTTCCAGGAAGCTCTGGGTATATGCGCGCCTGAGGCTAAAGCCCCGGTTAAGCGCCACAACCCCCGCCCCAATGCCGGCCGCGAAGCCCACCAGGCCCACAATGGCATTCAGGTCGCCCCCGCCAATGCGCAGCATCATCCTTAGCGGGCAGCCCAGGAACATCAGCGCCCCCACCATCACAAACATGCCCAGCACAAAGCGCAGCATGGGCGAAGAACCGCCCCGGGGCTTAAACTCTTTTTTGATGAGCGAGATAATGAACGCCCCCAGCACCAGCCCTATGATCTCAGGCCTTACATACTGCACCACCGCAGCCGTATGCAGCTTGGTAGCGCCCGCGATATCCCTTAAAAAGCAGGCAATACAAAAGCCCATGTTCGCGGGGTTACCCAGGGCCACCAGCGCCAGTGCAACTACGCCCACCGCAATGCCCACGCCAATGCCGACCAGATTTTTGCGCGCACCCAGTCCTTTAGTCATCCCAGACCTCCCAAGTGTGTTATAATGCTTACGTTTATGCATCTTAGCATAAAGGAGAATACGATGCAAATATATTTTGATCATGCGGCCAGCTCGTTTCCCAAAGCCCCCGGGGTAGCTGAAGCCATGGGGCGCTATGTGAATCATGTAGGCGCCAATGTGAACCGGGGCAACTATGAGTCAGCGGACGAAGCCTCCCTGGAGGTGCTGAAGCTGCGGGAGCTGCTCTGCCAGCTTTTCAACATGAACAGCCCCGAATACGCGGTGATCACGCCCGGCAACACCTTTGCCCTGAACCTGGTGCTCAAGGGCTTTTTGCGCCCGGGCGATCATGTGCTCACCAGCGCCATGGAGCACAACGCCCTGGCCCGGCCCCTGGAGCAGTTAAAGGCCCAGGGTGTCTCCTACAGCTGTGTGCCCTGTGATCACGAGGGCCTGATGGATCCGGAGGATATGCGCCGGGCCATCCGCCCCAGCACCCGGCTGGTGGCCATGCAGCATGCCTCCAATGTGTCAGGGGGCCTGATGCCAGTGATGGCTATTGGCCGCATCTGCCAGGAGGCTGGCCTCCCCTTTGTGCTGGACGCCGCGCAAAGCGCCGGGCATATCCCGGTTGATTTTGAAGCCCTGCATCTGTCGGCCCTGTGTGTGCCCGGTCACAAGGGCCTGCTGGGCCCCCAGGGCATAGGCGCTGTGCTGCTGCGGCCGGATTTTGCCAGGCACATCACCCCGCTTGTCGCAGGGGGCACGGGCAGCCAGTCCGCCAGCCTGGATATGCCTGCCACTTATCCCGATTGCCTGGAAGCAGGCACGCCCAATCTGCCGGGCATTTACGGCCTGGCGGCAGCCCTTGAATGGCTCCTAAATCAGGATATGGCAGCCCTGCACCAGCTGGAAATGGCCCTGTGCGGCCAGTTTTTGGAGGGGGTCAGAAGACTTCCCGGCATCCGCGTGCTGGGGCCTCAGACGCTTCATCATCGGGTGGCGGTGGTCTCCCTTGACTTCCCAGGACAGGATAACGCCGCCGTCACCTGGCAGCTGGCTGATGAAGGCCATCTCTGCCTGCGCTGCGGCCTCCACTGCGCCCCCCTGGCCCACCAAAGCCTGGGCAGCTTCCCCCAGGGCGCTGTGCGCTTCAGCTTTTCCCACAGCAACACCAAAGAGCAGGTGGATACTGCCCTCCAGGTGCTGGAAAAGATTGTCCGCCAATAAAAAAGGCCGCCTTGCGGCAGCCTGATAGCCATAAAATAATTTATTTGATTCCAAACACGATGGTCACATCAGCTGACACAGTCACCTTGCCAGAGACGATGGCGCTCGCGCTGTCGCCGCCCATGGCCATGGCCATGTTTTCCTTGGCCATGTAAAGGCCGCCATAGTTCTGGGGCAGGTCGATGCGGATGATCTCACCCAGGCTGATGCCGGCGGCTTCAGCCAGCACAGCGGCCTTTTCTCTGGCATCCTTCACCGCCAGGGTGATGGCCTGCTTGATGGCTTCGGGGTTTTTGCTGGCCTGGAAAGACAGGCTGTAGACATTGTTGGCGCCTTTCCGGGCGGCGGCGTCAATCACCTGGGACACCTTATCGATGTCCTTGATGGTGACAGCCAGGGTGTTGCTCACCACATAGGTAACCTCTTTGGTTTCCACGTTATGATCAGCATAGATGTTGAACATGCTGGTTCGGATGTCTTCCCGCTTGATTTCAAGAGCGGTGATGGCCGTGATGACCTCCTGCATGATCCGCTCATTTTCTGTCTGGGTGTCCATGGCGGTGCCGCCCCGGGTGGTGACGCCGATTTCAATGGTAGCAAAGTCCGCATCGATGGACACATTGGCGGAGCCTGACACCGTCAGGAGGCGATTGTCATTTTCTGCCAGGCCAGGGAGCGCCAGCATCAGCATCAGGGACAGGGCCAGCAGGCCCGCAAACAGTTTCTTCGTCATTTTTTCTTTCTCCTCTTAATCATGGTTATCGTTGTCAGAATCAGAGTGACCAGGCCCAAGCCCATCAGGATCATCGGCCCGGGGGCGGGCTTTTGTGTGGTGGTTTCAGGCGCGGCCTCCGCCTCAGCCAGGGGAGCTGGCGGGCTTTCCGCCAGCATGGCGTTTTCCTCAAGCGGTGCCGCTTCCATGTCAGCCATGGGGGCGCTTCTCATCGCCCGGTCAAGCATGACGGCTTCCGTCTGCTTGCCGGCAGGGCCGACAGGATTAATGCGCGCCTGCCAGGCGCCGCCAATCATGATCAGAAGGGCTGCTGCCATGGCCATCCACCTGGTCCTCATTGGGGGTGCTGCTTGTGCTGTGTCTGCCTCCTTCCGGGCCGCCTCCCGCCAGGATGAGGCGAAGCTGGCGGGTACCTCGTCCGCTTCGCTCATGGCACGGCAGTCCTCCAGCACCATCAGGCGCATCCTGCAGGATGGGCAGGATGCCAGGTGCGCTTCCAGCGCCGCCCGGTCCTGTTCCCCCAGCCCGCCTGTCAGGCGCTGGTCAAGGAGGGGCGCGTATGGCTCACAATTCATTGCTTTTCCCTCCTTTCACCCTTATGACGAAGGCCGGGGTCATAAAGTTCCGGCTGTTTGATTAAAGCGTTCATCAGCAGGTTTCTGGCACGGCTCAGCCTGCTTTTCACAGTGCCCAGGGGCAGGTTCAGCGCTTCCGCGGCCTCCTGATAATTAAGCCCCTGAAGGTCAATGAGTGTTAGCGCTGCCCTGAAATCTGGCGGCAAGCTGCTGAGTGCTGCCTTGATAAGCCGCTGGCGTTCGCCCTGCTCCAGGCGCTCATAGGCGTCCGGCGTCTCGTCCGGCGCCTCCCAGCCCGACTCCCGCATCACATCCAGGGAAATCACCTCCCGGCGTTTTCTGAGCGCATCGATGCATACATTGGTGGCGATGCTGTATAGCCAGGTGGACATCTTGCTGCGCCCCTCAAACCGGGCGAAGCCCCGGAAGGCCTTTAGCATCGCTTCCTGGGCGCAGTCCTGGGCATCCTCATGATTGCCCATCATATGCTGGCAGGTGTAATACACCTGTTTCTCATGGGGTGCCACCGCCTGCTCAAAGGCGGCAAAAGCCTCTTCCCGGCTGCGCGTTGCCGCCACCTCCCTTCCCGACATGAAGAATGTACCCGTCTATCAAACGGGCATCAGGCCCGCCATCTTGCACAGGCATCAAAAAGGGAGGGGTTAATACAAAAACCCCTCCCCCATTTTTAGGGCGTGATCAGCCGCCGAACAGGCCCAGCAGGCGCTGCCAGACGGTGTCATTGCCCTCCGCCTGGGGCTCAGGCGTCAGGGCGGGCTTGTTGACAGGAATCTCCTCACTCATGAGCACAAACTGGAGGGTGCGCACGGTGTTGCGGCTGTCCATGAAGGAGGCCGTGGGCTGGCCCTGCATGCCAGCCAGAAACTGCTCCATCATGCCGCCTGCCGCAGCACCAAAGGGGGTGCCTTCCAAGGCCTTGGCCGCCATGTTTTGATACATGGCGGCATCCACCCCCATGCGCACAGCGGCAAACTGAAGGCCTGTCATGGCAAAGTCTGTTGCATCAGCCGTCACCTCATACCGGGCTTCCTGGCCGGGCAGAATCACATAGCTGACCGAGACATTGCCCCCCGCATAGGCCAGTGTGCCTTTATCCGCCTGGATGTTATACGCCCGCTTGCCATCCAGCGTCAGGGTGACCGTCATGGCCAGGCTCTGGCTGTAGGCGGTTCCCTCAGCGCTGGGTTTTAGGCTAAAGGCAATGCCCACCTTGCCGCTGGCACCAGACATGGCATCAGGCGCCACCTCCTTGCCATCCAGGCTATAGCTGATGGCGATATCCCAGGGCAGCTTTTTCCCCTCAGGAATGCCCTGATAGAAGAAGCGGCCAGGCGCCATGGTGAACGTGGTTTCACCCTCCTTGTAGGCAAAGCTTTCCGCCTGGGTGAGGGCCTGGGTCTGGCTGTACTGGCCATAATCCTGCCCCTGGGCCTTGTCACTTGATTCAAAGCCATTCACCACATAGATGGCCTTCACCTCCCCCGCTGCTGACAGCAGGGCATAGACCACCTCATCCTTCAGCACCTGGGCTGAAGCCTGGCTCATCAGCAGCACAAGGGCTGCCAAAACCAGCGAAATATTACGAAACAGTCGTTTCATGGAGGGCTTCCTTTCTCTTTTTAATAAAGCTGCGCATAATCAAACCGTCAAACCACACCAATAGAAGCGGCAGCACCAGCAGCACCATGCCGCAGGAAATGGCAGCGCCCCGGCCAATGATGATGCCCATCTGGCTGATGACGCCGTTTTCCCTGACCAACAAGCCCAGCAAATAACCGGCGGAGGTGAGTATCATGGCAGGCGGCAGGATAGAACCGGTGGAGATGCCCAGCGCCCAGGCAGCAGCGGCGCGCTTGTCCATGGTTTCCCGCCCTTCCAGGTAGCGCTGCACCAGCAGGATGCCATAGTCCACCGTGGCACCCAGCTGCACAGAGGACACAATCTGGTAGCCGATGTAGTTCATCTCAGCCCCCCTCACATAGGGCACCCCCATGTTCAGCCAGATGGCCCCTTCAATCACCAGAAGCAGGATAAAGGGGATGAGCAGGTTCTTGAAGTTCACCAGCAGCACCAGGCCAATGGCGATCATGCCCGCCAGGAGCACCGGCAGATTATCCCCGGTGATCACGGTTTTCAGGTCCAGGTTGACTGCGCTTTCGCCCAGTAAATTGGCCTGGTCGGGGTAGAATTCTTCACCAATGGCGCGCATTTTTTCCACCAGCGCAAAGGCTTCCGGCCCTTCATCGGCTGTGTTCACAGAGAGGATCAGCCGGGATTGCCCGCCATCGATGAACTGATCCCTGGCCATCTGGGGCAGAACCGCCTCAGGCACCTGCACGCCCACAGTGGCGGCGTAGGAGGTGAGGCTTTCCACCTCGGGCAGCGCCAGAAGCGCTTCCCCCAGGGCAGCTTCCCGGGCCGGGTCGCCGGTGGGCACCAGCACCAGCATCATGCGGTTGGGGCCAAAGATGGCCTCAATCTCGCGCTGCTCCACCTTGATGGGGGAGGTGGGGCTGTGCATGCCGCCAGAGCCATAGACAAAGTCGTTCTTCTGCTGGGCCACGAAGGCCAGGGGCAAGATAATCAGCACAATCGCCGCCAGGGGCGCCAGCCTGCGCACCACAAAACGGCCAAAGCCCCAGAAGGAGGGCATCAAGGGCCGGTGCCTGGTTTTTTCAAGCGCCTTGGAGAAGGCCACCGTGGCCGCGGGCAGCACCACCATCACGCTTAGATAGCTGAGGATAACGCCCTTCATCAGCACAATGCCCATGTCCATGCCAATGCCAAAGCGCATCAGCATCAGCGCCATAAAGCCAAACACCGTGGTCAGGGCGCTGGAGGCAATGGAGGAGGCCGCCTGCTGCATGGCCAGGCGCATGGCCTCTTCCACCGGGATGCCTTCTTCCCGGCGCTCGTTAAACCGGTGCAATAAAAAGACCGCGTAGTCGATGGATACTGCCAGCTGAAGGACGGCGGAGGCCGCCCGGGTGACAAAGGAGATGGAACCCAGCACCACATTGGTGCCTTCGTTAATCAGGATGGCGGCGCCAATGGCCAGCAAAAACAGCACTGGCTCCAGCCAGTGGCGGGTGGCCAGGATGAGGATGACAAAGCACAGCGGCACCACATAGATCATGATGGAGGCAATTTCCTTCATGGTGGTGTTGATGGTGCGGGCGGTATCAGCCGCCTCTCCCTTGAGCATGGCATCGGGGAAGGCCTCCCGGATGAGCAGCACCGTGCTGGCCTGGCTTTCTTTTGTAACCGTCAGCTGAAACATGGGGCCGTTTTGGTAAAAGGGATCCCTGACGGCTTTGGGCAGCATCTCCAGGGGCTGAATGATGCCGCTCTGGGCATCGTCCAGCCACAGCACCTCCTCAACGCCTGCGATGGCCTTCAGCTTTTCCTTGGCTGGCGCCACCTGCCCCACCGGAACACCCGGCAGATAGACCTGCAGGTTGGGGATTTTGGCGGTAATCAGCCCCATCGCCTGGGTGGTGGGCGCATCCTTTGGCAGATAGGATGCCAGGTCATAATTCACCAGCACCGTCATGGCAGCAAACACACTCACAATGCACAGCAGCACTGTGATAAACAGAATCCCTTTCCTGCGGCGAATCACTGCCGCGCTGAATCTCTGCATAGCCGTTCCTTTCCAAGGTTTGAATCATGTCTTGTATATCATAACGCAAATCAAACAAACATGCACATCTTATATCATGCCCTTGTCTTGATTTCGACAGTGTGTTTTCACATGTCCTAAGCATAGAGTTCTCGTCTAGAATCACGAGAGAATTATGGATTTCTTATATATTCATATCATAGCTCATTTATCACGTCACATTTTACGAGGTTCTTAAGCAAATACATAAGGTATGGATTGCTTAAAAGGTATGGATTGCTTAAAGTTATCACCACTTGGTTGTTTCCGAAATGGAATAAGCTGTTAACAAAATAGAACTTGACAAACTAGAAGCACTATCTTATTTTAACATTATAAAATAATGCAATAAAACTTGAGGAGGTGATTTTTTGAAAAAAATGTATGGTGTTAATACTCCTGTTTCTGCCCCTATGACTCCCGATCAACAAATAGACTATAAGAGCTTAGAAAACCTTTGTGAATTCCTAATATCAAAAGGTGTACATGGACTATACCCTAACGGATCTACTGGTGAAATGGCATACCTAAGCATCGATGAGCGAAAATCTGTATTGGAATGTTGCGTAAAAGTTGCTCAGCAGCGCGTTCAAGTTTTTTCAATGGTTGGAGCTCCGACAACCAAAGACACCATCGATTTAGCTCAGCATGCTGAAGCGTCTGGGGCTGATGGTATTGGTGTTGTAACTCCGCATTATTTTAAGTTGGACAATGATGAACTCGAAACGCATTTTGTCAGCGTTGCACAGAGTGTTTCACGAACGTTTCCTGTCTATCTTTATGGAATCCCGCAGTTAGCTGTAAATGACATATCACCTTCGCTCGCACAACGAGTTGCTGACCGAGCACCAAATGTCATTGGAATAAAGTATAGTTTTCCAGACATGCCAAAGCTCATGAAATTCATGAATGTTAATCATGGAGAATTTTCTGTTCTTGCCGGACCTGATGATCTCTTCTTTATGACTTTGTGTGCAGGTGGTGATGGTACCATTTCCGGGAATTCTAATGTGATTCCTGAGCTGTTTGTTGCTATTTATGATGCCTATGTTGCAAAAGACTTTGAACGAGCCAGAAATCTTCAAAAAAGAACAAATGAGCTGATAGATGTCATTAGTGGTCCAAATAACATGGCAAGATACAAGGCAGCGTTAAAACATCGCGGCATAATAAAGCACGATACTATGCGATCACCATTACGTTCTTTAAACAATGATGAACGGGAAGTGTTTTTCAAAACAATAGATGCTATGAAATTTACTGAGGTAAATACCTAAAATTCGCTTGATATTTAACAAGGCACTTTTTAAACAAATATGCACAAAATAATGGTTGCCTGATTATCCTTTACAGAAAACTACAAACGATTAAGGAGGTAAATTAAAATGAAACGGATTCGAATTCTGCCCTTGATGCTAATTGCAATACTACTGCTATCCTTTGCTATTTTACCTGGCTCAGCAACAACAGCGAAGAAGTTTGATGTTACGCTTAATGTTGTAGGAGTAAATAACATTATTACAGAGGTTTTGCTCGAACGTCAAGACCAGTTATATGAGGATTTAGGGATAAAGATTAATTTTCAACAGTTTAGTAACGAACAGGCATCCAATAAACTTGCTGTTAGTTTTGCTGCCGGCAGCACTGACATAGATGCTTTTATGTTCAGACCCTTAGATGAAACCTTACTTTTTACGCAAAATGAATGGTTAGAAAACTTACAGCCCTACATAGACGCTAATCCAGAGGAGGCAAAAATTGACGATTATTATGAAGCCTCGTTAGGAATATGTCGCGATAAACAAACAGGTGATATTGTTGGATTTCCTTTAATGGTCGAGAGTGCTATTGTTTTCTACAATAAGACATTATTTAAAGAAAAAGGGATAGAGGCTATTCCAAAGACAATGGATGAAATGTATCAAGTCGCCTCAAAACTGCATGATCCAGATAATGATGTTTATGGTTTTGCATGTCGGGGAGCAGCCAACCCTGCTGTTACTCAGTTCTCCACCTTTCTCAGGGCTTTTGGAGGTGACTTCTTTGATTCAGAAGGAAACGCCTCTATAGATACCCCTGAAGCAATTCAGGCGTTTGAGTTTTATGGAAAAATCCTGCGTGATTATGGCCCAGATGGCGTATTGAACATGGGGTGGACCGATACATGGAATTTATTCACTCAGGGAAAAGCTGGAATGCGTCTGGATGCAAATACTAATTTTGGTAGTTGGGATCCTGATAACTCTGTATTAACAAAAGATGAAATTGGCTTCTTCCAGCTTCCTGTTGGTCCTAATGGCAATCATGGTGACTTTTTTATTACAGCATGGGCAGTTGGAGTCAGTTCTGCATCTCAAAATAAAGATGCAGCCTATGCTTTTATCAATTGGGTTGCCAGTCCAGAAATGCAGATCGAAGTACAAAAAAGAGGTGGCTCCAGCGCAAGGATGTCTGCTTGGGCAGAACCTTATAGTTCATGGCCAGAAGAACTACAAGTTGTTACAGATGCTGCAGGAAAGGTAGCGAGTTCAACTGACCGACCCTATATGATTAATGTGGCGAAAGCCCGTGATATCATTGGAGAGGTAATTGTTGCCGCTATCGAAGGTAAAGTAGATATTGCAACATTAGCAAAAGAGAAGAATATTGAATTCCAGCAGTTAATCGATTCAGAGAAGCGATAAATACGATAGCGCAGCATCGAATTATTTCGATGCTGCGCTTTTATTTTATCTATTCGCAAGGTATGGTGATATTTAAATGGAAAAAATCTCAAGTTGGGCAAACAAAAATATAAAGTATGTTTTCACTATTCCAACATTAGTTTTTATCATTTTAATGATTGCCTTTCCTTTGGTATATACAGTAGTTCTCAGTTTTCACTCATGGAGAATGTCCATGAATATACCATGGGAATGGGTAGGACTTGATAATTATTTTTCGCTATTTTCATCTGCGCGATTTTGGAATGCGCTCATCCGAACATTTAAGTTTGCTATCATTGCATTGTTAATTCAAATAAGTCTTGGTTTGATTATCGCATTGTTTCTTAACCGGGACTACAAAGGCAAAAGCATGGTAAAGACTTCATTTCTGCTCCCTATGGTTGCTACCCCTGTGGCTATTGGTATGGTCTGGAAATTGATTTACGAGCCAAATATTGGTATTTTAAATTATATTATACGAAATTGGCTCGGTGGCCCCAAAATAGATTGGTTAGGATCTACTGATTTAGCCCTATACTCATTAATAATTGTTGATGTCTGGCAATGGACACCAATGGTAATGCTAATTATTCTTGCTGGTCTGACATCAATATCACATGAATTATACGAGTCTGCAATGGTCGATGGGGCAAATAAGCTAAAGATTGTTATAAAAATAACCCTGCCTCTCCTTAGACCAACGATATTCACTGCGGTTCTTCTGCGTTTAATTGATGTGCTAAAGACATTTGACATTATTTATTCAACTACTCTAGGCGGACCAGGATTCGCAACTGAAACACTAAATATTCTTTCCTATCGACAAGCCTTTGAGTTCATGGAATTCGGTCAAGCATCCGCTACCTTAATTGTTTTCTTTTTGATTGTGCTAATCATAGCAGCTATCACTATCAAAACAAAGAGCAAAACGGAGGTAGATATGTTATGACAAAAAAGAGAAGAAAATCATGCAATAACGCGATATTTTACATTGTTTTAATAATAATCCTATTACTTGTGCTTTTTCCATTGATATGGATGCTTTTAGCCTCCTTTAAGACAAACTCTCAGCTTTTGAATGTGAAAAAAATGTTCAGCTTTGATCCAACACTAAAAAACTATGGAAATGTTTTCGTTAAATATAGTTTTGGCAAACCTCTTTTCAACAGTTTTATCATTAGCTTTGTTTCGACATGCATTGCTCTTATATTTGGGCTTCCAGCATCATATTCAATAGCACGAGAAAAAATGCACATTTCTGCCGGTCTTGTCTTAGTCATTCGCATAATACCATCAATAACTTTTTTGGTTCCCTGGTATACAATGTTCTCGAAACTAAACATGACCGGAACATATACATCACTTATCTTATGTCATCTAATAGTCTCTCTTCCGCTAATTGTATGGATAATGATACCAGCATTTGAAACATTGCCTCTAGAACTTGAGCACTCGGCCTGGATTGATGGATGTTCAAAGTATGGATCCTTTTTTCACATAATGTTGCCTCTTTCCTCTCCCGGAATACTGACTTGCAGCATTCTTGCATTTATTCTTTCATGGAACAACTTTATGTTTGCACTCGTCCTTTCCTCCAGTAAAACGCTCACATTACCTTTAGCTATTTACCAATTCATATCTTACTCTAATATTGATTGGGGTGGGATTATGGCTGCATCTGTAGTAATTACTCTACCAATAATATTAATATCATTCTTCCTACAGCGTTATATTGTTGCTGGCCTAACAGCTGGTGCCGTGAAAGGATAAATGGAGAAAAACATGTATAAAAAAGTTTTGAGTACGCTTCCAAAACAACTCTTCGAAAACTACTGTGGACGCGCAAGGCGTCTACTGGAAGATAATGGATACGAGGTAATAACCTATAAGGGCGACAAGGTGATGTCTATGGAGGAAATCATCGCCGCAAGCAATGATATTTGTGGTGCTATTGTGGGTTGCGATGAGTGGAATGAAAGAGTTTTTTCTTCATGTCCAAATCTCAGAGTTCTTGCTCGCTTTGGGGTAGGGGTTGACCAAATAGATTTAGAAGCCGCAAAACGTCATGGAGTAAAAGTCATTACTGCTCGGGGGATGAATAGCCAATCAGTTGCAGAAATGACAATAGCGCAAGTTCTCGCAGTCTATCGTAATCTAATAAACTTAGACAACACGACTCGTGATGGTCAATGGATGAGGTATGCGGGACGGACGATTAACGGAAAGATTTATGGTCTTGTCGGCTTCGGGGCAATTGCTCAAAATGTAGCGCGAGTTCTTGTCGGCTTTGGTGTAAAAGAGATTATTGCATATGACACTAACCCAAATCATTCGATTGCTTCAGAACTAGGCGTTCGGTTTGTAGATTTTAAAACATTGATTAGCGAGGCCGACATTATCTCTCTTCATATTCCCTGCATTAAAGAAACTGTTAACTTGATTGATGATCATGTTTTTGATCAAATGAAACGCTCTTCAGTTTTAGTTAACATGGCGCGTGGACCAATTGTAAAAGAATCCGCACTATATACCGCAATAAAAGAAAAAAAAATCGCTGGAGCAGGGGTTGATGTCTTCACCACTGAGCCTACAAATAGCAATAATCCCCTCTTTTCGCTGGACAATATAGTTGTTACTCCTCATCAGGCAGCTGATACCATCGAAACTTTCGATTCGATTAGTTATCATTGTGCTCAGGCTATTATTGATGTTATGAACATGAAAGAACCAATTAATTGGATTAATCGGTAAAAATAAAATCCTTCTCTTACACGATGTTGAATTTGGACAATCTCTCATTGTAGCGTATTAATTACAAAAAACTGACACTTCTATTATCCAGCTTTGCTTGTGAAGCTGGATAATTATATTGTGTTTTACTTAGTGTACTGAAAATATTAAACATCCAAATGCCGCATGATCAGATTCTTACATTCTTTGATGTCGTTAAAAGATACTTTTTCGTTGAACCAAAAAGAAAATATTTCGCTAAGTTGAGCAGTCAACATGTCTATTCCATGAATACACTCCATTCCTTTTTCTTTAACCTTTTTCACAAAAGAAGTGGAAAATGGATTCACAATTGTTTCCATGATGATGCATTTGTTGTTAATTCTATCAACAAAAGATAAATCTTCATAATCATCATCGTATCCATTCATTCCCAGTGGGGTGCATTGTAATAATACTTC